>NZ_JBEZKS010000010.1:0-162432 GCF_040651775.1 Streptomyces sp. NPDC048383
CGCGCCCCGGGGGGGGGGGGGCGGGGGGCGGGCCCCCCCCCCCCCCGGGACCGGCGCCCGACGCCCCCCAAGCCGCCGAACCGGACGCCGCGCCGGCGATTGAGGCGCGGGGTCCGGGCGGGGGCGGAACCCCCGGCCGCGGGGGCGGAGCCCCAGGCCGCTGCGGCGGGTCAGGCCGGGGCGCCGGCCGGGGTGGTCGACTGGAGGGTGCCGTCCGGGGCCGCCAGGAGGATCGGGGTGTCCGGGCCGCCCAGGTCCGCGACGGCGGCGCGATCGGCCTCCGCCGGAGCCCCGGCCTCCGTCACCACGGCCGCCGCCTCCAGCGACCGCGCCCCGCTCGCCACGGCCATCGCGACCGCCGTCCGCAGCGCGCTCAGCCGCAGGGAGTCCAGCGCCACCGTCCCGGCGACGTACGTCCGGCCGGTCTCGTCGCGCACGGCCGCCCCCTCGGGCACCCCGTTGCGGGCGCGGGCACTGCGGGCCAGCGTGATGATCTTGGTGTCCTCGGGGTCGATGCCCGTGCTCTCCGTCATGGTCGAAAGCATAGGGAGAGCGCGGGCGGGGCCCTACGACCGGCCCCGTCCACGGACCCGAGCGGGTCGGCTCACGGCCGGTCGAGCCGCAGCCGCTCCGCCTTCGGGAGCCCCGCGACGACCAGGTCGTACGAGTCCTCCACCAGCTCGCGCACCAGCGCGTCCGGCAGACCGCCCACGGTGACCGTGTTCCAGTGCCGCTTGTTCATGTGCCAACCCGGCACGATCGCCTCGTGCTCCTCGCGTTGGCGCACCGCCAACTCCGGCTCGCACTTGAGGTTGACCTTCAGCGGCTCCGCATCCAGCGCGCTCAGCGCGAACACCTTGCCCAGCACCTTGAACACCGAGGTCTCCGGGGTGAACGGGAACTCCTCGACCGCCGCGTTGAAGCCCAGGCAGAATTCGCGCAGTTCGGCGGGCGTCATTCGCCCTGCTCCCCGTCGGCCGCCGCCGGCGGCACCGGCTCGACCAGCACCGTCACGATCTTGTTCCGGCGGCCCGCCGGGGATTCGGCCGTCAGCCGCAGCGGGCGCCCGTCCGGCAGGTCGACCATCGCCGAGGCACCCGCGATCGGCACCCGGCCCAGCGCCTTCGCCAGCAGCCCGCCGACCGTCTCCACGTCCTCGTCGTCGAAGGCCAACGCCCCGAACAGCTCGCCGAGGTCGGTGATGTCCAGCCGCGCGGTGACCCGGTAGCGGTCACCACCCAGGTCCTCGACGGGCGGCAGTTCGCGGTCGTACTCGTCGGTGATCTCGCCGACGATCTCCTCCAGGATGTCCTCGATGGTGACGATCCCGGCCGTGCCGCCGTACTCGTCGATGACCACGGCCACGTGGTTGCGCACCGACTGCATCTCGCGCAGCAGGTCACCGGCGTTCTTCGTGTCCGGCACGAACACCGCCTGCCGCATCGCCGTGGAGACCAGGTCGGTCTCCGCCTCCCGGCTGATGTGGGTCTTGCGGACGAGGTCCTTCAGGTAGACGATCCCGACGATGTCGTCCTCGTTCTCCCCGGTGACGGGGATCCGCGAGAAACCGGACCGCAGGGCGAGCGTGGTGGCCTGACGGACCGTCTTGTACCGCTCTATGCAGACCAGGTCGGTGCGCGGCACCATCACCTCGCGCACGAGGGTGTCGCCCAACTCGAAGACCTGGTGCACCATCCGGCGCTCGTCGTCCTCGATCAGCGATTCCTTCTCCGCGAGGTCCACCATCGCGCGCAGCTCCGCCTCGGAGGCGAACGGCCCCTTGCGGAATCCCTTGCCCGGCGTGAGCGCGTTGCCGATGAGGATCAGCAGTTGCGGGATCGGCCCCATGATCCGGGCGAGCGGTACGAGGACGTACGCGGCCGCCGTCGCGGTGTTCAGCGGGTGCTGGCGGCCGATGGTGCGCGGGGACACGCCGACCGCGACGTAGGAGACCAGCACCATCACGCCGATGGCGACGAACAGCGCCGTCCAGTTCTCGCCGAACTCGTCGAGGCAGACGTACGTGACGAGCACGCCCGCCGCCATCTCGCAGGTGACGCGCACCAGTAGCGCCACGTTGACGTAGCGGGTGGGGTCGCCGGTGACCTGCGCGAGCTTCGCGCTGCCGCGCCGGTTCTCCCGTACGGCCTGCTCGGCGCGGAAGCTGGAGACGCGGGCGATCCCGGACTCGGCGCACGCCGCGAACCAGGCCACCACCACCAGCAGGACCGCTCCCGTGATCAGCTGGGGGGCGTTCACGAGACGGTCGGGGCCGGGGACGGGCCGGTCACGCCGCGTTCACCGCGCCAGCCGTCGACGATGGCCGCCTGGAGGCCGAACATCTCGGCCTTCTCGTCCGGCTCCTCGTGGTCGTACCCGAGGAGGTGCAGCACTCCGTGGACGGTGAGGAGTTGGAGCTCCTCGTCCATGGAGTGCTGCGTCGGGGCGTCCTCGCCCTGCTTCTTCGCCACTTCGGGGCACAGCACGATGTCGCCGAGGAGCCCCTGCGGGGGCTCCTCGTCGTCCTTCGTCGGCGGACGCAGTTCGTCCATCGGGAAGGACATGACGTCGGTCGGGCCGGGCAGGTCCATCCACTGGATGTGGAGCTGCTCCATGGCGTCCTCGTCGATGACGATGACGGAGAGCTCGGAGAGCGGGTGGATCCGCATCCGGGTGAGCGCGTAGCGGGCGATGTCGAGGATCGCCTGCTCGTCGACCTCGGTTCCGGACTCGTTGTTGACGTCGATCGACATGGTGCGCTGAGCTCTACTTCCGCTGGTGGCCGTTCGTGGCCTGCTGGCTGTCGTCGTACTTCTCGTACGCGTCGACGATACGGCCGACCAGCTTGTGGCGGACGACATCCTCGGACGTGAGCCGCGAGAAGTGGATGTCGGGCAGGCCTTCCAGGATGTCCTGCACCTGCCGCAGACCGCTACGGGCGCCACCCGGCAGGTCGACCTGCGTCACGTCCCCGGTGACCACGATCTTCGAATCGAAGCCGAGCCGGGTCAGGAACATCTTCATCTGCTCGGTGGTGGTGTTCTGCGCCTCGTCGAGAACGACAAAAGCCTCATTAAGGGTGCGACCCCGCATATATGCCAGGGGTGCCACCTCGATCGTTCCGGCCGCCATCAGGCGGGGGATGGAGTCCGGGTCGATCATGTCGTGCAGGGCGTCGTAGAGCGGCCGCAGGTACGGGTCGATCTTGTCGAACAGGGTGCCGGGCAGGAAGCCGAGGCGCTCGCCGGCCTCGACGGCGGGGCGGGTCAGGATGATCCGGCTGACCTGCTTGGACTGCAGCGCCTGGACCGCCTTCGCCATGGCGAGGTAGGTCTTGCCGGTACCGGCGGGGCCGATGCCGAAGACGATCGTGTTCTTGTCGATCGCGTCGACGTACCGTTTCTGGTTGAGCGTCTTGGGGCGGATCGTCCGGCCGCGGCTGGAGAGGATGTTCTGCGTGAGCACCTCGGCGGGGGTCTCGTCCTCGCCGCCTCCCGAGCCGTTGGCCCGGAGCATGCCGATCGAGCGTTCCACTGCGTCCTCCGTCATCGGCTGCCCGGTGCGGAGCACCAGCATCATCTCGTCGAACAAGCGCTGGATGAGTGCGACTTCCGCCGCTTCACCCACCGCGCTGACCTGATTGCCCCGCACGTGGATGTCGGCCTTCGGGAAAGCCCTCTCGATCACGCGCAGCAGGGCGTCGCCGGAACCGAGCACCGTCACCATGGGGTGGGTGGCCGGAACCGTGAAGTGGGCGCGCGCCTGACCCGGCGCGGGGGTGTGGCCTGTCGGTGTCTGAGTCATGGGCCGGCACTGTGGCCTGCGCATACCTCCCACTGAAGGGTCGCGCGGATCGCCGACCTCCGGAGTACCAAGGGTACGTCCACGACCTCGCTTCCCCGAGGGGTTTTCCGGCTGGGCCGCGTCGGATACGGGCGTACGGTCACACGGGGTGCTTGAACCCGATCGTCGGGACGGCGCGGCGGCGCGGCGAGGGGGTGGCGCCGGGGGGCACCAGTGCGTCCAGGAAGCCGTACCGCTCCCGCAGCGGGTCCGGGGCCGCGCGCCACCAGTGGGCCACTTCCGGCCAGCCCGGCGCGGAGAGGGAGCCGCCGAACTCCTGGACGGACAGGGCGGCCGTCAGCCCGGCGAAGGCCAGCCGGTCGGCCAGCGGCCACCCGGCCAGGCTGCCGGTGACGAACCCGGCGACGTACACGTCCCCCGCGCCGGTGGGGTCCAGGGCGTCCACCGTGATCGCGGGCACCTCGGCGGTCTCCCCGGTCCGGGAGTCGACCGCGTACGAGCCCTCGGAGCCCATCGTCACCACCGCCACCGGCACCTTCTCGGCGAGCGCCCGGGCGGCGGCGCGCGGACACTCGGTCCCGGTGTAGCGCATCGCCTCGCCCGCGTTGGGGAGGAAGGCCTCGCAGTGCTCCAGATCGGTGAGGGCGCCCAGGTCCCAGCGCCCGGTCTCGTCCCAGCCCACGTCCGCGAAGATCCGCGAGCCGCGCCGGGCGGCCTCGGCGATCCACGGCTCCCCCGGCCCGGCGGCCAGCGAGGCCACGGCCGCCCGGGCCTTAGGGGGGCAGCGGGGGACGGCCCCGGATCCGGCGGGGGGCGGGGCCTCGTGGCCGTGGGAGACCATCGTGCGCTCGCCCTCGTAGGCCATCGAGACGGTGACGGGGCTGTGCCAGCCGGGGATGGTCCGCGACATGGCGAGGTCGATGCCCTCGCCCTGTTCGAGCGCGTCCCAGCAGTACTCGCCGTAGTGGTCGTCGCCGAAGGCGGCGGCGAGGGAGGTCCGCAGGCCGAGCCGGGCCAGCGCGGTGGCCATGTTGGCGACGCCGCCGGGGCTGGAGCCCATGCCGCGCGCCCAGGACTCCGTACCGCGCACCGGGGCGGAGTCGAGGCCGGTGAAGATGATGTCGAGGAAGACGGTGCCGGTGAGGTAGACGTCGCAGCCCGGTTCGTGGGGATCGCGGACCGGACCCAGCGGGTCCAGGTGGTCGAGCTCGTCCGACTCACCCGGCCCATCCAGCTCGCCCGGCCCATCCAGCTCGCCCGGCTCGTCCGGCTCGCCCGGCTCGTCCGGCTCTCCCTGCGGGCCGATGAGGCTGTCCCGACTGGTCACGGTGGTCTCCCCGCTGCGCGAAGGTCTGTGGCGCTCCATGAGGCTTCATGAAGCTCCCGATGGGTGCGGACGGTCCGGCCGGCTCCGGCCGGGTCTGCGAAGTGTCGTTTCTCCTCGGGGGTCGCGGGTGAAAAGCCCTGACGGGCGCCGGAAAACTGCCGGCGCCGCCCCGCCCGGCAGAGCCGAACCCAGTGTGACGCACCTCACCGCCGGATCGCCGCTCCGGGCGACACCCGCCGCGCGCGGCCCGGGCGCCCCGTCAGGGGCGCTTCGGTACCGCCACCGTCACCAGGTCCGCCGCGATCGTCAGCTCGCCCTCGAACCCCGCCGCCCGCGCCTCCCGCTCGAATGCCGAGGGGTCGGAGTACCGCTGCGAGAAGTGCGTCAGGACCAGGTGCCGGACGCCCGCGTCCCGCGCCACCCGCGCCGCCTGCCCCGCGGTGAGGTGGCCGTGGTCGGTGGCGAGCCGCTCGTCGGCCTCCAGGAACGTCGACTCGATCACCAACATGTCGCAGCCCCGCGCCAGCTCGTCCACCCCGGAGCACAGCCGCGTGTCCATGACGAAGGCGAACCGCTGACCGGCCCGGTGCTCGCTGACGTCGTCGAGACCGACCCCGCCCAGCCGGCCCTCGCGCTGGATCCGCCCCACGTCCGGCCCCTTGATCCCGTGCCGCGCGAGCAGCTCCGGCACCATCCGACGCCCGTCCGGCTCGGTGATCCGGTAGCCGAAGGACTCCACCGGGTGCGAGAGCAGTCGTGCTTCCAGGACGTACGAGGGCCCCCGCGCGAGCACCCCGTCCCGCGAGACGGGCTCCTCGGCGAGCGCCACCGTCTCCCGGTAGGCCGTCGCGTACCGGAGCCGGTCGAAGAACTTCTGCCCGGAGGCCGGGTAGTGCGCGGTGACCGGGTGCGGGACCTGGTCCAGGTTGATGCGCTGGATCACCCCGGCCAGGCCGAGGCTGTGGTCACCGTGGAAGTGCGTGACGCAGATCCGGTTGATGTCGTGCGCGGCGACCCCGGCGCGCAGCATCTGGCGCTGCGTGCCCTCGCCCGGGTCGAAGAGGATGCCCTCGCCGTCCCAGCGCAGCAGGTAGCCGTTGTGGTTGCGGTGCCGCGTGGGGACCTGGCTGGCGGTGCCGAGCACCACGAATTCGCGTACGGACACGACTTATCCCGGGGGCCATTCGAGGCCGCGGCCACCGAGCACGTGCGCGTGCGCGTGGAAGACGGTCTGGCCGGCGCCGGCGCCCGTGTTGAGGACGATCCGGTAGCCGTGCTCCTCGATCTTCTCGTCGGCGGCGACCCGGCCGGCCTCGGCCAGTACGTCGGCGGCGAGGGCCGGCGCGCCGGCCGCGAGGGAGGCGGCGTCGGGGTAGTGCGCCTTGGGGATGACCAGGACGTGGGTCGGTGCCTGCGGGTTGATGTCCCGGAAGGCGATGGTCGTCGCGGTCTCCCGGACCACGGTCGCCGGGACGGCGCCCGCGACGATCTTGCAGAACAGGCAGTCCGCCTGCGGTTCCCCGGCCATTGCTGCGCCTCCCGTGACGTTGATCGGTCCGGGCATCGTAGCCGCCCCCGGCGCCGTGGAAGGCTCGGTCCGCCGGAGATCCACCGGAGCCCGGCCGCCCCGGCGGGGGCGGCGGCTCAGGACCAGCGGCCGGTGCGCGCCAGCAGGACGGCGGTCGCGGCCGTGCCCGCGGTGGAGGTGCGCAGGACGCTGCGGCCCAGCCGGTGGGGCCGGGCGCCCGCCTGCGCGAAGGCGGCCAGTTCCTCGGGCGAGACGCCGCCCTCGGGGCCGACGACCAGGACGACGGAGCCCGATTCCGGCAGCGGGGCCGTGGCGAGGGCGTCGGAGGCGGCGTCGCGGTCCTCGTGGAGCACCATGGCCAGGTCGGCCTCGGCGAGCAGCGCGGCGACCTGTTTCGTGGAGAGCGCCTCGGCGACCTCGGGGAAGCGGACGCGGCGGGACTGCTTGCCGGATTCCCGGGCGGTGGCCCGCCACTTGGCCAGCGACTTGGCGCCGCGGTCGCCGCGCCACTGGGTGATGCAGCGCGAGGCCTGCCAGGGGACGATCGCGTCGACGCCGGTCTCGGTCATCGTCTCGACGGCGACCTCGCCCCGGTCGCCCTTGGGCAGGGCCTGGACGACCGTGATGCGGACGGCCGGTTCGGCTTCCTCGGACACCTCGGAGAGGGAGACGACGAGCCGGTCCTTGCCCTCGGCGGACTTCACGACGGCCTCGGCCCAGCGGCCGCGGCCGTCGGTGAGGACGAGTTCCTCGCCCGGGTTCAGTCGCTTCACGGACACGGCGTGCCGGCCCTCGGGGCCGTCCAGTACGAACTCGGGCCCCGCGGGGACCTCTTCGACCACGAACACGGGGGCCGTCATGACGCTCTCCTCGGGTGCAACATCTTCAACGTGCTCTGTGCCTCGGCCAGTTCGGCCGTCAGTAGTTCCACCAGGTCGCCGGCCGGCATCGTCCGTGCCATGCGGTGTCCCTGGCCGGCCCACAGGGACATGCCCTGCGGGTCGCCGGCGGCGGCGGCCGCCTTGCGCAGCCCGGAGGTCATGTGGTGGATCTGCGGGTAGGCGGCGGGGGCGTACGGTCCGTGCTCGCGCATGAACCGGTTGACCAGGCCCCGGGCCGGCCGGCCCGAGAACGCCCGGGTGAGTTCGGTGTGGGCGAACAGGGGGTCCGTCAGGGCCTTCTTGTGCAGCGGGTGCGCGCCCGACTCGGGGCAGGCGAGGAAGGCGGTGCCGAGCTGCGCCGCCTCCGCGCCGGCGGCGAGGAGGGCGGCGATCTGCGCGCCGCGCATGAGGCCGCCCGAGGCGATGAGGGGCAGGGTGACCGCTTCCCGTACCTGGGTGACCAGGGCGAGCAGGCCCACGCCGGCGGTGCCGTCGATCTGCGGGTCGTCGCGGTGGGTGCCCTGGTGGCCGCCGGCCTCGACGCCCTGGACGCAGAGGGCGTCGGCGCCGGCTTCCTGCGCGGCGCGGGCCTCGTCGACGGAGGTGACGGTGACGATGCCGTAGGTGCCGGCGTTGCGCAGCCGGGTGAACACGGCGGGCGCGGGGCAGCCGAAGGTGAAGGAGACGACGGGGACGGGGTCGTCGAGGAGGATGGCGAGTTTGGCGTCGTAGCCGTCGTCGCAGGTCCCGATGATGTCCTCCTCGGCGAGGGAGACCTCGTACCAGCTGGCCTCGCCGGCGAGCTGCCCGCGGTAGGCCTCGACGGCGGCCGGGTCGACGTAGCCGGTCTGCGGCATGAAGAGGTTCACGCCGAAGGGGCGGCGGGTGAGCCCGCGCGTCTGCTTGATCTCCTGGTACATGCCGTCGGCGGTCTTGTAGCCGCCGGCGAGGAAGCCCAGCCCGCCGGCCTCGCACACGGCGGCCGCCAGGGGCGGGCAGGAGGCGCCGCCCGCCATGGGAGCCTGCACGATCGGGTACCGGGAGAGACCGTTCGGTGCGGAGGACATGGACTGCATCGTGCCACGTCCCGACCACCGGACCGAATCACGGCATTCGCCTGGCATAGTCCCCTTCCCGCCCGGCCCGTTCGGGCCTGCGCGAACGCGCGGGAGCCCGGTCCGGGGTGACCCGGGCCGGGCTCCTGCGGCGGTGTCGCGGGCCGCTCAGCGGCCGTTGAACGCGTCCTTCAGACGGCTGAACAGACCCTGCTGGCCAGGCGCGAACTGCCCCGTGGGCCGCTCCTCGCCCCGCAGCTTGGCCAGCTGGCGCAGCAGTTCCTCCTGCGGGGCGTCCAGCTTGCTCGGGGTGGTCACCTCGACGTGGACGATGAGGTCGCCGCGGCCGCCGCCGCGCAGGTGCGTGACGCCGCGCCCGTGCAGCGGGATCGACTGGCCGGACTGGGTGCCGGGCCGGATGTCGATCTCCTCCATGCCGTCCAGGGTCTCCAGCGGGCACTTGGTGCCCAGGGAGGCCGCGGTCATCGGGATGGTGACCGTGCAGTGCAGGTCGTCGCCGCGCCGCTGGAAGGTCGGGTGGGGCAGCTCGTGGATCTCCACGTAGAGGTCGCCGGCGGGGCCGCCGCCGGGGCCGACCTCGCCCTCGCCCGCGAGCTGAATCCGGGTGCCGTTCTCGACGCCGGCGGGGATCTTGACCGTCAGGTTGCGGCGGGACCGGACCCGGCCGTCGCCCGCGCACTCGGTGCACGGGGTGGGGACCACGGTGCCGAAGCCCTGGCACTGGGGGCAGGGGCGCGAGGTCATGACCTGGCCCAGGAAGGACCGGGTGACCTGCGAGACCTCGCCGCGACCGCGGCACATGTCGCACGTCTGCGCGGAGGTGCCGGGTGCGGCGCCCTCACCGGAGCAGGTGGTGCAGACGATGGCCGTGTCGACCTGGATGGGCTTGGTGGTCCCGAAGGCCGCCTCGTCCAGTTCCAGCTCCAGGCGGATCATGGCGTCCTGGCCGCGGCGGGTCCGCGAGCGCGGTCCGCGCTGCTGGGACTGGCCGAAGAAGGCGTCCATGATGTCCGAGAAGTTGCCGAAGCCACCGGCTCCGAAGCCGCCCGCGCCGCCACCGCCGCCGGCGGAGAGTGGGTCCCCGCCGAGGTCGTGGACCTGCTTCTTCTGCGGGTCCGAGAGGACCTCGTAGGCGGCGTTGATCTCCTTGAAGCGCTCTTGCGTCTTGGGATCGGGATTGACGTCCGGGTGCAGCTCGCGGGCGAGCCGCCGGAACGCCTTCTTGATCTCGTCCTGCGATGCGTCGCGGCGCACGCCGAGTACGGCGTAGTAGTCCGTGGCCACTTACGACTCCGCCAGGATCTGTCCGACGTAACGTGCCACTGCGCGTACCGCTCCCATCGTTCCGGGGTAGTCCATGCGGGTCGGTCCGACCACGCCGAGTTTGGCGACTGCCTCGCCGCCCGAACCGTAGCCGACGGAGACGACCGACGTGGAGTTGAGCCCCTCGTAGGCGTTCTCGTGACCGATCCGTACCGCCATCCCCGACTCCCCTGCCTCGCCCAGCAGCTTGAGCAGCACGACGTGCTCCTCCAGCGCTTCGAGCACCGGCCTGATCGTCAAGGGAAAATCATGTCCGAAGCGGGTGAGGTTGGCGGTGCCGCCGATCATCAGCCGCTCCTCCGCCTCCTCCTCCAGCGTTTCGAGGAGGGTGTCGAGGACGGCCTTGACCGTCGCCCGGTCCTCGGTCTCGAACGACTCCGGAAGGTCCTGCACGAGCTGCGGCACGTCGGTGAACCGACGGCCGACGACCCGACTGTTGAGCCGCGCCCGCAGGTCGGCCAGGGAGGTCTCCCCGAAGGGCGTCTGGCAGTCCACGAGCCGCTGCTCGACCCGCCCGGTGTCCGTGATCACCACGAGCATCAGCCGGGCCGGGGCCAGGGAGAGCAGCTCGACGTGCCGGACGGTGGAGCGGGTCAGGGACGGGTACTGGACGACGGCGACCTGGCGGGTGAGCTGCGCCAGCAGGCGCACCGTGCGGCCCACCACGTCGTCGAGGTCGACGGCCCCGTCGAGGAAATTCTGGATGGCCCTGCGCTCGGGCGTCGACAGCGGTTTGACCCCCGCCAGTTTGTCGACGAAGAGGCGGTAGCCCTTGTCCGTGGGGATCCGACCGGCGCTGGTGTGGGGTTGGGCGATGTAGCCCTCCTCCTCCAGCACGGCCATGTCGTTGCGCACGGTCGCCGGGGAGACGCCGAGGCGGTGCCGCTCGGTGAGCGCCTTGGAACCGACCGGTTCCTCCGTCCCGACGTAGTCCTGGACGATGGCGCGCAGCACTTCGAGCCTGCGTTCACTGAGCATCGCGCACACCTCCGGAAGCGGTCGTATCGGTCGGTCTCGGTCGGGCTGTGGTCGGGCTGTGGTCCTGCTTCGGTCGATCTTCGGCCCTGCTTCGGTCCGGCTCGATCGACCGCTGTTGGCACTCCGGGCGGGCGAGTGCCAGAGATCCCCCGGTCAGTGTACGGCCGGGTGGTACGAGCGGGGCAAGGGCGGCCCGTCAGGGTAGCGTCGCGCCATGGACGTACGTTGGGAAGAGGCGGGCTGGGAACGACTGACCGGACGGGCCGGTCGGCGCCGCCTTCCGGTGTGGGACTGCACGGTGGGACTGGTGGTGGGGGACGAGTCGGTCCTCCTGATCGACCCGGGTTCCTCGGTCCGGGAGGGCGCCGAGGTGCGCGCCGAGGCGGAGCGGCTGACGGGGCGCCGCGTGACCCATATCGCATTCACACACGGACATTTCGACCACGTCATGGGTGCGCCGGCCTTCCCGGAGGCCGAGGTCTTCGGCGCGGTCGGCCTGGAGCGGCTGCTGGCGTCCGCCAAGGGCCGCGAGGAGCTGCGGGCGAGCGCGGTGCGCAACGGGCTGGCGCCGCAGGACGCGGCCGAGGCGGCGGAGCTGTTGCGGGCGCCGCGGCACCTGGTGTCGGGCGAGTGGACGTTGGAGCTGGGCGGGGTGCAGGTGCTGCTGGCCAATCTGGGGCCCGCGCACTCGCAGTACGACCTGACCGTCTTCGTGCCGGGCGAGCGCGAGGTGGTGTTCTGCGGGGACCTCGTCGAGGAGTCGGGCGAGCCCCAGGCGGGCCGGGACGCGGTTCCCGGGCAGTGGCCCGCCGCCCTGGACCGGCTGCTGTCGCTGGGCGGGGACGACGCCGTGTACGTGCCGGGTCACGGAGCGCTGGTCACGGCCGGCTTCGTACGTGAGCAACGCGCCACACTGGCGGCCAGGTTCGGCGTGTCGGAGGCGTGATCGGCGCGGCTCTCCTACGCTCGGCCGGATGCGCGAGTACTCCCCCGACCTGACCCCGCAGTGGAAGCGCCCCCGGGCGGTGCCCCAGGTGCCGGCCGATCCCGGCCTGGTGGTCGAGGTCGCCGGCGGCGACTTCTGCGGCGCGGTCGTCGAGTGCGAGGCCGGCGTCGTGACCCTGGAGGACCGCTTCGGCAAGCGCCGGGCCTTCCCCCTGGAGCCGGCCGGCTTCCTGCTGGAGGGCGCCCCCGTGACCCTGGTGCGCGCCGCGCGGGCGCCGGCCGCGCCCGCCCGTACGGCGTCGGGTTCGGTGGCCGTCCCCGGGGCCCGGGCCCGGGTGGCCCGGGCGGGGCGCATCTACGTCGAGGGCCGGCACGACGCGGAGCTCGTGGAGCGGGTCTGGGGCGACGACCTGCGCGTCGAGGGCGTGGTCGTGGAGTACCTGGAGGGCGTCAACGACCTGCCCGCCGTGGTGGCGGAGTTCGCCCCGGCTCCGGACGCCCGCCTGGGCGTCCTGGTGGACCACCTGGTTCCCGGCTCGAAGGAGTCCCGGATCGCGGCGGCCGTGACCGGCGCGGACGTGCTGGTCGTGGGCCACCCGTACGTGGACGTCTGGCAGGCGGTGAAGCCGTCCGCGCTGGGCATCGCGGCCTGGCCCGTGGTGCCGCGCGGCCAGGACTGGAAGACGGGCATCTGCCGTGCGCTGGGCTGGCCGGAGAACACCGGGGCCGCTTGGCAGCACATCCTGTCGCGGGTGACCTCGTACCGGGACCTGGAGCCCGCCCTGCTGGGGCGCGTCGAAGAGCTGATCGACTTCGTGACGGCGCCCTGAGGGCCCGGCCGACGCGCCCCGCGCCCGGCCGACGGGCCCGGCGCCCGGCCGACCGGCCCCGCGCCCGGGCTAGTCGACCAGGTCCCGGACCACCGCGTCGGCCAGCAGCCGCCCGCGCAGGGTCAGCACCGCCCGGCCGGCCGCGTACGGTTCCGGTTCCAGCAGGCCGTCGGACAGGGCCCGGCCGGCCGCCGCGAGCCCGGCGGGGGCGAGCAGCGTCAGCGGGACGCCGTCCACGAGGCGCAGCTCCAGCAGGATCCGCTCCACCCGCCGGTCCTCCGCCGAGAGGAGTTCGCGCCCCGCGCCCGGGGAGCGGCCCTGGGCGAGGGCGGCCGCGTAGGCGCCGGGGTGCTTGACGTTCCACCAGCGGACCCCGCCGACGTGCGAGTGGGCGCCCGGTCCGGCGCCCCACCAGTCGGCGCCGCGCCAGTACAGCTCGTTGTGCAGGCAGCGGCCCGCCGGCGAGGTCGCCCAGTTCGACACCTCGTACCAGTGGTAGCCCGCGTCGGCCATCACCGAGTCCGCGATCAGGTACCGGTCGGCGTGCACGTCGTCGTCGGTCATGGGGACCTCGCCGCGGCGGATGCGGCGGGCCAGCTGGGTGCCCTCCTCGACGATCAGGGCGTAGGCGCTGACGTGGTCGGGCCCGGCGCCCAGCGCGGCCTCCAGGGAGGCCCGCCAGTCGTCGTCGGACTCCCCGGGGGTGCCGTAGATCAAATCCAGGTTCACGTGCTCGAAGCCGGCTTCCCGGGCCTCCGCCACGCACGCCTCGGGGCGCCCGGGCGTGTGGGTGCGGTCGAGGACCTTCAGGACGTGCTGCTTGGCGCTCTGCATGCCGAAGGAGATCCGGTTGAAGCCGCCGGCCCGCAGTTCGGCGAGGTAGGCCGGGTCCACCGATTCGGGGTTGGCCTCGGTGGTGATCTCCGCGTCCTCGGCCAGGCCGAACTCGTCGCGGATCGCCGCGAGCATCCGTACGAGATCACCGGCGGGCAGCAGCGTGGGCGTGCCGCCGCCCACGAAGACGGTGCGCACGGCGCGCGGGTCGTCGCCGAGCACCTTGCGGGCGAGGCGGACCTCGTCGATCAGGGTGTCGGCGTAGTTCTCCCGGGAGGCGAGCACGCCGCCGGTGCCGCGCAGCTCGGTGGCCGTGTAGGTGTTGAAGTCGCAGTACCCGCAGCGGGTGGCGCAGTACGGGACGTGCAGGTAGAACCCGAGCGGCCGGTCCCCCGCACCCACCAGGGCGTGCGACGGCAGCGAGCCGTCTTCGGGCATGGGTTCACCGTCGGGGAGTGCGGAAGGCATGCCCCCATTGTCCCGCACCCGCCGCCCCGGGCGGCCCGCCCGCGGCGGGGCGCCCGGGATCCCGCCCGCGAGGTGGCCGCGGGCGGGTCCGGACGGGCGGGTGTCAGGCCTCGCGCGAGCCCTCGTACATCTCCTCGATGAGGTACTTGAACTCGCGCTCGACGACCGGGCGCTTCAGCTTGAGGCTGGGCGTGAGGTCGCCGTGCTCGACGTCCAGGTCCCGGGGCAGCAGCCGGAACTTCTTGACCGTCTGCCAGCGCTGGAGGCCCTCGTTGAGGGTCTGGACGTACGTCTCGATGAGGCGCTCGGTCTCCGGCGCGGCCAGGACCTGCCCGTACGACTTGCCCTCCAGGCCGTTGTCGGCGGCCCAGACCAGGATCGAGGGCTCGTCGAGGGCGATCAGCGCGGTGCAGAAGTTCCGGTCGGCGCCGTGCACGACGATGCTGGAGACGTAGGGACAGATGCCCTTGAACTGGCCCTCGATCTCCGCGGGGGCGACGTACTTGCCGCCCGAGGTCTTGATCAGGTCCTTCTTCCGGTCGGTGATGCGCAGGTAGCCGTCGGGCGAGAGCTCCCCGATGTCACCGGTGTGCAGCCAGCCGTCCGACTCCAGCACCTCGGCGGTCTTGTCGGGCTGCTGGTGGTAGCCCTGCATGATGCCGGGGCCGCGCAGCATGACCTCGCCGTCGTCGGCGATGCGGACCTCGGTGCCGGGGAGCGGCTTGCCGACGGTGCCGGTGCGGTAGGCCTCGCCGGGGTTTACGAAGGAGGCCGCGCTGGACTCCGTCAGGCCGTAGCCCTCCAGGATGTGGATGCCGGCGCCGGAGAAGAAGTAGCCGATCTCGGGGGCGAGGGCGGAGGCCCCGGAGACGGCGGCGCGGAGGTTGCCGCCGAAGGCTTCGCGGAGCTTGGAGTAGACGAGCGCGTCAGCGATCTTGTGCTGGGTGTTGAGGCCGAAGGGGGCGCTCGCCCGGCCGGTGCGCCGGAAGTTGTCCTGGGTGACCTTGGCGTACTCGCGGGAGACGCCGGCCGCCCACTGGAAGATCTTGTACTTGGCGCCGCCGCCCGCCCGGGCCTTGGCCGCGACACCGTTGTAGACCTTCTCGAAGATGCGCGGGACGGCCGCCATGTAGGTCGGCTGGACGATCGGCAGGTTCTCGATGATCTTGTCGATGCGTCCGTCGACGGCGGTGACGTGCCCGACCTCGATCTGGCCGGAGGTGAGCACCTTGCCGAAGACGTGCGCCAGCGGCAGCCACAGGTACTGGACGTCGTCCGCGGTGATCAGACCGGTGGCGACGGTGGCCTTGGCCATGTACGACCAGTTGTCGTGCGGCAGCCGTACGCCCTTGGGCCGGCCGGTGGTGCCGGAGGTGTAGATCAGGGTGGCGAGCTGGTCCGCGGTGATGTCCGCGATCCGCTGCTTCACCGCCTCCGGGTGCTTGGCGAGGTACTCCGCGCCGCGCGCCTCCAGGTCGGCGAGCGAGAGCACCCAACCCTCGGGGTCACCGTCGACCGCGACCGCGTCGGCGGCCTCCACGACCACCACGTGGGCGAGGTGCGGCAGGTCGGCGCGGCGCTCGCGCGCCTTCGCCAGCTGCGTGCCGTCCTCGGCGATCAGCACCAGGCTCTCGGAGTCCGCGAGGATGTACGCCGACTCCTCCGCGTTGGTGCTGGGGTAGATCGTGGTGACGGCGCCGCCCGCGCACATCACACCGAGGTCGGCGAGGATCCACTCGACCCGGGTGTTCGAGGCGAGGGCGACGCGCTGCTCGGGCTGGATGCCCAGCTCGATGAGTCCGGCGGCGATGGCGAAGACGCGTTCCGCGGCCTGTCCCCAGCTGAGCGACTTCCAGTCGTCGGGTCCGCCCTCGGGGCCGGCCGCCGGCACGGGGAAGCGGTAGGCCTCCCTGTTCGGCGTGGCGGCGACGCGGTCAAGGAAGAGGGCCGCCACGGAGGGCGGACGGTTCTCGATCATGGTCTGTGTGTCGCTCACGACATCCTCCGGACCGGGTCCACGCGGCAGGGCGTGGGCGTGGGGCGCTTGGGCTGGCGGGGTGCAGCCGCCACCCGTGCGGATGGCGGTTCGACTGGCGCAATAGAACTGGCGAGTAACCATGGGGCAGTGATCAGACTAGAGGCCGCGTGCCCGGCACGTAAGAGCCCGCGAGCGGCCGCTTCATAACGAAACGGGCCCCCATGCGTGTGCATGTGGGCCCGTTTCGTACGACTTGGGCGATGCCGCTTCTTGACCCGCCCTTGGTGTTCCCTTGGCTGCCGCGCGCGGCGACCGCGGGTACGGCTACTTCTTCTTGCCGCCGGACTCGTCGCTGGAGAGGACGGCGATGAAGGCCTCCTGCGGGACCTCCACGGAGCCGACCATCTTCATCCGCTTCTTGCCCTCCTTCTGCTTCTCCAGCAGCTTCCGCTTACGGGAGATGTCACCGCCGTAGCACTTTGCGAGGACGTCCTTGCGGATGGCTCGGATCGTCTCGCGGGCGATGACGCGGGAGCCGACCGCGGCCTGGATCGGCACCTCGAAGGCCTGCCGCGGGATGAGCTCGCGCAGCTTGGCGACCAGGCGCACGCCGTAGGCGTAGGCGGCGTCCTTGTGCGTGACGGCGGAGAAGGCGTCGACCTTGTCGCCGTGCAGCAGGATGTCGACCTTGACGAGGCTGCCGGACTGCTCGCCGGTGGGCTCGTAGTCGAGGGAGGCGTAGCCGCGCGTCTTGGACTTCAGCTGGTCGAAGAAGTCGAAGACGATCTCCGCGAGGGGGAGGGTGTAGCGGATCTCGACCCGGTCCTCGGAGAGGTAGTCCATGCCGAGCAGCGTGCCGCGGCGGGTCTGGCAGAGCTCCATGATCGCGCCGATGAACTCGGTGGGCGCGAGCACGGTGGCCCGTACGACCGGCTCGAACACGTCCGAGATCTTGCCCTCGGGGAATTCGCTCGGGTTGGTGACGGTGACTTCCTTGCCGTCCTCCAGGACCACGCGGTAGACCACGTTCGGCGCGGTGGCGATCAGGTCGAGCCCGAACTCGCGCTCCAGGCGCTCGCGCACCACGTCCAGGTGCAGCAGGCCGAGGAAGCCCACGCGGAAGCCGAAGCCGAGGGCCGCGGAGGTCTCCGGCTCGTAGACCAGCGCGGCGTCGTTGAGCTGGAGCTTGTCCAGCGCCTCGCGCAGGTCCGGGTAGTCCGAACCGTCGAGCGGGTACAGGCCCGAGAAGACCATCGGACGCGGGTCCTTGTAGCCGCCGAGGGCCTCGGTCGCGCCGTTGTGCAGGCTGGTGATGGTGTCACCGACCTTGGACTGACGGACGTCCTTCACGCCGGTGATGATGTAACCCACCTCGCCGACGCCGATGCCGTCGGCCGGGGTCATCTCCGGGGAGGAGACGCCGATCTCCAGCAGCTCGTGCGTGGCGCCGGTGGACATCATCCGGATGCGCTCGCGCTTGTTGAGCTGGCCGTCGACGACACGGACGTACGTCACGACGCCGCGGTACGAGTCGTAGACCGAGTCGAAGATCATGGCGCGGGCCGGGGCGTCCTTGGGGCCGACCGGGGCGGGCACCGTGGCGACGATCTTGTCGAGCAGCGCGTCCACGCCGAGACCGGTCTTCGCCGAGACGCGCAGCACGTCCTCCGGCTGGCAGCCGACCAGGTTCGCGAGCTCCTCGGCGAACTTCTCCGGCTGGGCGGCCGGCAGGTCGATCTTGTTCAGGACCGGGACGATCGCGAGGTCCTTCTCCATCGCCAGGTACAGGTTGGCGAGGGTCTGCGCCTCGATGCCCTGAGCGGCGTCCACGAGCAGGACCGTGCCCTCGCAGGCCGCCAGCGACCGCGAGACCTCGTACGTGAAGTCGACGTGACCGGGCGTGTCGATCATGTTCAGGATGTGCGTGGTGCCCTTGCCCTCGCCCTCCGTGGGCGCCCAGGGCAGACGGACCGCCTGCGACTTGATCGTGATGCCGCGCTCACGCTCGATGTCCATGCGGTCGAGGTACTGGGCGCGCATCTGCCGCTGGTCGACGACACCGGTGAGCTGAAGCATCCGGTCGGCGAGCGTCGACTTGCCGTGGTCGATGTGCGCGATGATGCAGAAGTTGCGGATCAGCGCCGGGTCGGTACGGCTCGGCTCGGGCACGTGGCTGGGGATCGCGGGCACGCAGTGTCCTGATTCTCGGTCGGAGTCGGAAGCGTTGTCCGAAGTGAAGTTCGGCTCTCGTCGCCTCGTCGGCGCGATGGGGGATCTGTACGCAGGTTCCCATGGTCCCATGGACGGGGCAGTGCGCTCGGTTTGGGCCGGTCGGAGCGTGCCTGGTAGCCTGGGCAGCTGTGTCTCGTATGCCCTCTCAGCTGCGGGACGCAATCCGAAGAACAAAACTCTGAACCTGAAAAGGCTCTTTCGTGGCGAACATCAAGTCCCAGATCAAGCGGAACAAGACGAACGAGAAGGCGCGCCTGCGCAACAAGGCCGTCAAGTCCTCGCTCAAGACCGCGATCCGCAAGGCCCGCGAGGCCGTCGTCGCCGGTGACGTCGAGAAGGCCACCGTGGCTTCTCGGGCCGCCGCGCGTGCGCTCGACAAGGCTGTCTCGAAGGGTGTCATCCACAAGAACGCCGCCGCCAACAAGAAGTCGGCGCTGGCCACCAAGGTTGGCTCCCTCCAGGGCTGAGCTCTCGATGTGAATCGCCGGTAGGGACTCAGCGGGCCCTCTCTCCCGCTCCGTACCGGCACAACGCGCCGCACGCGGCCTGCGTTCGCCACGCGGGTGCGGCGCAACCAAGCAGTGACCGAAGGCCCCGGCCTCCGCCCTTCCCCAGGACGGACCGCCGGGGCCTTCGCGCTGCCCACCACGGTGACGCCCGGCACCTCCCCACGGGCCGAGCCCCGGGGGCATGCCGGTACCGACTGCGGGGCCTTCGCGCTGCCCCCTCACGGTGGCGCCCGGCACCTCCCCACGGGCCGAGCCCCGGGGGCCTACCGGGAGCGGCCCTCGGCCGGCCGACTCGCGGCGTGCGCCGTGGAGCGGGCCGCCCGTGTGGGGCTGCGGCCGTCGGACGTATGGGCCGGCCCGGGTCATCTCGGGCCGGGCCGGGCCGGGAGCAGCGTTGATCCTCCGACGGAACCCGCAGGGTCGGTACGGATGCCTTCGCGGGCTCTACTGGCGGGACGGGCGGGCCGCGCGGGCCACCGCCACGACTGCCTTCTCCAGTGCGTACTCGGGGTCGTCGCCCCCGCCCTTGACGCCCGCGTCCGCCGCGGCCACCGCACGCAACGCGTCGGAGACGGCGTCCGCCGACCAACCCCGCATCTGCTGCCGGACCCGGTCGATCTTCCACGGCGGCATGCCGAGGTCACGGGCGAGGTCGCCCGGGCGGGCCCCGCGCGGCGCGGAGGCCAGCTTGCCGATCGCCCGGACCGCCTGGGCCAGCGCGCTGGTGATCAGGACCGGCGCGACCCCCGTGGACAGGGACCAGCGCAACGCTTCGAGCGCTTCCGCGGCCCGCCCCTCGACGGCCCGGTCGGCGACTGTGAAGCTGGAGGCCTCGGCCCGGCCGGTGTAGTAGCGGCCGACCACGGCCTCGTCGATGGTCCCCTCGACGTCCGCGCACAGTTGCGCCGCCGCACTCGCCAACTCCCGCAGGTCGCTGCCGATGGCGTCGACCAGGGTCTGGCAGGCCTCGGGGGTCGCGGAGCGCCCCAACGTCCGGAACTCTCCGCGCACGAACGACAGCCGGTCCGCCGCCTTGGTCATCTTCGGGCAGGCGACCTCGCGGGCACCCGCCTTGCGTGCCGCGTCGAGCAGGCCCTTGCCCTTGACGCCTCCCGCGTGGAGGAGGACGAGGGCGATCTCCTCGTACGGTGCGCCGAGGTAGGCCTTGACCTCCTTGACCGTGTCCGCCCCCAGGTCCTGCGCGTTGCGCACGATCAGGACCTTGCGCTCGGAGAAGAGCGAGGGGCTGGTCAGCTCGGCCAGCGTGCCGGGCTGGAGCTGGTCGGAGGTGAGGTCCCGGACGTCCGTGTCGGCGTCGGCCGCGCGGGCCGCCGTCACCACGTCCCGTACGACACGGTCGAGCAGCAGGTCCTCCTGCCCCACCGCGAGGGTGAGCGGGGCGAGCAGGTCGTCGGTTGAGTTCTTCCTGGTGGCCATCGGCTCCAGCATCCCACGCCACACCGACAGTCCCCCGCGTCCGGTACCCGAGAATGGTCGGGTGAACGTGCGACATGTACTGGTCCTCCCGGACCGCGACGCCGCCGAAGAGGTGGCCCAGGAAGCCGTCGACCGCTTCGGCCTGCCCGAAGAACCCCAGCTGGTGCGCGACGCCCTCGCCGGTGAGGACGACGCCGAGGACGCCCAGTGGCTGGTGGTCGTGGAGGACCCGCGGGAACGGCTCGACGCCGGTTCCCTGGACGACCTCGCCGCCGAGTACGAGGGCTGGTTGGAAGCCCCCTGACGGCAGGCCGGGCCCGCCCGGGCGGCGGGGACGCGGCGTCAGGCCTTGTGGACGATCTGCACGTCCAGCGCCACTTCCACACTGGCGCCGATCGCCGCGACCCCGGCCGCCAACATCGACTGCCAGTTCAGGGTGAAGTCCTCGCGGTTCAGTTCGGCCGTGGCGCGGCAGGCGGCCCGCGGTTCGCCCTCCAGGCCCGTGCCGTTGCCCAGGTACTGGGTGTCCAGGGTGACGGAACGGCTGACGCCGTGGAGGGTGAGGGCGCCCGCGACCGCCCAGCGGCTGCCGGAGCGGTGGATGAACCGCTCGCTGTAGAACTCCACCGTCGGATGCCGGGCGGCGTCGAGGAAGTCCGCGGACCGCAGGTGGTCGTCCCGTAGGCGCAATCCGGTGTCGATGCTCGTCGCGTCGATGATCACGTGCATGGAGGACTCCTCCATGCGGTCCGCGATCCGCACCGCGCCCGCGAAGGTGTTGAAGCGGCCGTTGATCCGGGCGAAGCCGATGTGCCGTGCGGCGAAGCCGATCGAGGAGTGCGACGGATCGAGCTCCCAGTGGCCCGGCTGCGGCAGCCGCGGCGGTTCCACCGCGTCCAGGATGATCTCGGCGGTGTCGAGCTGCGCCGGGTCGCCCACGAGCATCGCCCCGTGGAACGGCGCGTACCCCTCGGCGGTCACCGCCAGCCGGTACTCGCCCTCCGGCATCGCGGCGGTGAACCCTCCGTACGGGTCGGTCTCGCCGCTGACGACCCGTCTGCCGATCGGATCCGTGACCTCGAACTTGGCTTGCCGGATGGGCTGGTGGACCGTGTCGAGGACCCGACAGCTCAACAGCCGCGCCGTCGGCGGCAGCGTGAGCGTCGCGGTCCTCTGCGAGTCGACGCTTCCGGCCGACTCCATCCCCCGTCGACGACCGAACATGGTTGACGCACCCCCGTGCTGTGTGGACCTGGACCGATCCGGCGAAGACGCATTCGATCATGCTGCCGGGTTGTGGGCAAACAGAATGGTCGGCCCCGGTATGCCCGAGCCCGCGCCGTCGGCGGCCGGCCGGAAAGGCCCGCATCCGGGGGCCACTGCCGGAAACCGCGACCGAACCGTCGGTATCGGTGCGCAGGACGGTCGTCCCGAGGGCCCGCAACCGGGCCAGCGCGCTCGGCGCGGGGTGGCCGTAGCGGTTGTCCGGGCCGACCGGAACGATCGCGATCCGCGGTCGTACGCGGTCGTGGAGAGCGGGGTCCTGGCGGGCCGAACCGTGGTGGGCGACCTTCAGCACGTCCACCGGTCCCAGCTCGGGATGTTCCCTCAAGAGGGCTTCCTGGGAAGGCGGTTCCAGGTCCCCCAGCAGCAGGAACGTCAATCCGGAGGTACGTACCAGCAGGGCGACGCTGGCGTCGTTGGCACCCTCGGGCGCGGGCCCCGCCGCCGAGGGCCACAGCACCTGCCACTCCAGCCTTCCGGCCCTCCGCCGCTCCCCCGCCACGGCCTGCGTCACGGGCACCCCGGCGGCCGCCGCGGCCCGCCCGACGAACGCCGCCTGCCCGGGAGGCTCCCGCACGGTGGTGGTTTGAATCACACCCACGGACCGACCCCGCAGCACCCCCTGGAGCCCTCCCACGTGGTCGGCGTGAAAGTGCGTCAGGAGCAGGAGTGGGACGCGACTCACACCCAGGGCCCGCAGGCAGGCGTCCACCGGACCGGGCTCCGGCCCCGTGTCCACCACGACGGCGGTGCCCGGGCCGACGGCGAGCACGGCGGCGTCGCCCTGGCCCACGGCGCACTGTACGTAGCTCCAGTCGGGCGGCGGCCAGCCCGTGAACGTACGGATCAGCAACGGCGGCCGTAGCACCACGACCAGCAGCACCACGGCGACGGCGACGCACACGCCCCGCCGCCGGCCGAACCTGACGCCGAGTCCTACGAGGACCACCGTGGTGGCCACCAGCAGCCCGGCTCCGCCCAGCCCGCCCGGCCAGGGCAGCTCCGCCCCCGGCAGCGCCGCCCCGGCCCGCGCGACCGCGGCGATCCACCCGGCGGGCACGCCCGCGCACCTCGCCAGCAGTTCCGCCAGCGGCATGCACCACGGAGCCGTGGCGAGGACCGCGAAGCCCAGCACCGTGGCCGGCCCCGCCGCGAGCTCCGCCAGCAGGTTGCACGGGATGGCGACGAGGCTCACCCGGGCGGAGAGCACGACCACGACGGGGGCGCACACGGCCTGCGCCGCGACGGCGGCCGCCAGCGCGTCGGCGAACCGTGGCCGCATCCCCCGCCGCCGCAGGGCCTCGCTCCAGCGGGGCCCGAGGGTGAGCAGCGACCCGGTGGCCAGGACGGACAACAGGAACCCGGGGCTGCGGGCCAGCCACGGCTCGTGCAGCACCAGCAGCAGGACGGCCCCGGCCAGCGCGGGGATCAGGGACCTGCGCCGCCCGGTGGCGAGGGCCAGCAGGGTGATCCCTCCGCAGGCGGCGGCGCGCAGCACGCTCGGCTCGGGGCGACAGACCACGACGAAGGCCAGGGTCAGCGCCGCCCCGCACCACGCGGTGGCCCTCAGCGACAGCCCCAGGCGGGGCGCGAGCCCCTGCCGCTCGACGTGCTGCGCGCGGGCCGGAGGCCCGATGAGCAGGTACAGCACGACGGTCAGGTTCGCCCCGGAGACGGCCAGCAGGTGCAGCAGGTCGGTGGCCCTGAACGCGTCGTGCAGATCGGTCGTGACCCGGGAGGTGTCGCCGACCACCAGGCCCGGCAGCAGGGCCCTGGCATCCGGCGCGAGGCCGTCGGTGGCTTCGCGCAGGCCGGCCCGCAGGATCCCGGCGAGGCGCTGCGCGGCCTCCGGGCCGCCCGTCACCCGGGGCGGCACATCGCCCGCGGGGCGGACCAACGCCACGGCCCGTTCCCCGCTCCGGGCCGGCGCGAGGCGGGCCCGCACCGCGACCCGGGTGGAGGGCTGCAGCCCAAGCCATCCGGGGTGCGCGGCGAGCACCCGCACCGGGGTCCGGATCCGGCTCACCGTCCCGTCGGGGCCCGTCACCCGGGTGGCCACCGCGTCCAGCACCACCACGGGCGGCCCGGTTCCCGCGCGGGCCGATCGGGGGTCAGTGCCCACGGTGAGTTCCACGAGGACCCGGGCGTGCTCCCCGGCCAGCCGGGGCATGGGTCCCGCCCGCGCCTCGGCCCGCTCCAGCCCGGCCACGCCCGCCGCCGCGGCCGCGCAGAGCAGGGTGGCGGCCGCGGTCACCCCGACCCCCCGCAACAGCTGCGGCCCGCGGGCGCCGCACACCAGCAGCACCCCCGCCGCGACCACCGCGACCCCCACCCCGACGGCGTTCCAGAACCCCGGAACCACTAGGGCCACGGCCGCCGCCGCCCAAGCGCCGAGCGCCGGCACCACGAGCCGCAGATCCACCGGCCCACCCCGCCCCCGCCGCAACCCCGCAGCACCACCCGCCCCCTCCGCCCCACCGGACGCCTCCACCGCCCGCTCCACCCCACCGGACGCCTCCACCGACAAGGCCGGCCGCCGCACGCGCCCCACGACCCCAACCCGGCCGGACACACGCCCACCAGGGGCACCCCCGCCACCCCCCTCACCAGGTCCACACGCCCCGCACCCACCCGAGCCACACCCGCCCACACCACCCCCGTCCGAACCGCACCCACCCGAGCCACGCCCGGCGCCTGAAGCACGCCGGGCGGACCCGTACCCCTCAGGACCACGCCCGTCCGGGGGACTCATAGCCGGACCAGGGGGCGTAGGTCGGCGAAGCGGCGTTCACCGATGCCGTTGACCTGACGGAGTTCCTCCACGGCCCGGAATCCACCCCGGGCGGTACGGAAGTCGATGATGTGCCGGGCCAGTACCGGACCCACGCCGGGCAGCCCGTCCAACTGCTCGACGGTCGCACTGGCAAGGCTCAGCGGCACGACGCCCGAACCCGAACCGGCACCCGCACGCCCACCGGCACCCGCACCCGCACCCGCAGCCGCACCCGCAGCGCCCGCCACCGGCGGCTGCGACGCCACCCCCACCAGCACCTGTTCGCCGTCCACCAGGATCCGGGCCCGGTTGAGCCCGGTGGTGTCGGTGCCCGGCCGCACTCCTCCGGCCGCCGCCAGCGCGTCCTCCACCCGTGAACCGGCGGGCAGCCTCCGTACGCCGGGGTCCCGGACCTTGCCGCCGACGTCCACCACGATGCGCCCGCCCGGCGCCACCGCGGGGACGGCCCCCGGCGCCGGGCCGGGAGCCGGCGCGGGCGCCGGGGTGAACACCGCGGGCGCCGTCACCGGCTGCGGCCGGCCCGACCAGTACTGCTGGGCGGCGCATCCGACCGCCACGGCCAGCACCACGGCCACGGCGGCCACCGTGCGCCGCTCCACCCCGCAGCGGGCCTGCACCCACACCGGCAGCCGCTCCCGCACGGCAAGCCGCCGCACGACCGCCCCGCTCAGCGCACCGGCTTCCTCCGCCGATCCACCCGACACCGGAGCCCGCGCTCCGGCCCGCGCCCCCGCCGCACCGATGACGGCGGGCCGAACCCCCTCCGCATCCACGCCGAGCCCGAGCCCCTCACCCGCGGTCCGCACCCCGCGCAAGCCGAACCCGTCAGGCCCTTCCCGAACGTCGGGCGGTGGCGGATCGGGCGCCCGCCCGGTCTCCCGGCCGCCCCCGACCGCACCACCGGACAGCAACGCCTCGGCGCGCCGCCGCATGCGGTCGGGGTCGGGATGGGTGCGACGACGGTCGCGGAGACGGCCGTCGAAACGGCGGGGCCGGCTGGGGCCACGGGTGGCGCCGAGGGCTACGGAGTGGCGCGAGGAGCGCGTTCGCACAGTCATGCCACGACGTTAGGAACGAATCCCGAACCCCGCTCGGAACCCTCAATTCCAGGGGATATCAGTCGCGTTGTGGATAACCCGACCACCCGTTCCGGTGACGGACCCCCGAGCCCAACCCGCACCGAACGCACGTGCACGACTCCGGACCCGACCCCGCCCCGCCCCGCCCCCAACAGCGCCCAGCACCCACCGCCCAACGCTCAACGCGGCGAAATGACCGCCGCCAACAGCCCCGGACCCGTATGCGCCCCGATGACCGCGCCGACTTCGCTGACGTGCAGCTCGACCAGCCCCGGGATCCGTTCCCGAAGCCGCTGCGCCAGTTTCTCGGCGCGCTCGGGCGCCGCCAGGTGGTGCACGGCGACGTCGACACTGCGCGAACCCGCCCGCTCGACGGCCAGTTCCTCCAGCCGCGCGATGGCCTTGGAGGCCGTACGCACCTTCTCCAGCATCTCGATGCGGCCGCCGTCCAGCGTCAGCAGCGGCTTGACCGCCAGGGCCGAGCCGAGGAGGGCCTGCGCGGCCCCGATCCGGCCGCCGCGGCGTAGGTAGTCGAGGGTGTCCACGTAGAAGTACGCCGACATCTCCGCGGCCCGTTTCTCCGCCGCGGCCACGGCTTCGTCGACGGAACCGCCCGCCTCGGCCGCCTCGGCGGCGGCGAGGGCGCAGAAGCCGAGGGCCATCGCGACCATGCCGGTGTCGACGACCCGCACGGGTACCGGAGCGGTCCTCGCCGCCACCACGGCGGCGTCGTAGGTGCCGGAGAACTCGGCGGAGAGGTGGAGGCTGACGATGCCGGTCGCACCGGCGTCCGCGGCGGCCCGGTAGGCCCGTACGAACTCCTCCGGGCCCGGCCGGGAGGTGGTGACCGAGCGGCGCTTCTGCAGGGCGGTGGCAAGGCTGCGGGCCGAGATCTCGGTGCCCTCTTCCAGGGCCTCGCCCCCCAGGACCACGGTCAGGGGGACGGAACTGATCCCGTGCCGCGCCATCGCCGGTGGGGGCAGATAGGCCGTGGAATCGGTGATGATCGCGACATGGCGGGACATGAGCCGGAGGTTACCGCCACCGGCGGCGATCCGGCAGCCCGGCCCCTGCTCTCCTGAAGAACAGCATGTCCGAGCCCCGCGCGTACGTCAGCCCCGGCCCCTCATCACGACGGACCCGAGCCCCCACCACGGGAGCCAAAAGCGCCGGGGCACGCCTCACCACCACCACGAACCTCAGCCCATCACCACGACGCGCCGAGCCCCGGGTCACGGCGGCCAACCGCCGCGCCCGGCCACCTCAGCCGACCCACCGCGCCCCACCACGTAACCGGCCACCTCACCTCACCGGCTCACCGGCTCACCGCACCGGCTCACCGGCCACCTCAGGTGGTGGCCTCAGGCCGGGGAGCCTTCTGCCACGGGTACCGCACCTGCGGCGCGGGCGGGTTCAGCGCGGCAGCCTCCGGCCGCCCCTCCCGAGCCGCCCACCCGGCCGGCGCCTGCGAACCCTGTGCCTCCGGCCCGCCCGGCACGCCCTGCGCACCAGCACCAGCACCAGCACCGGCCCCGGCCCCGGCCCCGGCCCCGGCCTGCTGCGCGTCCCACGCGGCCGCGGCGGCGGCCAGTTCGTCGACCGACTCCGGGGACCAGTCGCGCAGCGCGTCCGACTCGACGCCGATCTGGGTCGACAGCAGGTCCAGGTCGTCCTGCGCGAACCGGCGGGCACGATCCCGCGCGGCCCAGCGGAGCGCGTCCGCGGCCTGCGTGATCTTGGCGGTGCGCTCGCGGAGGGCCGGGAGGCTCTCCTCGATGCGCTTGCGGTCCGGGTCGTGCTCCAGCCGCTTCAGTTCGTCGTCCAGCTCGTACCCGTGGGCGCTGAGCCGCTCGAAGAGGTGGATCGACTCCTTCAGCGAGCTGTCCGCCTGCACGCCCTGGTACAGCGCCTGCTGCGTGGCCCGCATGGAGTTGCGCAGGTCCAGCCGCAGCTGCGCCAGTGCCCCCGTGACCCCGACCTGGCCGAAGCTCTTCGCCTTCAGGGTCGTGTCCTCGACCGTCCGGCGGGCCTGCGTGATCGTACGGTCCACGCCGCGCTTCGCCGCGCCCACCACCTTCACCGTGGCCCAGGCACCCAGCCCCAAGAAGGCGAACAGCACCAACAGGGCAAAGATGATCAAAGCGCCCGCCTCCATGAGGTTCCCTTCCTCCGCCGAATCCGTCCCCTCCACCGTAAACGCCAAGGGCAGGTCGGGGGTTCCCGTCGAACCCCCAACCTGCCCTTACGGGATGTCCCTCACCCGGAACCGCCCCTCACTCAGGGCGCCCCGCACGAGGCCCTCCTCAGATGACGATGTTGACCAGCTTCGGCGCCCGCACGATCACCTTGCGGACCTCCGCGCCGCCCAGCGCGGCGACCACGCCCGCGTCGGTGAGGGCCAGCTGCTCCAGGTCCGCGTCGGAGATCGTGGGCGGCACCTCCAGCCGCGCCTTGACCTTGCCCTTGACCTGGACGACGCAGGTGACGGCGTCGTCCACGACGTACGCCGGGTCCGCGACCGGGAAGTCCTGGTGGACCACCGAGTCGCCGTGACCCAGGCGGTGCCACAGCTCCTCCGCGATGTGCGGGGCCAGCGGCGCGACCAGCAGCACCAGCCGCTCGGCGACGGAGCGCTCCAGCGGGCGGCCCGCCTTCGTCAGGAAGTTGTTCAGCTCGGTGATCTTGGCGATGGCGGTGTTGAACCGCAGCGCCGCCATGTCCGCGCCGGCCCCGTCGATCGCCTTGTGCAGCGCCCGCAGGGTGTCCTCGCCCGGCTCCGCGTCGACGACCGTGACCTCGCCGCTCTCCTCGTCCACCACGTTGCGCCACAGGCGCTGCAGCAGTCGGTACGAGCCGACGACGGCGCGGGTGTCCCACGGACGCGAGACGTCCAGCGGGCCCATGGCCATCTCGTACAGGCGCAGGGTGTCCGCGCCGTACTCCTCGCACATCTCGTCCGGCGTGACGGCGTTCTTCAGGGACTTGCCCATCTTGCCGTGCTCGCGCTTGACGGGTTCGCCCTGGTGGAACCAGCCGCCGTCGCGCTCCTCGACCTCGGCCGCCGGGACGTACACACCGCGCGAGTCGGTGTACGCGTACGCCTGGATCATGCCCTGGTTGAACAGCTTGTGGAACGGCTCGACGGAGGAGACGTGACCCAGGTCGAACAGCACCTTCGACCAGAAGCGGGCGTACAGCAGGTGCAGGACGGCGTGTTCGGCGCCGCCGACGTACAGGTCGACGCCGCCGTGCGGGGCGCCCTCCCGCGGGCCCATCCAGTACTGCTCGATCTCCGGGTCGACCAGCGCGTCCGCGTTGTGCGGGTCCAGGTAGCGCAGCTCGTACCAGCAGGAGCCGGCCCAGTTGGGCATGGTGTTGGTCTCCCGGCGGTAGCGCTTGACGCCCGCCCCGTCGCCCAGGTCCAGCTCGACGTTGACCCAGGCCTCGTTGCGCGACAGCGGCGTCTCGGGCTGGGAGGCGGCGTCGTCCGGGGCGAAGGTGCGCGGCGAGTAGTCCTCGACCTCGGGCAGTTCCAGGGGCAGCATCGAGGCGGGCAGCGGGTGGGCGACGCCGTCCTCGTCGTAGACGATCGGGAAGGGCTCGCCCCAGTACCGCTGGCGGCTGAACAGCCAGTCGCGCAGGCGGAAGTTGACGGTGCCCTCGCCGATGCCGCGTTCGGCCAGCCAGTCGGTGATGGCGGCCTTGGCCTCGACGACGCCCAGGCCGTCCAGCGAGATGCCCTCGCCGGCGGAGTTGACCAGGGTGGCGTCGTACGCGACGAACGCGGCGTCCCACTCGGCCGGGTCGGTGCCCCGGCCGTCCGTCGGCTGCACGACGCAGCGCATCGGCAGCTCGAAGGCGCGCGCGAACTCGAAGTCCCGGCCGTCGTGGGCGGGTACGGCCATGATCGCGCCGGTGCCGTAGCCCATCAGCACGTAGTCGGCGATGAAGACGGGGACCTGCTCGCCGCTGACCGGGTTGGTCGCCCAGGCGCCGGTGAAGACGCCGGTCTTGTCCTTGGCCTCGGCCTGTCGCTCGACGTCCGACTTCGACGCCGCCTGCTTGCGGTACGCGTCGACGGCCTCGGCGGGCGTCGCCCAGCCGCCGGTCCACACCGGGTGGGTGCCCTCGGGCCACGCGGCCGGGACGATCGCGGAGACCAGCTCGTGTTCGGGCGCCAGGACCATGTAGGTCGCGCCGAACAGGGTGTCGGGGCGGGTGGTGAAGACGGTGATCGCACCGGCGTCGCCGACGGCGAAGTCGACGCGGGCGCCCTCGCTGCGGCCGATCCAGTTCCGCTGCTGCAGCTTGATGGCCTCGGGCCAGTCCAGCGCGTCCAGGTCGTCCAGCAGGCGGTCCGCGTAGGCGGTGATCCGCATGTTCCACTGGCTCAGCTTGGCCTTGAAGACGGGGAAGTTGCCGCGCTCGGAGCGGCCGTCCGCGGTGACCTCCTCGTTGGCCAGTACGGTGCCCAGCCCGGGGCACCAGTTGACCGGCGCGTCGGAGGCGTAGGCCAGCCGGAAGCCGTTCAGCACGTCGGCCCGCTCGCCCGCGGTCAGCTGGGCCCAGGCGCGGCCGCCGGGCACCTCACGGCTGCCGTCCTCGAAGGCGGCGACCAGCTCGGAGATCGGGCGGGCCTTGCGCGCCTCGGTGTCGTAGAAGGAGTTGTAGATCTGCAGGAAGATCCACTGCGTCCACTTGTAGTACTCGGGGTCGATCGTCGCGAACGAGCGGCGCTTGTCGTGGCCCAGGCCCAGCCGGCGCAGCTGGACCTTCATGTTCTCGATGTTCGCCTCGGTCGACACGCGCGGGTGCGTGCCGGTCTGCACGGCGTACTGCTCTGCCGGCAGGCCGAAGGCGTCGAAGCCCAGGGTGTGCAGGACGTTGTGGCCGGTCATCCGCTGGTGGCGGGCGAAGACGTCGGTGGCGATGTACCCGAGCGGGTGGCCGACGTGCAGGCCCGCACCGGACGGGTACGGGAACATGTCCATGATGAACTTCTTGGGCCGGGCGACCACGGCGGGGTCACCGGCCAGGTCCCCGCTCGGGTTCGGGGCCTCGTACGTGCCCTCCGCGTCCCATACGTCCTGCCAGCGTGCCTCGATGTCGGCGGCCATGGCAGCCGTGTAGCGGTGCCCCTCGGCCGCCTCGGGGGCCGGGGTGTTCGTCTCGCTCATGATTCCTGAAGCTCCATCGATCGACTCTGCCGTCTCTGCCTGCCCAAACGAAAAAACCCCTCGCACAGGAGGGGACGCCACGCCGATGCCGAACGCATCCGTGGGCTCGATGGGTCGGTACTGATCAGCGCGGCTCGGTAAGCAGAAGGCGTACGGCACGCATGGCGTCAGGGTACCGCAGCGGCCCCCGCGACCGCTCTGCCGTTCCGAGCGGTGGGCACAACGAGAAGCGGGCCACCCGATCAGGGTGGCCCGCTTCTTCATCTTGAATCTTGTGGAGCTATGGAGAATTGAACTCCAGACCTCCTGCATGCCATGCAGGCGCTCTACCAACTGAGCTATAGCCCCTTGTTCCGCTTGCCGCTTCGGTTTCCCTTGCCGGTTTCCCTTGGCGACGTCCCAAACATTACACGGTCATGGCCCTGGTCCAAAAATCGGTTTCCGCCGATCCCGGGCCATGTCCGCTTTGGGGTGTATCGCCGCCTTCTCGCCGCCTTCACGTCGGGCTCGTCGGGCTCGTCAGGCCCGCGCGAACTGGTAGAACCGCTTCAACGTGCAGTGCTCATCGAGCAGCCGCCCGTAGATCGGTTCCCCTTCGAGCTCCCGGTACGTCTCGATCGGGTCGCCTTTTATGATCAGCGCCCGCGCGCATTCCTCGCACCAGTACTGGTAGTCGTGGTTGACCGGTTCCATGTCCCGCACGATCGGCGTGCCGTTGTCGCACCAGTCGCACCGCCGCCGGTGTGCACCCATCCGTCAGCGACTCCCTCCCGCGTCGGGCCGTCGTGACCCCCTCCGGCCGTCCGATTCTGCCATGCCGGTGCCGGCGGGGGCAGCCGTCGCAAAAGGAACAAACGCAAGGATCCCGCCCCCTGTTGGGGACGGGATCCTGATTGTGGAGCTATGGAGAATTGAACTCCAGACCTCCTGCATGCCATGCAGGCGCTCTACCAACTGAGCTATAGCCCCGCTCTTCGCCGCGTTCCCCCCGTTTCCGGTGTTCTTCGCTGCGAACAAGAAGAACTCTAGCCTGCGACCAGCCGGAAAGTGAAATCCGGGTGGGAGGCCCGTTCCGATGCCTCGGGCCGGGCTCCGCGCGGGCTCAGTCGTCGTCGCCGAGCACCGGTTCGGGCAGCGTGCCGGCGTTGTGCTCCAACAGCCGCCAACCGCGCGCGCCCTCGCCGAGGACGGACCAGCAGCAGTTGGAGAGTCCGCCGAGACCCTCCCAGTAGTACGACTCCAGGCCCAGCAGGCGGCCGATCGTCGTACGGATGGTGCCGCCGTGGCTGACCACCACGAGGGTGCCGCCCGCGGGCAGCGCCTCGGCGTGCCGCAGCACCACCGGAGCGGCGCGGTCGGCGACCTCGGTCTCCAGTTCACCGCCGCCGCGGCGGACGGGCTCGCCGCGCTTCCAGGCGGCGTACTGCTCGCCGTACTTCGCGAGGATCTCGTCGTGGGTGAGGCCCTGCCACTCGCCGGCGTAGGTCTCGCGCAGCGCCTCGTCGTGCTGGACGGACAGGCCCGTGACGGCGGCCAGCTCGGCGGCCGTGTCCGCGGCCCGCCGGAGGTCGGAGGCCACGATGGCGTCCGGCTGCAGCGAGGCGAGCAGCCGAGCGGCGCGGCGCGCCTGCGCCACACCCGTCCCGGTCAGCTCTATGTCCGTGGAGCCCTGGAAGCGTCGCTCCAGGTTCCACGAGGTCTGGCCGTGCCGCCAGAGGACGATCTTCCTGCTGGTCGTGCCCGTTTGGCTGGTGCTCAGAACAGATCACCGTCCAGTTCGTCGTCGTCGCCCGCCGCCTCGCGCAGCTTGGCGTGCTCCTCGGCCTTGCCGATGGTGAGCTTGGCGTCCTCGGGGAGCTCGATCTCGGGGCAGTCCTTCCACAGGCGCTCCAGCGCGTAGAAGACGCGCTCTTCGCTGTGCTGGACGTGGACGACGATGTCGACGTAGTCGAGCAGGATCCAGCGGGCGTCGCGGTCGCCTTCGCGGCGCACCGGCTTGGCGCCGAGCTTCTTGAGGAGCTGCTCCTCGATCTCGTCCACGATCGACTTGACCTGGCGGTCGTTGGGCGCGGAGGCGAGGAGGAAGGCATCGGTGATCGACAGCACATCGCTGACGTCGTACGCGATGATGTCGTGCGCGAGCCGGTCGGCCGCGGCCTGGGCGGCGGCGGTGATGAGCTCGATGGAGCGGTCCGTGGCGGTCACGTGGCCATGCTTTCGGGTTGACGGGCAGATCCTTACAAGGGTCTCATGTACCGCCGACCCCGCCCGCGCAGAACGTTCCGCGCGGGCACAGGCCCAGCTCAGGGCCCCTGCGGGGGAGCTCAGGAGCCCTCAGGACGCCTTGTAGTCGCGGCCCAGGACGACCACGACGTCCGCGTTGACCGCGTTCTCCGCCTTCTTCACGGCCGTTTCCGGCAGGCCGAGCGTCTTGGCGACGTCGATCGCCCGGTCCCGCTGGGCGTCGTCCTGGTAGGTGATCCGCGAGGTGGCGTCGGTCCTGTCGGCCTTCCCGCCGTCCACGAACGCGTAGCCGCCGTTGAGCAGGGCCGCCTTCGCCGCGGTCCCGGTCCGTTCGTCGCCCGTGGCGTCCTTGAGACCGACCCGGGGGGCGGCGCCCGGCTGGGCCGCGGTGAAGGAACCCCCGAGGACCTCCTTGACGACCTTCTTGTTCGCCTCGTCGGTCAGGCCGCCGTCGGGCTTCACGCCGAGGACGTCAGTGCGGTACGCGCCGACCTTGGCGTGCTCGCCGATCCGCGACAGGAGCGCGCCGAGGTTCTGCGCGTCGAGTCCGGGGTCCAGGATCTGGCCCATGCTCTCCACGGTCGTCGCGGCCGACTTCGGATCGCCGGGGATCTTGCGCAGGACGGCGTACAGCACGCGGCCGGTGCGCTCCAACTGCTTGGCCTCCGGTTCCCCGGGAGCGCGGTGGGTGGCGTACGCGACGGCCATCGCCCCGGTGAGGCTCTGCTCGGGGCCCTGTCCGACGGCGGGGGTCCTGGCCCGCTCGTCGGCCGGGACGGCGGTGTCGGTGTCCGTCTCGATGCCGCCGACCAGCTCGACGAGGCGTTCCAGGAAGGGGGTGTCCAGGCGCCAGGTCCCGCCGATGCGGGTGCCGAGGACCGTGTCGAGGGATTCGCGGGTGCCGGGGGCGCCCTCCTCGACGGCTTTGCCGAGGGCCGCCGGGGTGCCGTCCTGCTTGGTGACTCCGAGGGTGTTGGGCAACAGGACGGTGGCGCCCCGGCGGGTGGTGACGTTGTCCACGAGGAGGGCGGTGGAGGTGCCGCCGCGCTTGGTGTTGTGCAGGTGGACGACGATCATGTCGCGCTTCTGCTCGCCGGCGGGAGCCGCGGTGTTCCGCTGCTCGCCGGGGCCGTCGAGGAACGGCAGCCGGTCCGCGTACCAGAGGTAGCCGGCGCCCCCGACGACGAACAGGGACAGGACGACGATCAGCGCGACCCCGCGGTTGCGACCCCGCCGGCGGGCCTCCTCGCGGCGCTCGGTGCGGCTCTCGGTGAAGGCGAGCCAGTCGATGACGTCCTCGGAGTCCTCGTCGGGCTGGTCGACGAAGTCGAACCGCTCGGCGCGCCGGTCCGCGCCGGCGCCCTGGTCGCCGGTCGGCTCGCGGCGCGGCTCGGGGACCTGCGGGGGCGGCTCCGGAGCCGCCTCGTACCGCTGGTGCGGCGGCTCCGGGTCCTGGGGCCGGTACGTCGGCTCCGGGGCGCTCTGCTGCGGGATCCACTGCTGCGCCCGCCGGGTGTCGTACCCGGGATCGAGCTCCTGTGGGTAGGGGGGCTGCTGGTACTGCTGCTGTTGGTACGGCTGCTGGTACTGCTGGGGCGGCTGTTGCTGTTGCTGCTGCGGGTACGGCTGTTGCGGGTACGGCTGCTGCTCGTATCCGTATTCGTACGCGTACCCGTACGGAGGGGGCGCGGCCGGGGGCGGGGCGGCGGGTGGCGCGGCGACCGGGCCGTACACGGGTCTGCCGTACGGGTCGTAGCCGATGAGCTCGCGCTCCTGGGCGGCGTACGGGTCGTACGGATCCTGTGGGTCGTTCACCGCGGGCCCCTCTCTTCCGGAAGCTCAGGCTCCCCGGTACAGCTCACGCTTGTCGATGTAGCGCACCACACCGTCGGGAACGAGATACCAGACCGGATCGCCCTGGGCGACCCGGGCTCGGCAGTCCGTGGAGGAGATGGCCAGTGCGGGGACCTCGACGAGGGAGACGCCGCCTTCGGGCAGTCCGTCGTCGGTGAGCACGTGGCCGGGGCGGGTCACTCCGATGAAGTGCGCGAGGGAGAAGAGTTCCTCGGCGTTGCGCCAGGTCAGGATCTGGGCGAGGGCGTCGGCGCCGGTGATGAAGAACAGGTCGGCGTCGTCGTTGAGCGCGCTCAGGTCCCGCAGGGTGTCGATCGTGTACGTCGGGCCGCCGCGGTCGATGTCGATGCGGCTCACCGAGAACTGGGGGTTCGAGGCCGTCGCGATGACCGTCATGAGGTACCGGTCCTCGGCGGGCGACACGGCCCGCTGCGACTTCTGCCAGGGCTCACCGGTCGGTACGAACATCACCTCGTCGAGGTGGAACAGCGCGGCGACTTCACTGGCGGCCACGAGGTGGCCGTGGTGGATCGGGTCGAATGTCCCGCCCATCACGCCGAGCCGGCGCTTGACCGGGCCGGTAGGCATTTCCTGCTCTCCCATGAGCGCAGAGCCTACTGGCCCGGTGCCGCGTGCACGGAGGGGCTTAGCGGTCGCGGTTCAGGCGCGTGGTCACCCAGAGCATCAGCATCAGGATGACGAACGCAGCGCCACCGGTGAGGTAGGGGCTCAGGCTGTCGTGGTTGCTGCCGTGCTCGGCGCCCCCCGATGCGAGAACGACCATGTTGTGGGCGGTGGTGGAGAGGCTCATCAGGCAGATACCTATCGAGTCGGGGAGCGTGCGGAGACTTCGCTCACATCGTAAGCGGGGCCCCTGGGCACGCTCACGCCGACTCAGTCGTTGGAGAGGATGGACGCCACAGGGCACAGGTCGATCGAGGGGGAGGCGCTATGACGGACACGGGTTTCGAGAAGGCACCGGCACGCAATCGCAGGAGGTTCCCCGGAATCTCCTCACGGGCGTACGAGCACCCCGCGGACCGTTCCGCGCTGGTCGCGCTGCGCAAGCTGAGCGGCTTCGACACGGTGTTCAAAACCCTGAGCGGGCTGCTCCCGGAGCGCAGTCTGCGCCTGCTCTTCCTGTCGGACTCGGTGCGGGTCGGCGAGACGCAGTTCCCGCACCTGCACGGGATGCTGCGCGACGCCTGTTACATCCTGGACCTCGAGACCGTCCCGCAGATGTACGTGCGGCAGGACCCGACGCCCAACGCCATGTGCATCGGCCTGGACGAGCCGATCATCGTGGTGACGACCGGCCTCGTGGAGCTGCTCGACGAGGAGGAGATGCGGGCGGTGGTGGGCCACGAGGTGGGCCACGCGCTGTCCGGGCACTCCGTGTACCGCACGATCCTGCTGTTCCTGACGGGTCTGGCGCTGAAGGTCGCGTGGATCCCGCTGGGCAACGTGGCGATCATGGCGCTGGTCACCGCGCTGCGGGAGTGGTTCCGCAAGTCGGAGCTGTCCGCGGACCGGGCCGGTCTGCTGGTCGGCCAGGACCTGAACGCCTCGATGCGCGGCCTGATGAAGATCGCGGGCGGCAACCACCTCCACGAGATGAACGTCGACGCGTTCCTGGCCCAGGCGGACGAGTACGAGAAGAGCGGGGACCTGCGCGATTCCGTGCTGAAGATCCTCAACGTGCTGCCGCGCACCCACCCCTTCACCACGGTCCGCGCGGCCGAGCTGAAGAAGTGGTCCCAGCACCGCGACTACCAGCGGATCATGGACGGCCACTACCCGCGGCGCGAGGAGGACAAGGACACCTCGGTGACCGACTCCTTCCGCCAGTCGGCCTCGCACTACGCGGACACCGTGCGCACCAGCAAGGACCCGCTGATGAAGCTGGTCGGGGACATCGCCGGCGGCGCGGGTGACCTCGGCGGCAAGCTCCGCGACCGGTTCACCGGAGCCGGGGCCGGCGGGGGCACGGGATCCGGATCGGGTACGGGTACGGGTACCGCCGGCGGCGGTACCGATGGCAAGGGCGCTACGGGGCCGGAGCAGGGCTGACGGGAACCGCCACCTGCGGCGCGGGCGCCGGCACGAGCGGCGCCGGCGGCGGCTGCGCCGTGGGCGCCGCGCCCGGAGCCAGTACCCCGCACAGCCCGGCCGTGCGCCGGGGCCTGCCGTCGGTGTACGGATCGGTCGCGGGCGGGCCCACGGTGGTGGGCGCCGCCCCGGCCGTCAGCGGGCGGAAGCCGCCCGCGGGGTCACTGGCGCAGTCCTGCGGGCCGGCGAGCACGTAGGCGGAGGTCAGCTCGGTGCGGCGGGCCGTGAGGTCGTCCTTGTCGATGCGCATCCGCAGCTCGCGCCGGACGGTGAACAGCGAGGCCCCGTCGGCGCCGGCCGGCGCGCCGCCCGCCGGGCGGACGGCGTACACGAAGGTGTGGTCGGTGGTCACTTCCAGGGCCTCCGGCGTCAGCTCCCGGAAGGCGAGGGTGCCGCTGACCCTGACCCTGGTGTCGGCCACCAGGGCGACGGTCGGGTCGAAGCGGACGAGCCAGCCGGTCGCGGCGTGCCCGCCGTCCCCGGCGGGCGCGGTCATGCTCCGGTCGAACTGGGTGAGCTGACCGGGGTCGAGCAGGACCCGGACGGGCCGCGAGGCGGTCCCGGACAGCACGTCGGGGTCCAGCGAGGACTGCACCAGGTAGTCCTTGGCGATGGACAGCGCGGCGACGACCTGCCCCTCGGTGAAGTGGTGCGTGCGGCGCAGGGCCGGAAGGGTGATCCCGGCCGCGCCGACCCGGTAGTCGGCCGCCCGGCTCCTCTCGTACAGCTCGGCGGGTTTCCCGCCGGGCACCGGCTCGGCCGGGGCGAGGGGGACGACGACGCTGCTGAGCGGCTCGGCGGTGCCACCGGGCGGTGGGACGTACGGGTTGCGCAGGCCCATGTAGACGGCGACCGCGAAGGCGGTGGCGATGAGCAGGACGAGGAGCATGCCCTGGCGGGCGCCGCGCCCCGGAGTGCTCGTCCCCTGCCCGGCGGCGGCTCCGCCGGCCGACCAGAGGGAGCGGCTGCGGACGGCCCGGGCGTGCTCGCCCATGCGTTCCTCGGCGGAGTACTCCTGGAGCCGGGCAGCGCGGACGAAGTCCTCGTCGAACACCACCGACCGGTACTCGTCCGGGCGCGGTTCGTCATCGCCCCCGCCGATGCCGTCAGGGGTGCCGCCTGGTGGATCTCCTGGAACGGCCATCGCTTCTCCCCGCTGTCCCCGCTTCAGAGAAGCCCCCGTCTCCGGTTCGCGCAAGCGGGGTCGTACCTTCAGGGTTGGCGAACCACGGGGTACGTAAACGCGCCGACGTCCCCGACTTCCCTGAGCGGGGTGCTGGCGGGTGTCGGGGTGGGGTCCGCTTCGCCGGAGGTGTTGCGGTACACGGCGCTGAAGGCGAGGGCGACCATGCCGAGCCCCATGACGAAGGCGAGCACCCAGGCGACCGGGCGCAGCCACGGCGACCGGCCGCGGTAGGGGCGCAGGCTGCCGCCGTAGGCCCCGTACGGGCCTTCGGCGTAGCCGTGGTGGTCGGGGTCCCAGCCGGGGTCGTCGAGGCCGTAGCCGTCGGGGTGGCCGTAGCCGTGGTCGTCGTCGCCGTTCCAGCCTCCGGCGACGCGGGCGGCCTCGGCCTCGGCGCGGGCCCGGTCGGCGGCCCGTTGGCGCTCGGCGGCGCTCGGTTCATGGATCTCGGCGTTCCGGACGAAGGCCTCGTCGAACACCACGGAGGCGAAGTCGTGTTCCGCGCCTCCGCGGTCGTCTGCATCGTCTTCGGGGGCCCCGTCGTCCGGGAACGGCTTGCCCCCCACGTCGTCCGGCACAGCACCAGCGTAGACCTGGGGGGCGGCTTTGGGCAGGCGTACGCCGGCATCCGGCCACAGCGTGTTCCCGGGGCGGTTACCGGATGTGACCGTCGCCGGTGACGATGTACTTGGTGGAGGTGAGCTCGGGAAGGCCCATCGGGCCCCGGGCGTGCAGCTTCTGGGTGGAGATGCCGATCTCGGCGCCGAAGCCGAACTGGCCACCGTCCGTGAAGCGGGTGGAGGCGTTCACGGCGACGGTGGTGGAGTCGACCAGCTGGGTGAACCGGCGGGCGGCGGCCTGGGAGGTGGTGACGATCGCCTCGGTGTGGCCGGAGGTCCAGCGCCGGATGTGGGTGACGGCGTCGTCGAGGGAGTCCACGACGGCGGCGGCGATGTCGTAGGACAGGTACTCGGCGGCCCAGTCCTCGTCGGTGGCGGGCAGCGCGGTGGCCTTGGTGCCCTCGGCGGCGGCCAGGACCCGCTCGTCGCCGTGGACGGTGACGCCGGCGTCGGCGAGGGCGTCGAGGGCGAGCGGGAGGAACGCGTCGGCGATGTCGCGGTGCACGAGGAGGGTCTCGGCGGAGTTGCAGACGGAGGGCCGCTGCGCCTTGGAGTTGACGAGGATGTCCACCGCCATGCCGAGGTCCGTCTGGGCGTCGACGTAGACGTGGCAGTTGCCGGTACCGGTCTCGATGACCGGGACGATCGACTCCTCGACGACGGTCTTGATGAGGGAGGCGCCACCGCGCGGGATGAGGACGTCGACGAGGCCGCGGGCGCGCATCAGTTCGCGGACGGAGTCGCGGGACTCGCCGGGGACGAGCTGGATCGCGTCGGCGGGCAGGCCGACGCTCTCCACGGCGTCGCGCAGGATGGCGACGAGGGCCGTGTTGGAGGCGTAGGCGGACGAACTGCCGCGCAGGAGAACGGCGTTGCCGGACTTCAGGCAGAGGGCGGCGGCGTCGACGGTGACGTTGGGGCGGGCCTCGTAGATGATGCCGACGACGCCGAGCGGTACCCGGATCTGGCGGAGGTCGATGCCGTTGGGGAGGGTCGAGCCGCGGACGACCTCGCCGACGGGGTCGGGGAGGGCGGCGACGTCGCGCACGTCGGAGGCGATGGCCCCGATCCGCTCCGGGGTGAGGGTGAGGCGGTCGATGACCGTCTCGCTCGTACCGGCCTCGCGCGCCTTGGCCGTGTCCACGGCGTTGGCGGTGACGATCTCCGCCGTACGGGCCTCCAGGGCGTCCGCGATGGCCAGCAGGGCCGTGTCCTTGGCGGACCGCGGGAGTGGCGCGAGGGTGGCGGCCGCCGTACGGGACCGCTGCGCGGTGGCGAGGACGGGGGTGGTGGCGGGGGCGTCGTCGAGCGAGGTCATGCGGTCAGGGTAGTCCCCGGTCCGGCCGGGTCCGAAGGGGTTCCATCCCCCGAGACGGGGGCGCGGGACGCTGCGCGGGGCTGCTCCCCCGGCTCCCGCCGGTCGGGGGCCGGGCTCCGCCCCGGACCCCGCGCCTCGAACGCCGGCGGGGCCGGATGGGCCGGGCTCCGACGTCGGACGACGGGGACTTCGGGCGCCCCGTCCCCGCCTAGTACGGGTGGACGCCCACCGGGTGCGCCGGGGGCGGGCCGTAGCCCTCCGCCACGCGTTGGTGGTAGGTCGCGCGGTCGATGACCTCCAGGCCGACGATCTCCCAGGGCGGTAGTTGTGCCGAGGAGCGGTGTTCGCCCCATAGGCGCAGGGCGACGGCCGCCGCGTCGTGGAGGTCGCGGGCCTCCTCCCAGTAGCGGATCTCCGCGTGGTCGTCGGCGTACCGGCTGGTCAGCAGGAAGGGGTGGTCGTGGGCGAGTTGTTCCAGCCCGCGCCGGACCTCCGACAGGGGTGCGGGCTTTCCGGAGACGCTTAGGGTGATGTGCCACAGGCGGGACTCGTCCCGGTCCCCGTGGCCGTCGTCCCCGTGGCCGTGGTCCCCGTCCCCGTCCCCGTTTCCGTGCCCGTTCCCCCGGCCGTGGCCGTCCCCGGTGCCGACGCTGGTCAGCGCTCGTCTCACCAGCCGCCTCCTGTCTGCGCTACGCCTGTCCGCCCCTCACAGTTGACCAGTCCCCGGCCCCCCGCGCGGCGGTTTTGCCGAACCTCAGCCCTGGAGCAGCACCAGATCGTCACGGTGTACGACCTCCCGCTCGTACGCCGGTCCGAGCTCCCTGGCGAGCTCGCGGGTGGAGCGGCCGAGGAGCTGCGGGAGCTCCTTGGCGTCGAAGTTGACGAGGCCCCGCGCGACGGCGCGGCCGTCCGCGGAACGCAGCTCCACGGGGTCCCCCGCGATGAAGTCCCCCTCGACGGCGGCGATCCCGGCGGGCAGCAGGGAGCTGCCGCGTTCGGTGACGGCGCGGACGGCGCCGTCGTCCAGGACGAGGTGGCCCTGCGGGGTCGAGGCGTGCTGGAGCCACAGGAGCCGGTCGGCGGAGCGACGGCCGGTGGCGTGGAAGTGCGTACCGGTCGGGCGGCCGGAGAGCGCGTCGGCGGCCTGGCTGGCGGAGGTGAGGACGACGGGGATGCCCGCCGCGGCGGCGATCCGGGCGGCTTCCACCTTGGTGACCATGCCGCCGGTGCCGACGCCCGCCTTGCCGGCGCTGCCGATGCTGACGTGGGCGATGTCCTGGGGGCCGCGCACCTCGTCGATGCGGGTGGTGCCGGGCTGCGAGGGGTCGCCGTCGTAGAGGCCGTCGACGTCGGACAGCAGGACGAGGAGGTCTGCGCGGACCAGGTGGGCGACGAGGGCGGCGAGCCGGTCGTTGTCGCCGAAGCGGATCTCGTCGGTGGCGACGGTGTCGTTCTCGTTGACGACGGGCAGCGCGCCCATGGCCAGGAGTTGGTCGAGGGTCCGGTAGGCGTTGCGGTAGTGCGCGCGCCGGCTAGTGTCGTCGGTGGTGAGCAGGACCTGGCCGACGCGGATTCCGTAGCGGGCGAAGGAGGCGGTGTACCGGGCGACGAGCAGGCCCTGGCCGACGCTGGCGGCGGCCTGCTGGCGGGCGAGGTCCTTGGGCCGGCGGCGCAGCCCGAGCGGGGAGAGTCCGGCGGCGATGGCTCCGGAGGAGACCAGGACGATCTCCTTCTCCCCGCCGCCGCGCGCCTTGGCCAGTACGTCGACCAGGGCGTCCACCCGGTCGGCGTCGAGTCCGCCTTCGGCCGTGGTCAAGGACGAGGAACCGACCTTGACCACGATCCTGCGGGCGTCCAGCACGCCTTGCCTTGCCGCTGACACGTCTGTCCCCTTGCCCCTTGCCGGACGGCCGGACGGTTGGTCCGGCCGACCCGCCCAATCTACGGGGTGGCCGTGAGCGCGCGCTCGGCGGTTTCAGACCGTGGACGAGGACGGCGGCCGCGGTGCGGGTTCCGCTTCGCGGGGGGCGCCGGGTACCAGGATCCTGCGGGACAGCAGGAAGGTGAAGGGGATGGCGACGACGGCCGCGACGAGCGGCGCGATCCGGGTGTCCATGCCGGCCCAGCTGACCAGGGCGTAGAGGCCGACGGACTGGATGACGTAGTTGGTGACGTTGGTCAGCGGGAAGAAGAGGAACTTCTTCCAGGTGGGCCGGGTGCGGTAGGTGAAGTAGGTGTTCATGAAGAACGACCCGATCATCGACAGCAGGAAGGCCAGGGTGTAGGCGGCGAAGTACGGCATCCACGGGTGCAGGAGCAGGTAGCACCCGAAGAAGCTGCAGGTGTTGACGCCGCCGACGAGGCCGAACCGGAAGATCTGGCCGAGCTGTTCCTTCTTCGTCATCCTCGGCTGCGCTCCGCGATCACGGCTTCGGAGATCTCGGGCATGCGCTCGGCTCCGTGGGCCTCCTTGACCAGGAAGTGGGGCCGGCGCTTGGTCTCGTAGTAGATGCGGCCGATGTACTCGCCGATCAGGCCCAGCATGATCATTTGCATGCCGCCGATGCCGGCGATCATCGCGACGAGGGTGACGTAGCCCGGGGAGTCGATGCCGTTGGTGATCGCCATGACGGTGATCCACAGGGCATACAGGCCGGTCAGCCCGACGAGCGACACGCCGAGCCAGATCCCGATCCGCAGCGGACGGTTGTTGAACGAGATCAGCCCGTCCATGCCGTAGTTCAGCAGGCTGCCGAACTTCCACTTCGTCTCGCCGGCCCCGCGCTGGGCGTTGCGGTAGTCGAAGTGGACGGTGTCGAAGCCGATCCAGGAGAAGAGGCCCTTGGAGAAGCGGTTGTACTCGGGGAGCGCCAGGAGGGCGTCCACCGCCGGCCGGGACAGCATGCGGAAGTCTCCGACGCCGTCGGCCAGCTCGACGTCGACCCAGCGGTTGACGCCCCGGTAGTAGAGGCGGCTCAGGGCCGAGCGGAGCTTCTTGTCGCCTTCGCGGGTGCGGCGGGCGATGATCTGGTCGTGGCCCTGCCGGTAGTGCTCCAGCATGGTGGCGATCAGCTCGGGCGGGTGCTGGAGGTCGGCGTCCATGATGACGACGGCGTCGCCGGTGGCCTCGCGCAGACCGGCGAGCATGCCGGCCTCCTTGCCGAAGTTGCGGCTGAAGGAGACGTACCGGGTCCGGTCGGGGCACTCGGAGGCGATCTTGCGGAGCTTCTCGAGAGTTCCGTCACGACTGCCGTCGTCGACGTAGCAGACCTCGTACTCGACGGGCAGGGCGTCGAGCACCCGCCTGATCTCCGCGTCGAAGCTGTCGATCACTGCTTCTTCGTTGTAACAAGGGACGACTACCGACAGCTTGGTCATGAGTACTTCCTGGTGGGTCCGAACGGGTGATTGTCGGCGACCGGACCCGCCACTCACCTCTTCCTCAGAAGTATGCACGCCGGTGGCCGGCCTGCCGGAGTCGCGTGCGGTACACGGTAGCTTTGACGGGATAAGCGGAATGGAACGAAGGGATCGAGGTGCACGTGCCTGACGTCTCCGTGGTCGTCATCGTCTACAACGACGCAGAGCGTCTGCCGACAGCCGTCCAGTCGGTTTTGGACCAGACCCTGCGCGGGGTCGAAGTCGTGATCGTGGACGACTGCAGCAAGGACGGGTCCTACGCGGTCGCCAAGGAGCTGGAAGCGGCGCATCCGGGGCGGGTGCGCGCCTTCCGGCTGCCCGAGAACAGCGGCGGCTGCGGCGCGCCGCGCAATCACGGCATCAAGCAGGCCACGGGCACGTACGTCATGTTCCTGGACAGTGACGACGTACTGGAGCGCAACGCCTGCCGGAACATGCTGGCGGCCGCCGAGCGCACCGGCTCCGACCTGGTGTCGGGCATGTGCGTGCGCGTGCACCTGGACAACCGGTGGAACAAGACCACCGAGTGGTACCCGTGGATCTACTCGCGCACCCGGACGCTGGAGTCGATCACCGAGTACCCGGACCTGCTGGTCTACGACACCCTCTCCACGAACAAGTGCTACCGGCGCGCGTTCCTGCTGGAGCAGGGCCTGGAGTTCCCGGTCGGCATCCACTACGAGGACCTGCTGTTCTCCGCGCAGGCCTACGTGGCCGCCCGCCGCATCACGCTGATCCCGAACCACGTCTACTTCTGGAACGTGGTCGAGAAGGCGGCGGCGAAGTCGATCAGCAACCGACGCCACGAGATCGCGAACTTCGTCCACCGGATGGAGATCCACCGCCGCGTCGACGACCTGCTCGCCGCCAACGGCCACACCGCGATCAAGTCGGCGAAGGACGCCAAGTTCCTCAAGCACGACCTGGTGCTGCACCTGCGTGACCTGCCGCTCCTCGGTCACGACTACCGGCAGCAGTTCGCCCGGCTGGCGAACGGTTACCTCGCGGACCTCGACCCGGCCGCGTACGAGAACGTCACCCACCTCCAGGCCATCTGCGCCTACCTGCTCGGCAAGGAGGACTGGGACAACCTGCTCGCCGCGGCCGACGCGATGACCAACAAGGGCCGGCTGTCCTCCCCCCTCGCGGAGCGCGACGGCCGCGTCTACTGGTGCGGGGGCCATCTCGACGACGCCGAGGGCCGCCGGATACTGGACGTCACCGGCCAGGGCTTCCACACCGCCCCGCTCGCCTCCCTGGCCCTCGGCAACCGTCTGACCTCCTACGCGGACGACGGGCGCGGCACCGTCACCCTGGCCGGCTCCGTCGTGAACCCGCTGGGCCGCATCGCCGCCGACAGCGACTTGAAGGCGACGCTCGAATTCCGGGCCCGCCGGCAGATCGGGGTCCGCTCGTTCAGCTTCCCGGTCACCCACGTGCGCCACGCCGGTGACTCGATCGAGTGGTCCACGACGGCCGACGTCGGCGCCACCGTCCGCCCGCTCGGCATCATCGACGCCGTCTGGGACGTCCGGCTCAAGTTGACGGCGGGCGCCGACCGGATGACGACCCGCGTGTCCGTCGGCGCCGTCGACCTCGACTCGGCGGCCCGGCTGCGCGTGCGCCCGCGCCTGACCCGGCTCGTCTCCGACCGCTTCGAGCCGGAGATGACGAAGAAGGGCAACCTCTCGTACGTGCTGACCGCCGAGGGCGCCGCGGCCGTCCGCACCCGGACGCTGATCAACAGCGCGATGCACGGCAGGGCCGCCGGGGTGGTCAAGCGCGGCCTGCGCCGCGCGCTGCGGGCCCGCCGCAACATCGGCTCGGGCGAGCAGAAGGTGAAGGTCTACCACGAGGTCTTCTCGAAGCTGCCCGTCAAGAAGGGCACGGTCGTCTTCGAGAGCCACATGGGCAAGCAGTACAGCGACAGCCCCAAGGCCATCTACGAGGAGCTGGTCCGCAGCGGCGCGCCGTTCGAGGCGATCTGGTCGTACGCGGGCGGCAAGCCCACCGGCTTCCCCAAGGAGGCCACCCTCGTGCGGCGCTGGAGCTGGCCGTACCTGCGGGCGCTCGCGCAGGCCGAGTTCTGGGTCGACAACCAGGGCTTCCCGTTGGCCCTGACCAAGCGCCCCGGAACCACGTACATCCAGACCTGGCACGGGTCCGCGCTCAAGCGGATGGGCTTCCACGAGCCCCGTACCAAGGCGCAGGGCAAGGCCGGGCAGGACCGTTTCCAGGCGGCCGTCGACCGCTTCGACCACTTCCTGATCCGCTCCGAGCACGACACCCGCACCCTCGCGAAGGGGTTCCGCCTGCGCGACGAGGTCCTGTTGCGCACCGGCTACCCGCGCAACGACGCCCTGGTCGAGGCGCACCGCGCCGAGGCGGACAGCGGGGAGCGGCTGCGCGGTCCGCTCGCCGCGGAGCTGGGCATCGACCCGGACAAGAAGGTGCTGCTGTACGCGCCGACGTTCCGGGCGAACGCGGACGGCACGGTGGAGAACTTCACGTTCCCCTTCGACGTGGAGGAGTTCGCCGACCGGCTCGGCGACCGCTTCACCCTGCTGGTGCGCACGCACTACCTCAACAGCGTGTCGCTGCCGCCGTCGGTCGCGGGCCGGGTCCTGGACGTGTCCCGGCACCACGACGTCACCCCGCTGCTGGCCCTGGCCGACGGGCTGATCACTGACTACTCGTCCGTGATGTTCGACTACGCGGTGCTGGACCGGCCGATGCTGTTCTTCGCGTACGACTACGAGGCGTACGCGACGGACATCCGCGGCACGTACTTCGACCTGAAGGAGAAGGCGCCCGGCCCCGTCGTGTCCACGGCCGACGAGCTGATGCAGGCCGTCGCGGCCTTCGACGAGGCGGACGCCAAGTACGCCGAGGCCCGTCAGCGTTTCCTCACCGAGTTCGGCGAGTACGACCGCGGCGACGCCGCCCGCCAGATCGTCGAGAAGTTCTTCACCAGGAGCGGCAAGTGAGCCTCCAGCCCCACGGGTCCGCGGCGCCGGGCGGCCGCGACGTCTTCCTCGTCTCCAACAGCGTGGACGAACTCGGCGGGGTCACCACCTGGTCGCACCAGATGGCCCGGCTGCTGACCGACCGCGGGCACCGGGTGCACGTCGTCGGCATCGCTCCCGTCGCCGAGGAGATCCGGCAGAAGCTGCCGGCCGACCTGCCGTACGCGACGACGACGCTCTACGACACCCACCCGCCGAAGGCCCGCCGGCTGCGCGGCATCAAGGGCCGGCTGAACGCCCCCGAGCGTCGCCGGCAGGCGGCCCGGCGGGCCGGGATGCGCGACCGGGCGGAGACGCTGAGCGGTCTGTTCCGCGCGGCCCGGCCCGGCGCCGTGGTCATCGTCACCCAGGTCTGGGCGATGGAGTGGGTGGCCCTCGCCGACACCAAGGGGCTGTCGGTCATCGGGATGAGCCACGAGTCCTTCGAGGCCAGCCAGAAGTCCACCCGGGGCGAGCGGGTCCGTCGGCACTACCGCGAGGTCGACCGGCTGCTGGTGCTGACCCCGGAGGACGCGGACCTGTGGATCCGGGCCGGCATGGAGAACGTCGACAGCATGCCGAACCCGCTGCCGTTCATGCCGGACTCCCCCGCCCCGCGCACCGCGAAGGTCGTCGCGAGCGTCGGCCGCCTCGCCTTCGAGAAGGGCGTGGACCTGCTACTCGACGCGTGGGCGGACGCCGCCCCGCACCACCCCGACTGGACCCTGCGGATCTACGGCGCCGGCGTCGAGGAGACGTCCCTGCGGGCGCACTGCGCCTCGCTGGGGCTCGACGACTGCGTGGAGTGGATGGGCAGCACCGACGACGTACTGGGCTCCCTGCGCGAGGCCTCGGTCTTCGCCCAGGCCTCCCGCGCCGAGGGCTTCCCGATCACCCTCCTGGAGGCGATGGCGGCGGGCCTGCCGGTGGCCGCCTTCGACTGCGCGCCGGGCGTACGGGCCATCGTGGAGCACGGCGAGGACGGGCTGCTGGCCCGCCTCGGCAACACCATGGAACTCGCCGGGCACCTGGACGCCCTGATGTCGGACGCGGCCCTGCGCGACCGGCTCGGCGACGCGGGCTTCCGTCACGTGCGGCGCTTCTCCAGTGCCGAGATCACCGACCGCTGGGAAACCCTGTTCGCGTTCCTGGACCGCTGAGCCCCCGCAGTACCGACGAAGCCGCCCGCCCCGGACCGTTCCGGGGCGGGCGGCTTCGTCGGCGCCGTGGCGTCAGACCGCGTGGACGTCCTTGTGCGGGTCCCGGCGGGCGCCCGCCTTGTTGGCCTCCCAGCCGGCCCACGCCGAGGTGATCATCTCGCGTACGTCGTGCCGGGCCTTCCAACCCAGCTCGGCGGCGATCCGGTCGGCCGAGGCGACGACCTTCGCCGGGTCACCGGGGCGGCGCGGGGTGACGACCGGGGCGTGGGTGTGCCCGGTGCCCTCGTTCAGCAGCTCGACCATCTCCTTGACGGAGACGCCCTCGCCCCGCCCGATGTTGACGGTGAGGTCCTTGTGGTCGCCGACCGCACCCCATTCGGCGAGCCGGCGCGCGGCGACCACGTGGGCGTCGGCGAGGTCCTCGACGTGGATGTAGTCGCGGATGCAGGTGCCGTCCGGGGTCGGGTAGTCGTCGCCGAAGATGCGGGCGCCCTCGCCGGCGTCGTAGCGCTCGAAGACCATCGGGACCAGGTTGAAGACGCCGGTGTCCGCCAGCTCGGGGGTGGCCGCGCCCGCCACGTTGAAGTAGCGCAGGCAGGCGGTGGAGATGCCGTGCGCCTTGCCGGCGGCGCGCACCAGCCACTCGCCGGCCAGCTTGGTCTCGCCGTACGGGCTCAGCGGCCGGCAGGGCGTCTCCTCGGTGACCGAATCCACGTCGGGCATCCCGTACACGGAGGCGGAGGAGGAGAACAGGAAGTTGCGGATGCCGGCGGCGGCCACGGCCTGGAGCAGCACCGTCAGGCCCTGCACGTTCTCGTGGTAGTAGTACATCGGCTTCTCGACGGACTCGCCGACCTGCTTCTTGCCCGCCAGGTGCACGACGCCCGTGATGTGGTGGTGGCGGATCGTCTCGTCGAGCACCAGCCGGTCCAGGACCGAGCCGACCACCAGCGGGACGCCCTCCGGGACCCGGTCCTCGTTGCCCGTGGAGAGGTCGTCGAGCACCACGACCTCCTCCCCGGCGAGCAGCATCGCGCGAACGACGTGCGCGCCGATGTAACCGGCGCCACCGGTGATCAGAAATGTCATGCGTATCTCCCGAGCTCTAGCGTGACCGGCGCGTGCGGGCGCGGTCGAGGCGGTTGCGTACGAAGGTCAGGGCGCCCCCGGCTCCGGGGGCCAGGCGCAGCGCCAGTGCTCCCGCCGCCGTCCGGTAGGGCTGCGCCAGCAGAACACCGTACCGGCTGCTGGGCAGTGCCCGACGGCGGAGCAGGGCGCCGAGGGGGCGCAGGGAGGTGATCAGGGAGCTCCCGTCGGCGCAGTGCACGCCCGCCCGGACGTCCCAGGCCTGCATGCCGCGCAGGCCGCGGCGGCGGCCGAGGGCGGCGAGCGCGGCGGGCCGCAGCGGGATGACGGCCGTCCAGCCGTCGCCGTCGGGGCTCAGCTCCACCGGACGGGCCGGTACGGGATCCCCGCCGGTGCGGGGGTGGAAGGTCAGCGCGACGGTCAGCGGCCCGGCCTGCGCGAGGCGGCCGTACAGGTCGTGGAGGCGCAGGCGGACGGCGCCGCCCGCGGCGGGCTCGGCGTCGAGGGTGACGGGCAGTTCGGCGACGGGCAGCTCGGCGAGCCCGTCGAGCGGAACGGGCAGTTCCGCGCTCCACACCGGCAGCCCGGCCGGGTCGCCGGCGTACGGGGGCGGCAGCCGGGCCGGCTCGGCGGCGAGACGGGTCAGCCGCTCCACGTCGGCGGGCGGGGCCGGGGCGGCCAGCAGCACGCGGGCGGTCCACCGGGCGCGGGCGGGGGCGGCGTCGACGTCGGCCTCGGCGAAGGCCGCCAGGTAGCTCCGGGTGAGGTCCCACCAAGCGGCGCGGTAGCCGGAGTCCTGGCCCAGCTCGCGCAGGTACATGCGCAGGTCGTAGTCCAGGAACTTGACCTGGCAGGCCCGGCCGAGGTCCGCGGAGGCCTCGGCGAGGGTGGCGGAGGCGGCCCGGTGGGCCTCGACGCGCGAGCGCCAGTTGCTGACGTCGGCGCGGTCGAGGGAGATCGACTTCCGGGCGGCGCTGCGGCGCACGTGCCACACGTAGACGAGGTCGCCGATGACGGCGATGCGGGGGGCGGCGGCCAGGACGCGGGCGGTGAAGAGGAAGTCCTCGTAGACGAAGCGGCCGTCCGGGAAGCGGATGCCGTGCTCCTCCAGGAAGGCGCGCTCGTACAGCTTGTTGACGCAGAGCGTGTCGCGGACCAGTTCGGGCCGGTCGGCGGGCCGTTCGATGACCTCGCCCGGCGTGTGCAGCCCGGGCATCCACGGCACGTCGCGCCCTTCGGGCAGCTCGCGGCGCACGCACGCGCCGACGGTGACGGGGGCCCGGTGCTCCTCGGCGGCCGCCAGCAGCGCCGCGGCGGCGCCGGGCGGCAGGACGTCGTCGCTGTCCAGGAACAGGACGTACGGGGCGCTCGCGGCGGCGATCCCGTCGTTGCGCGGGGTGCCGCAGCCGCCGCTGTTGTCGGTGCGGTGGACGACCTTCAGCCGGGGGTGGAGGGCCGCCAACTCGTCCAGGACCCGGCCGGTCCCGTCCGAGGAGGCGTCGTCGACCGCGATGACCTCGGCGACCACCGGGCCCTGGGCGAGGGCCGAGGAAACGGCCTCGCCCACGAGCCCGGCGTCGTTGTACGCGATCACCACCACGGAGACGGCGGGGGCGGCGTCGGTGCCGGAATTGCTGCTGTTCACCCGCAGGATCCTAGGCGAACGGTGTAAAGCCGGCTTCAAGTCCCCGGAACCGCCGGATCAGAACGGGCGGAACTCGTCGTACTCCTGCTGGGAGGAGTCGCCGCGCTTGGCTTCCTTGTCCTTGCGGCGCGTGGTGGCCGGGCGCGGTGCCTCCAGGCGGTGGTCCTCGCCGCGGCGGCCCAGCATCTCGGCGCCGGCCATCATGGTCGGCTCCCAGTCGAAGACGACCGAGTTCTCGTCGGAGCCGATGGCGACGCCGTCACCGGCGCGGGCGCCGGCCTTCTTCAGCGCTTCCTCGACACCGAGGCGGTTGAGCCGGTCCGCGAGGTAGCCGACGGCCTCGTCGTTGTTGAAGTCGGTCTGACGGACCCAGCGTTCGGGCTTCTCGCCGCGCACCTGGTAGACGTCCTCGACCTCGTCGTAGGTGACGGTGAAGCCGGAGTCGTCGACGGCCTTCGGACGGATGACGATGCGGGTCGCCTCCTCCTTCGGCTTGCGGGCGCGGGCCTTGGCGACGACCTCCGCGAGGAAGTACGACAGCTCCTTCAGGCCCGTGCGGGCGACCGCGGAGACCTCGAAGACCTTGTAACCGCGGGCCTCCAGGTCGGGGCGCACCATCTCGGCGAGGTCCTGGCCGTCGGGGATGTCGACCTTGTTGAGGACGACGAGGCGGGGCCGCTTCTCCAGGCCGCCGCCGTACAGCCGCAGCTCCTCCTCGATGACGTCGAGGTCGGCGAGCGGGTCGCGGTCCGACTCCAGGGTGGCGGTGTCGAGCACGTGCACCAGCACCGAGCAGCGCTCGACGTGGCGCAGGAACTCCAGGCCGAGGCCCTTGCCCTGGCTGGCGCCCGGGATCAGGCCCGGGACGTCGGCGATGGTGTAGACGGTCGAGCCGGCGGTGACGACGCCCAGGTTCGGGACGAGGGTGGTGAAGGGGTAGTCCGCGATCTTCGGCTTGGCGGCGGAGAGCACCGAGATCAGCGAGGACTTGCCCGCGCTCGGGAAGCCGACCAGTGCGACGTCGGCGACGGTCTTGAGCTCCAGGACGATGTCACCGGTGGTTCCGGGGACGCCGAGGAGCGCGAAGCCGGGCGCCTTGCGGCGGGCCGAGGAGAGCGCGGCGTTGCCGAGGCCGCCGCGACCGCCCTCACCGGCGACGTAGGTGGTGCCCTGGCCGACGAGGTCGGCGAGGACGTTGCCCTCCTTGTCGAGGACGACGGTGCCGTCCGGCACGGGCAGGATCAGGTCCTGGCCGTCCTTGCCGGAGCGGTTGTCGCCGGCGCCGGGCTGACCGTTGGTCGCCTTGCGGTGGGGGCTGTGGTGGTAGTCCAGCAGGGTGGTGACCGCCTGCTCCACCACGAGGATGACGTCGCCGCCACGGCCGCCGTTGCCGCCGTCGGGGCCGCCCAGCGGCTTGAACTTCTCCCGGTGAACGGAGGCGCAGCCGTGGCCCCCGTTACCCGCGGCGACGTGCAGCTCGACGCGGTCCACGAAGGTGGTCATGGTTGTTCCTCCAGATACATGCGGGAATGTCCCGGGTAGGCCTTGCTACCCATTAAACGTGTCGATATGACAACGCGCCGAGGGCGGACCTCTCTTCCCGGCATGCGCCGGGAAGAGTTGAGATCCGCCCTCGGGGAGTTCAGTACGCCTTGATCAGCAGGAGCTGAATCAGGCGGCCGGAACGATGTTGACGACCTTGCGACCGCGGTGGGTGCCGAACTCGACGGCACCGGGAAGCAGCGCGAACAGCGTGTCGTCGCCGCCACGGCCCACACCCGAACCCGGGTGGAAGTGGGTGCCGCGCTGGCGGACGAGGATCTCACCAGCGGAAACGACCTGACCGCCGAAGCGCTTCACGCCGAGCCGCTGAGCATTGGAATCGCGCCCGTTCCGGGTGGACGATGCGCCCTTCTTGTGTGCCATGTCTCAGTCCCTCTTACTTCGCAGCCGTGGGGATACCGGTGACCTTGATCGCCGTGTACTGCTGGCGGTGACCCTGGCGACGGCGGTAGCCGGTCTTGTTCTTGTAGCGCAGGATGTCGATCTTGGCGCCCTTGTGGTGGTCCACGATCTCGGCCTGAACCTTGATCCCGGCCAGCACCCACGGGTCGCTGGTCACGGCGTCGCCGTCGACAACGAGCAGGGTCGAGAGCTCGACCGTGTCGCCAACCTTGGCAGTGGAAATCTTGTCAACCTCAACGATGTCGCCGACAGCAACCTTGTGCTGGCGACCACCGCTGCGCACGATGGCGTACACGCGGATCTCTCTCTCACTCGGGACGGATGCTCCTGAAGCCAGCCACTCACGCGGGCCGGGGCCCACGGTGATCCGGATTGGACGAGCGGCCTCTCCCGTGACCCGTCCGCTCGCGCGGACGATGTGGGAGGAAGGTGCTCAGGAGCGCGACGCACGTTGAACGGTAATCGTTCAAGACACGCCGACGGTCTAGGTTACGGGGCTGGTTCCGGAGGGTCAAACCGGCCCCCGCACGGCCGTGGGCCCCGCCTTCCGGCGGGGCCAACGGCGTGGAGCGGATCAGGCTTCGTCGGTCGGAGCCGAGACGGACGGGAGCGTCTGCTCCGCCGCCGCGGTCTTCTTCGTCGCCCGCTTCGCCACGGTCTTCTTGGCCGTCGTCTTCTTCGCGACGGTCTTCTTCGCGGCCGCCGCCTTCTTGGCCGGGGCCTTCTTCGCGGCCGTGGTCGTCGCCTTCTTGGCCGGCGCCTTACGGGCCTTCTTGACCGGAGCCTGCTCGACCTCGGCGTCGACCTCGGCCTCGGCGGCCGGGACTTCGGCAGCGGTCACCGGCTCGGCGACGTCGCCCGCGGCGCTCTCGACCACCACGACGGCCGCCTCCGCCGCACCCGCGGGTGCGGTGGCCTTGCGGACGGCGCGACGCCGCGGCCGGGCCGGTGCGGCCTCGACGGCCGGTGCGGCCTCGACGACGGCCGGGGCCTCCTCGGCCACGACCGGGGCGACGGGCTCCGGCTCGACGGCCACCGGGGCCTCGACGGCGGCAGGCGCCTCCGGGGCAGCGGCCTCGCCGGCCGGGGCGCCCGCCGGAGCGGTCGCCTTACGGGTGGCGCGACGACGGGTCCGGCCCTTGGGCGCGGCCTCCTCGACGGGAACCTCCGGGGCCTGCGGGGTCTCGACGGCGACCGCCTCGACGACCGCGACGGCCTCGGGGGCCGGCTCCAGCACCGTGTCGGCGGGCTCGGCGACCGGCTCGTCCTCGACCACCGGGGTCACCGGGCTCGCGGCGGGCCGCACCGCACCGCGCGGGGCACCCGCCGGAGCGGTCGCCTTGCGGGTGGCGCGACGGCGGTTGCGACGGCCACTGACACCGGCCGCGGCCTCCGCCTCGGCGGCGCTGCCGTACAGCTCCTCGTCGGCGACGAACTCCGGCTCGGGCAGGGCCCGCGGCGCGGCGGCCTCGGCGGCCACCTCGGCCTCGGTCTCCGACTCGATCTCCGCGTCCGCCTCGAACCCGTCGGTACCGAGGGCCTCGACCGTCTCGTGGTCGTGGTCGTGCTCCGTGCCACGGCCGCCACGGCGCTTGGCACGCTTGCCGTTGCCACCGCCGCCGACCACGGTCGGGATCTCCATGTGCACGATGACACCGCGCCCGTTGCAGTGGACGCAGGTCTCGGAGAAGGACTCCAGCAGACCCTGGCCCACCCGCTTGCGGGTCATCTGGACCAGGCCCAGCGAGGTGACCTCGGCCACCTGGTGCTTGGTGCGGTCGCGGCCCAGGCACTCCAGCATCCGTCGCAGGACCAGGTCCCGGTTCGACTCCAGGACCATGTCGATGAAGTCGATGACGACGATGCCGCCCAGGTCGCGCAGCCGCAGCTGGCGCACGATCTCCTCGGCCGCCTCCAGGTTGTTCCTGGTGACGGTCTCTTCGAGGTTGCCGCCCTGACCGGTGAACTTGCCGGTGTTGACGTCGATGACGATCATCGCTTCGGTCTTGTCGATCACCAGGGAGCCGCCCGAGGGCAGCCACACCTTGCGGTCGAGCGCCTTGGCGAGCTGCTCGTCGATCCGGTACGTCGCGAAGACGTCGACCTCGGAGGTCCAGCGCGACAGCCGGTCGGCAAGGTCCGGGGCCACGTGGTTCACGTAGCCGTGGATGGTCTCCCAGGCGGTGTCACCGCTGACGATGACCTTCGAGAAGTCCTCGTTGAAGATGTCGCGGACGACCCGGACGGTCATGTCCGGCTCGCCGTACAGCAGGCTCGGCGAAGAGGTCGAGATCTGCTTCGACTTCTTCTGGATGTCCTCCCACTGGCCCTGCAGGCGCTCGACGTCGCGGCGCAGCTCGTCCTCGCTCGCGCCCTCGGCGGCGGTGCGCACGATGACGCCCGCGTCCTCGGGGACGATCTTCTTGAGGATGGTCTTCAGACGCGCGCGCTCGGTGTCGGGCAGCTTGCGGCTGATGCCGGTCATCGAGCCCTCGGGCACGTAGACCAGGTAGCGGCCGGGCAGCGAGACCTGGCTGGTCAGGCGGGCACCCTTGTGGCCGATCGGGTCCTTGGTGACCTGCACCAGGACCGACTGGCCGGACTTGAGGGCGGACTCGATGCGGCGCGGCCCGTTGGCCATGCCGAGCGCCTCGAAGTTGACCTCACCGGCGTACAGGACCGCGTTGCGGCCCTTGCCGATGTCGATGAAGGCGGCCTCCATGGACGGCAGCACGTTCTGGACCTTGCCCAGGTAGACGTTGCCGACGTAGGAGGTGGCCTCCTCCTTGTTGACGTAGTGCTCGACGAGGACGTTGTCCTCCAGCACGCCGATCTGGGTGCGCTCGCCGGCCTGGCGGACGACCATGACGCGCTCGACGGCCTCGCGGCGGGCCAGGAACTCGGCCTCCGTGATGATCGGGACGCGGCGGCGGCCCTGCTCGCGGCCTTCGCGGCGGCGCTGCTTCTTGGCCTCCAGGCGGGTCGAGCCCTTGATGGACTGGACCTCGTCGGAGGAGGTGGAGCCGGAGGTGGACTCGCCGCGCTCGCGCGCCGGACGCGGCTCGCGGACCTTGACGACGGTGCGTACGCCGTCGTCCTCGGCGGTCTCGGCCTCGGCGGCGGATTCACCGCTGCGACGGCGCCTGCGACGGCGGCGACGGCTGGACGAGGAACCGAGCTCGGCGTCGTCCGCGTCGTCGGCGTCCTCCTCCTCGGGCTCCTCGGCGGTGCCGGTCTCCTCCTCGGCGGACTCGTCGAGGTCGGCGGACTCACCGCGACGGCGACGACGGCCACCGCGACGGCGACGGCGCGAGGGGCGTTCGCCCGACTCGTCGGCCTCGTCCTCGTCGAGGTCGGCCGCCTCGGCGTCCTGCTCCTCGTCCAGCAGCTCGACGTCGGCCAGCGACACGGGGGCGCCGGTCGCGGGGGCGGCGGGCGCCGGTGCGGCGACGGGCTCGGCGGCGGCGCCACGACGGCGGCGCCGGCGACCGGCGGGCTGCTCCACGGGGGCCGGGGCCAGGACCTCGACCTCGGTCTCGTCCTCTTCCTCCTCGACCTCCTCCGCGGGGGAGGCGGCGGCGGCCGCGGCCGCCATGGCGGCGGTCTCCGGGGTCTGGAACATCGGCTCGGCGAAGACCGGGGCCTGGAAGACGGCCACGGCGGGACGCGCGGCGCGGCGGGCGGCGCGGTTCTGGGCCGGGGCGGCGGCCGCGTCGGACTCGGGCTGCGCGGGGGCGGCCGGCGAGCCGGCGCGGGTGGCGCGGCGGCGACCGCCGCGCTTCGGGGAGTCGACGGCGTCGGCGACGGTCACGGCGCGGGCGGCGGCCCGCGGGGCCTCCTGCACGACGGCCGGGGTCTCGACGGCGCTCTCGGCGGCGGGCGCCTCGACGACGGCCGGGGCGGCGACGGCGCGGGTGGCACGACGACGGCCACGCGGCGGAGCGGCGGCCGGGACCTCGTCCTCGGCCGCGGCAGCGGCGACGGGCGCCGGCGCGGCTTCCACGACGGGCTCGGCGACGGGCGCCTCGGGGGCGGTCACCGCGCGGGTGGCACGACGACGGGCACGCGGGGCGGAAACCGGAGCCGCCACGGGCTCCTCGACCGCAGGCGCGGCCACGGGCTCGGCGACCGGAGCGGCCTCCACCACGGGCTCGGCGACCGCCTCGACGGCGGCCGGAGCGGCGACGGCGCGGGTGGCACGACGACGGGCACGCGGCGCCGGAGCGGCGGCGGGCTCCTCGACCACGGGCGCGGGGACGGCCTCCACGACGGGCTCGGCGACGGGCGCCTCCGGAGCGGTCCCCGCCCGGGTGGCACGACGACGGGCACGCGGGGCGGAAACCGGAGCCGCCACGGGCTCCTCGACCGCAGGCGCGGCCACGGGCTCGGCGACCGGAGCGGCCTCCACCACGGGCTCGGCGACCGCCTCGACGGCGGCCGGAGCGGCGACGGCGCGGGTGGCACGACGACGGGCACGCGGCGCCGGAGCGGCAGCGGGCTCCTCGACCACGGGCGCGGGGGCTTCCGCGGTGGGGGTCTCGGCAGCGGCGACGCCGCCGCCGGGCGGGCCGGCGGGCCGGGAAGCGGCGCGACGACGCCTGCGCGGGGGCAGGTTGTCGCTGGGGCTGCCGCTGTCGGCGGCGGGGGTGTTCTCGTTTTCGGTGTTGAGCATGCGGGGTTCTCCCGTCACGCTCCCGGGCGCCGCGGCTGACGTCCGGTCCGGCACGGCTGCCGCGTAATGAGCGCGGAGCCGGCCTCCGGGGCGCGTTCGCCACACGGGAGCTGTAGTCCATGGCCGCCGGTTCCGTACGTGTTGTCCGTACGGCCTGGCGGAAGTCTTTTAGGTCAATGCGCTGCCCGACCCAGGTGGCTCCCGAGTGCCAGGGCGGCGCGACAACGACGATCCCTACGCGGCGGGACCTTCCGGCGCCTTCGCGTCGGTCGTTACGGCGGCCGTGGGTAGGGCGGCCGTGACGGCCTCGCGGTCGGGCGCGAGCGGGTCGGTCACCGTGCCGGACTCCTCGTCGAAGAGCCCCTGCGCCAGCCTGGTCACCGCTGCGGGGACCGGCGGCGCGAGGTCGGCCACAGCGTGGAGACCGGACAGGACGTCGTCGGGTCGCACGGCAGGTGTCAAGTGCCGAACAACCAGCCGCAGTATCGCACAAGCTTGGTCCAGCGGCCTATCAGCCTCAGCCGGAAGTGCTTCGAGGCTGACCACGGCCCCGCGGGTGTCGAAGGTCCGCACGCCGTTCTTGGTGCGGCGCTGGACCTCCACGGCCTCGGCCGCGAGGAAGGTGGTGACGGCGCGCTCCGCGTCCGCGGGCTCGACGCCCTCCAGGCGCAGTTCCCACACGGAGGCCGTCAGCCGGTCGGCGAGGCCCGAGGAGCGGGCTTCGACGGCGTCGATGATGTCGAGCCCGGTGGGCATGGACTCGTCGAGCAGGGCGCGGAGCTTCTCGGGGTCCCGGGGGGCCGCGAGGGCGATCTCCAGGTATTCCGCCTCACTGCCGGTACCGGTCGGCGCGGCGTTCGCGTACGAGACGCGGGGGTGCGGGGTGAAGCCGGCCGAGTACGCCATGGGGACCTCGGCGCGGCGCAGGGCCCGCTCGAAGGCTCGTTGGAAGTCTCGGTGGCTGGTGAACCGGAGGCGGCCACGCTTGGTGTAACGCAGTCGAATGCGCTGCACCACCGGTGCGGGAGGCGGGCCTTCGGGCTGTCGCTTGCCCAGTGGTTCTTCTCCTTGTGCGGGGCGGCGCGGCTCGCACGTCGCCCGGAGTGTCTGTGGGGCCTGCCGGCCACGCCCTGCCTCCGGCTCACCCCTGCGTCCTGCGCAGGGAGATCTCGGGAGCGGGCGCGTTGCCTGCGGCTTTCGTACTACCCACAGTACGCGCCCGTGACCTCCCCGGTTCCCCGGGAGGGGCACCGAACGCGGACGTGCCCCCCACCGATTTCGGCGAGGGGCACGTCCGGAGCTTCAGCGGCCGGGTCGGCCGGAGGTCACTTCACGACCGACAGCGGCAGAAGCTTCTGGCCGGTCGGGCCGATCTGGATCTGGGTGTCCATCTGCGGACAAACGCCGCAGTCGAAGCACGGGGTCCAGCGGCAGTCCTCGACCTCGGTCTCGTCGAGGGCGTCCTGCCAGTCCTCCCAGAGCCAGTCCTTGTCGAGACCGGAGTCCAGGTGGTCCCAGGGCAGGACCTCCTCGTAGGTGCGTTCGCGGGTCGTGTACCAGGCCACGTCCACGCCGTACGCGGGCAGCGCCTTCTCGGCGGCCTGCATCCAACGGTCGTACGAGAAGTGTTCGCGCCAGCCGTCGAAGCGGCCGCCGGACTCGTACACGGCGCGGATGACGTCGCCGATGCGGCGGTCGCCGCGCGAGAGCAGGCCCTCGACGATGCCGGGCTTGCCGTCGTGGTAGCGGAAGCCGATGGAGCGGCCGTACTTCTTGTCGCCGCGCAGCTTGTCGCGGAGCTTGCCGAGACGGGCGTCCGTCTCCTCGGCCGACAGCTGCGGCGCCCACTGGAACGGGGTGTGCGGCTTGGGCACGAACCCGCCGATGGACACCGTGCAGCGGATGTCGTTCTGGCCGGAGACCTCGCGGCCCTTGGCGATGACGTTGACCGCCATGTCGCCGATCTGGAGGACGTCCTCGTCGGTCTCGGTCGGCAGGCCGACCATGAAGTACAGCTTCACCTGGCGCCAGCCGTTGCCGTACGCGGTGGCGACGGTGCGGATCAGGTCCTCTTCCGAGACCATCTTGTTGATGACCTTGCGCATGCGCTCGGAGCCGCCCTCGGGGGCGAAGGTGAGGCCCGAGCGGCGGCCGTTGCGGGTCAGCTCGTTGGCGAGGTCCACGTTGAAGGCGTCCACGCGGGTCGACGGGAGGGACAGGCCCACCTTGTCGTCCGCGTAGCGGTCCGCGAGGCCCTTGGCGATGTCGGCGATCTCGGTGTGGTCGGCGGAGGACAGCGAGAGCAGGCCGACCTCCTCGAAGCCGGTCGCCTTCAGGCCCTTCTCCACCATTTCGCCGATGCCGGTGATGCTTCGCTCCCGTACGGGGCGCGTGATCATGCCGGCCTGGCAGAAGCGGCAGCCGCGGGTGCAGCCGCGGAAGATCTCCACGGACATCCGCTCGTGGACGGTCTCGGCGAGCGGGACCAGGGGCTGCTTGGGGTACGGCCATTCGTCGAGGTCCATGACGGTGTGCTTGGACACGCGCCACGGCACGCCGGAGCGGTTCGGCACGACACGGCCGATGCGGCCGTCCGGCAGGTACTCGACGTCGTAGAAGCCCGGGACGTACACGCCGCCGGTCTTGGCGAGGCGGAGCAGGACCTCCTCGCGACCGCCGGGGCGGCCCTCGGCCTTCCAGGCGCGGATGATCTCGGTCATGTCGAGGACGGCCTGTTCGCCGTCGCCGATGACGGCGCAGTCGATGAACTCCGCGATCGGCTCGGGGTTGAAGGCCGCGTGGCCGCCCGCGAGGACGATCGGGTGGTCGATCGTGCGGTTCCTGGCCTCCAGCGGGATGCCCGCGAGGTCCAGGGCCGTCAGCATGTTGGTGTAACCGAGTTCGGTGGAGAACGACAGTCCGAAGACGTCGAAGGAGCCGACCGGGCGGTGGCTGTCCACGGTGAACTGCGGCACCTTGTGCTCGCGCATCAGTTCTTCGAGGTCCGGCCACACGGAGTAGGTGCGCTCCGCGAGGACGCCCTCCCGCTCGTTCAGCACCTCGTAGAGGATCATGACGCCCTGGTTGGGCAGCCCGACCTCGTACGCGTCCGGGTACATGAGCGCCCAGCGGACGTCCGCGCTCTCCCACGGCTTCACCGTGGAGTTGAGCTCACCGCCGACGTACTGGATGGGCTTCTGCACATGCGGGAGCAGAGCTTCGAGCTGTGGGAAGACCGACTCGGACATCACGCGACTTTCGTGAAGCGGGCAGGGGGCGACTCTCAAGCGTACCCCGAGGGCCGCCGGCCCCCGCCCACATGATCACGTGAGGGCGGACCTCAGTTCCGGGTCGCGCGCCCGGTCCCAGACGTCCGGGAGTTCCCGTTCGAGGCGTTCGGCGAACGCCTCCTCGCGGGCGTACAGCAGACCCCACGTGAAGGACGCCTCGCTCGCGCCGACCGCCTCCTCGGCGATGCCGCGCAGCGCCTCGCGGGACACCACGCTGTCCTGGTGGTCGCCGAGCAGGGTCTGTACGGACTTGGCGGCCTTCGACATCCGCTTCGCCGGTTTGCCGAGCGCGGAGCGGGCGGCGTCGGCCGCGTACCGGGCCCGTTTGGCGGCCTTGCGGGCGCCGTGCAGGGCCACGTCGCGGTCGGCTCCCGGCTCCATCGCCAGGGCCTGCTCGACGCGCTCCGCGAGGCGCTCGTCGTCGTGCAGCAGGCCCTTCGGCAGGACGCTTTCGGCGGGCCGGGCGGCGGCCTTGAGCAGCGGCGGGTCGGCGAGCACGGCGTCGAGGGAGTCCAGCAGGGCCAGGTACCAGGCGCTGTCGAGCGCGGCCAGGGCCTTGCCGCGGGAGGCCTGGCGGCGGGCGGTGTCCCAGGTCCGCAGCCGGTCGGCGACGGGGCCGAGCCGCAGCTCGGCGGGGACCTCGTCGAGCCGCTCGCGCAGCCGCCGCGCGAGGACCTCCTGGTCGCGGTCGACGCCGAGTTCGGCGGCCAGCCGGCGCAGTTGCTCGGCGATGGGGTCGGTGACCTCGCGGTCCAGGACCTTGCGGTGGCTCTTGAAGGCGCTGCGCAGTCGGCGGGTGGCGACGCGCATCTGGTGCACGGAGTCGGGGAGGTCGCGGCGGACGGCGGGGTCCTGCGCCACGAGGATGTCGCGCTGCTCGCGCAGGTACGCGAGCACGTGCGCGCCGGCCGATCCGTCGGCGGGCCCGGTGCCGGGCGGGGCGGGCGGCGCGGCGCCGGTGTCGGCGAGGGCGCGGGCCAGTTTCGAGGGGGCGTCGGAGACCTTGAGGCCGGCTGCGTGGAAGGTCTTCTCGACGGCGTCCAGCAGGGCGGGGTCCGTCCCGTCGGCGAGTTCGACCTCGACCTCGGTCCATTCGGCGGTGGCGGCGCCCCGCTCGGCGAGGACGGCGTCGGTGGACAGTTCGGCGAGCAGGTGGCCGTCGGCGTCGAGCAGGTGGGTCAGGTCGCGGGAGGAGACCAGTCGGACCTGCGGTTCCAGGGGCTGTCGCCGGATCCGGGAGCGTACGAGGGCGGCGAGGGCGCCGGGTACGGAGTCGGAGTCCCGATCGGGGTCCTCGGACGCGGCGAGCGGGGCGTGGACCTCGTCGCGGACTCCCGGGGAGACGGGCAGTTTGAGGTGCCAGCCGGCGTCCTCGCCGCCCGTTCTGCGCCGCAGGGTCACCCCGCCGGCGGCGAGCCGGCGGTCGGGGGTGTCGTAGTAGACGGCGTCGAGCAGGACGGTGCCGCGGCCGCGGGTCCGCGCGATCCCGGCGGTGCCGGTCAGGTCGGGGACGCGGGCCGGGTCCGCCCCGGATTTCGCGCGCTTGCCCGGTTTCGCGCCCTTGCGGGGGCGGTCGTCCTTCGCGGGTTTCCCGGCCTTGCCGGGCGCGAACTCGAATTTCCGCTCGATCTCACGCTTGCTGTCCGCCATGAACCGAATCTAGACCGGTTCGGGTCGCGGCGGGAGGGCGCCACGACGCACCGCGGGCGGGCCGGGGTGGTCCCGACCCGCCCGCGGACCCGCTGTCGGTCCCCGTTCGGCCCCGTCCGCCGTCAGGCGGACAGGGGCCGTTGCACCCGGATGGATTGGAGCAGGCCCACCGCTATCCACACGGCGAACATCGAGGATCCGCCGTAGGACACGAAGGGCAGCGGCAGGCCGGCCACCGGCATGATGCCGAGGGTCATGCCGATGTTCTCGAAGGACTGGAAGGCGAACCAGGCGATGATCCCGGCGCAGACGATCGTCCCGTACAGCTCGGTGGTCTCGCGGGCGATCATGCAGGCCCGCCACAGCACGATGCCGATCAGGACGAGGATCACTCCGGCTCCGAGGAAGCCCAGCTCCTCCCCCGCGACCGTGAAGACGAAGTCGGTCTGCTGCTCGGGCACGAACTGGCCGGTGGTCTGGGAGCCCTTGAAGAGGCCGGAGCCGGTCAGTCCGCCGGAGCCGATCGCGATGCGGGCCTGGTTGGTGTTGTAACCGACGCCCGCCGGGTCGAGTTCGGGGTTGGCGAAGGCGGCGAAGCGGTTGATCTGGTACTCGTCGAGGACGCCGAGCTGCCAGATCAGGATCGCCCCGCCGGCGCCGGAGCCGATCAGGCCGAGCACCCAGCGGTTGGACGCGCCGGAGCCGAGCAGGACGCCGAGCACGATGACGACCATCACCATGACGGAGCCGAGGTCGGGCATCAGCATGACGATGCCCATCGGGGCGGCGGCCAGACACAGCGCCTTGACGACGGTGCGGTGGTCGGGGTGGGCGAGGTCGCCCGCGTCCACCCGCGCCGCGAGCAGCATCGCCATGCCCAGGATGATCGTGATCTTCACGAACTCGGAGGGCTGGAGCGAGAAGCCGCCGCCGATGACGATCCACGCGTGGGCGCCGTTGATGGTGGCGCCCAGCGGGGTGAGCACCGCGATGATCAGGACCAGCGAGAGCCCGTACAGGACCGGTACGGCGCCGCGCAGGGTGCGGTGTCCGAGCCAGATGGTGCCGATCATCAGCAGGAGGCCGATGCCGGTGTTCATGGCGTGCCGGAACAGGAAGTAGTACGGGTCACCCTGGTTCAGCTGGGTCCGGTTGCGGGTGGCGGACCACACCAGCAGGGAGCCGATGAAGGACAGGGCGAGGGCGGAGAGGAGTATCGGCCAGTCGAGCCGGCGTACGACGGAGTCGCGGGCGGTGAGCTTGGCCACCGTCCCGCGCTCGGGCGCGTACCGGGAGACGGAGAACTTGTTGGGGGTCTGCATGTCGTGCGGTCCTCGGTCCTCAGTCCTGGTGCTTGGGGGGTGCGGCGGGGGGCCCGGCGAGTGCGGGCGGTGCCAGCTCCTCCGGGGACGGCGGCACGTAGGGCTTGATCTCGGGGGCCTCGATGGAGCCGTCCGGGTTGACCCTGGGGAGTTGGGCCTGCGGCTTCGGCAGCAGGGCCCGCTTCGGGTCCTGGTTGCCGGCCATGTCGAGCCCGTACATGGCGTTGTAGATGTTGCGGACGGCGGGCCCGGAGGCGCCGGAGCCGGTGCCGCCCTGGGAGATCGTCATGACGATGGTGAAGTCGTCGGTGTAGGTCGCGAGCCAGGAGGTGGTCTGCTTGCCGTAGACCTGGGCGGTGCCGGTCTTGGCCCGCATCGGGATCTTGTCGAGGGGCCAGCCGCCGAACCGCCAGGCGGCGGTGCCGCCGGGCGCGACGACGGAGCGCAGGCCCTTGTCCAGGTCGTTGATCGTCTTGGCGTCGATGGGCAGCCGGCCGTGGGAGGCGGGCTTGATCATGTCGACGCGCTTGCCGTCGGGGCTGATCACGGCCTTGCCGACGGTGGGGTTGTAGAGGGTGCCGCCGTTGCTGATGGCGGCGTAGGCGGTGGCCATCTGGATGGGGGTGACGAGGACGTCGCCCTGGCCGATGGCGAAGTTGATGCTGTCGAACGCCTTGAGCTGGTTGCCCTCCAGGCAGTTCTCGTAGGCGATCTGCTGGACGTAGGTGCCGCCCTTCTTGCCCTGCTTGCACCAGGAGTCCTTGTTGGCCGTCCAGAAGTTCTTCTTCCAGCGGCGGTCGGGGATCCGGCCGGTGACCTCGTTCGGCAGGTCGACGCCGGTCTCCGAGCCGAGCCCGAACTCGCGGGCGGTCCGGTAGAACCAGTCGTGGGCGTCCTTCTTGGGCTTGAGGCCGCCGTCGCGCTGCCATTCCTTGTGGCCGAGGGCGTAGAAGACGGTGTTGCAGGAGAACTTGAGGGCGTCCCCGAGGCTGATGGGGCCGTGGCCCTTGGACTCGAAGTTCGCGAAGCTGCGGCCGCCCAGGCTGTAGGAGCTGCTGCAGTTGTACCTGCTGTCGAAGGCGTAGCCGGCCCGTACGGCCGCGCTCGCCGAGACCACCTTGAAGATGGAGCCGGCGGGGGCCTGGCCCTGGATGGCCCGGTTGAGCAGCGGGTAGTTGGAGCTCTTGCTGGTGAGCCGGGCGTAGTCGGTGCCGGAGATGCCGCCGACCCAGGCGTTGGGGTCGTAGTCGGGCTGGGAGGCCATCGCCACGATGCGGCCGGTCTTGGTCTCCATGACGACGACGGCGCCCGAGTCGGCCTCGTACTTGCGGCCGGTGATGTTGTCGGTCTCGTTGCGGACGGTCTTCATCGCCGCTTGGAGTTCGAACTCGGCGACGGACTGGACCCGCGCGTCGATGCTGGTGACGAGCGTGGCCCCGGGGACGCCCGGGTCGGACTTGGTCTGACCCATGACGCGGCCGAGGTTGTCCACCTCGTACGAGGTGACCTCCGCCTTGCCCCGCAGCTGCGTGTCGTAGGTCCGCTCGATGCCGGAGCGGCCGACCTGGTCGGAGCGCAGGTGGGGCGAGTCGGTGTCCTTGGCCTTCTGGATCTCCACGTCGGTGACGGGCGAGAGGTAGCCGAGGACCTGCGCGGTACGGGTCCCGCCGGGGGCGGGGTAGCGGCGGACGGCGGTGGGTTCCGCGGTGATGCCGGGGAAGTCCTCGGGGCGTTCGCGCAGTTGCAGTGCCTGCTGCGTGGTGGCTTCGAGGGTGACCGGGATCGGCTGGTACGGGGAGCCGTTCCAGCAGGGCTTGGGGGTCTCGGAGTCGCAGAGCCTGACCTTGTCCATGACCTCCTTGGGGGTCATGTCCAGGACGCCGGCGAGGCGGGTCATGACGGCCTTGCCCCGGTCCTTCATCTTCATCAGTCGGGTGCGGCTGGCGGAGACGACCAGGCGGGTCTCGTTGTCGGCGAGGGCGACGCCGCGGGCGTCGAGGATGGAGCCGCGCACGGCGGGCTGCACGACCCGCTGGACGTGGTTGCTCTTCGCCTCGTGGTAGTACTCCTCGCCGTTGCGGATCTGGAGGTACCACAGGCGTCCGCCGAGGGTGACGAACATGGAGAGGACGAGCACCTGGATGATGACCAGGCGGATCCGCACCCGTGAGGTGCGGCCGGTCTCGGGGATGTTGCTCACGTCCGCTCCCGTCTCACAGTTTCTTGACGCTCTTCACGCTCTTCACTGCCTTGACGCCCTTTATGCGGCCGGCCCGGTTGGCACGGCCCCGTGCGGTCTTCAGGCGCAGGCCGCCGCGCTGGCTGCCGATGCGCAGTCCGGTGCCGCCGGCGAGCCAGCCGCTGGACACGTCGTTGCCCTGGGGCGGTCCGCCGCCCGCTTCGACCGCCATCGGGTCGTTCTCGGCGCGCCGGGCCAGGGCCATGATGAACGGCACCGTGAAGGGCGCGAGGAGCAGGTCGTAGAGGGTGGCGGTGAACACCAGCCCGGTCAGGCCCACGTGCCGGGCGGCGGTGTCGCCGACGAGGGCGCCCACGCCGGCGTACAGCAGGGTCGAGCCGATGGCGGCGGCGACGACGGTGAGCATCGGCCCCCAGGCCGAGCGGAACCGTCCGTTGTCGGGCCGGACCAGGCCGACGAGGTAGCCGATCAGGCACAGCACGAGCGCGTAGCGCCCGGCGGCGTGGTCGGCGGGCGGCGCCAGGTCGGTGAGCAGTCCGGCGCCGAAGCCGATGAGGGCACCGCTGAGGTGCCCGTAGACCAGGGCGAGGGCGACGACGGTCAGCAGCACGAGGTCGGGTACCGCCCCCGGCAGTTGGAGCCGGCCGAGCACGCAGACCTGGACGACGAGGGCTACCACGATGAGGGTGGCCGAGAGCAGGATCCGGTTGAAGCGCATGACGGTCAGCTCCTACTCGTCGGCCGGCTTGCCGGACACGCCGGCGGACGGGGTGACGGTGACCGTGACGGTCGGGGTCGGCTTGGGGGCCTCGGGCTTGGGCGGCAGGACGGTGTCGCGGGGGTCCTCGCGCGGGGGCATGACGACGACGCCGACGATGTCCAGACGGGAGAAGCCCACGTACGGGCGGATCCACACGGTCCGGGTCAGGTCGCCGCGCGAGGGGTCTACCTTGACGACCTCGCCGATCGGGACGCCGGGAACGAAGGGCTTGTTCCCGCGCGAGCCGAAGGTGACGAGCCGGTCGCCCGGGCTCACCTTGGCCTTGCCGTTGAGCATCTGGACGGACAGCGCCCGGTCGCCCTGCCCGGTGGCGAAGCCGAGTTCGTTGGTCTTCTCCAGCCGCGTTCCGACGGTGAAGTCGGGGTCGTTGGCCAGGACGACGGTGGAGGTGTCGGGGCCGACGGTGGCGACCCGGCCGACGAGGCCGTCGCCGTTGAGGACGGTCATGTCGCGCTCGATGCCGTCCTTGCTGCCGGCGTCGATGGTGACGGTCCAGGAGAAGCCCTGGGCCGCTCCTATGGCGATGACCTCGGCGCCCTTGATGCCGTACTGGCCGGCGCCGGCCCGCTTGAGCATCTCGTCGAGTTCGCGGATCCGGCTGCGGTTCTGGTCCTCGCTGCCGAGCTTCGCCTTCATCATGCTGTTCTCGCGTTCGAGCGTGGCGATCCGGTTGTGGCGCTCACCGGAGTCGCGTACCGCCCCTATGGCGTGGGCGACCGGGTCCACCGCGGTCGCGACGCCCTTTTCCACCGGGCCGAAGACCGCCGCGGCGGCCTGCCGGGCACCGTCGACCGGGGACTCCTCACCCGCTCTGATGTCCACCGTGATCAATGCGAACGCGATGGCGATCAGAAGCACCAGGAGCAGCCGGCTCTCTCGTGTGTCCCTCACGTGCGGCGGCCGTGCCTTCCTCGTAGATACCGTGCGGCGGAGCCGCTCCGGTGGAGCCGGGACTCCGACCGGACTGTGCCTGTATATCAACGATCCGCCGCACCGGCGCGCTAGCACCCGTACGGCGGATCCTTGTGTTCCGCTTGCCCCTTCGACGGGGATCCGCTCATCGTCGGGGCTGGGCGTCCAGGACCTGCTGGAGGGCTTCGAACTCCTCCACGCACTTGCCGGAGCCGAGTGCGACGGAGTCGAGCGGATCCTCCGCGATGTGGATCGGCATGCCCGTCTCGCGGCGCAGCCGCTCGTCGAGGCCGCGCAGCAGGGCGCCGCCTCCGGTCAGCACGATGCCGCGGTCCATGATGTCGCCGGAGAGTTCCGGCGGGCACTTGTCGAGGGTCGTCTTGACCGCGTCGACGATGGCGTTGACCGGCTCCTCGATGGCCTTGCGCACCTCGGCCGCGGAGATGACCACGGTCTTGGGCAGGCCCGAGACGAGGTCGCGACCGCGGATCTCGGTGTGCTCGTCCTTGTCGAGGTCGTACGCCGACCCGATCGTGATCTTGATCTGTTCGGCGGTGCGCTCGCCGAGGAGGAGCGAGTACTCCTTCTTGATGTGCTGGATGATCGCGTTGTCCAGCTCGTCACCGGCGACCCGGATGGACTGTGCCGTGACGATTCCGCCGAGGGAGATGACGGCGACCTCGGTGGTGCCGCCGCCGATGTCCACGACCATGTTTCCGGTGGCCTCGTGGACGGGCAGGCCCGCGCCGATGGCGGCGGCCATGGGCTCCTCGATGATGTGCACCTGGCGGGCGCCGGCCTGCGTGGACGCCTCGATGACGGCGCGCCGCTCCACTCCCGTGATGCCGGAGGGCACGCAGACCACCACGCGCGGGCGGGCCAGGTAGCGGCGCTTGTGGATCTTGAGGATGAAGTACCGGAGCATCCGCTCGGTGATCTCGAAGTCGGCGATCACGCCGTCCTTGAGGGGCCGTACGGCGACGATGTTGCCGGGCGTCCGCCCGATCATCTTCTTCGCCTCGGAGCCGACCGCCAGGATGCCACCGGTGTTCGTGTTGATGGCGACCACGGACGGCTCGTTCAGGACGATTCCCCGGCCCCTCACGTACACCAGCGTGTTGGCGGTCCCGAGGTCGATCGCCATGTCACGGCCGATGAACGACATAGTGTTCCCCTTGTTCCCCATGAGGAGCGTCTGGCCTTCCAGTTGATAGCGGCTGCTGTCAGGTCGGCGAGGTGGGTGTGTGGGTGGAGGCCCCATCGTAGTGCCGCAAGTGCGGACACCGCGCGACGGGACTCCGGCAATCCCGCCGGAACGGATACCCGTCCCCTTAGTGGTGACGTCGCGTCCTGCCCATGCGTTCCCCGAAGGGCCCGGCTATACCGAAGGGCGACCGAAATTACTTCGGTCGCCCCAGGTCATGAGCGCTATTCGGCTGATGTCTCGTCAGTAAGGACTAATCAGAGCGCGGGGAAGAACAGCTTCAGTTCCCGCTCCGCGGACTCCTCGGAATCCGACGCGTGGATCAGGTTCTCCCGGGTGATGCTGCCGAAGTCACCCCGGATGGAGCCGGGCGCGGCGGCGATCGGGTCGGTGGGTCCGGCCAGCTGCCGGACGCCCTCGATGACGCGTTCCCCTTCGACCACCAGGGCGACGACGGGACCGCTCGACATGAAGCTTATGAGCGGCTCGTAGAAGGGCTTGCCCCGGTGCTCGCCGTAGTGGGTCTCCAGCGTCTGCGCGTCCAGCGTGCGCAGCTCCAGCGCGGGGATGGTCCAACCGGCCTTGCGCTCGATGCGGCCGACGATCTCGCCGATCAGGCCGCGGCGGACGGCGTCGGGCTTGAGCAGGACGAGCGTGCGCTGGGTCATGTGGGAACTCCTTGCGGCATACGGGTGCGGTAGGGCGAATCTACAGGGCCGTCACGGTGAACCGTCACGCAGCGTCAGGAGCTGCCGCTTCCGCCTGCGCGGCCCAGCGGGCCTTGACGGCGTCGATCCGCCGGCCGTAGTGCACCGAGCACCACCACAGGGCGGCGAACACCGCGCCCAGGAAGAACATCGTCGGCACCACGAAACCGCTCGCGATCAGCCCGACCTGGAGCGCCCAGCCCAGCTGTACGGCGCCCGGGCGCGAGAGCATCCCGCACAACAGCACCGACAGCAGCATCGTCACGCCGCAGACCGTCCACACCTGGGCCTGGGTCAGGTCCGGGTTCTTCATGGCCACCAGGCCCGCGAAGCCGACGATGAAGAACTCACCGATCAGCGTGCTCGCGCAGAGCGTGCGCATCGATCCCTCAGCCTCTCTTGAACAGCAGGCGGGCCTCGCCCACCGTGATCACGGAACCGGTCACCAGGACCCCGGCCCCTCCGTACTCGGCCTCTTCCTCCGCCAGGGTGACGGCGGCCTCCAGCGCGTCGTCGAGCCGCGGCTCGACCTGCACCCGGTCGGCGCCGAAGACCTCGACGGCGACGGCCGCCAGCTCGTCCGCGCCCATCGCCCGGTGGCTGGTGTTCTCCGTGACGACGACCTCCGCGAAGATCGGCTCGAAGGCCTCCAGCACCCCCTTGACGTCCTTGCCCTCGCTCGCCGCCACGACCCCGATGAGCCGGCTGAAGCCGAACGCCTCGGTGACCGCCTCGGCCGTGACCCGCGCCCCGGCCGGGTTGTGCGCGGCGTCCAACACCACGGTCGGACTGCGGCGCACCACCTCCATGCGGCCCGGCGAGGTCACCGAGGCGAACGCCTTCCGCACGGTGTCCCCGTCGAGCTCGCGGGCGTGCTCCCCGCCGATCCCGAAGAACGCCTCGACGGCCGCCAGGGCGACGGCCGCGTTGTGCGCCATGTGGGCGCCGTACAGCGGCAGGAAGATGCCGTCGTACTCGCCGCCCACCCCGCGCAGGGTCAGCATCTGGCCGCCGACCGCCACCTCGCGGGAGACGACGCCGAACTCCATGCCCTCGCGGGCCACCGTCGCGTCGACCTCGACGGCCTTCTTCAGCAGCACCTGCGCCGCGTCCACCGGCTGCTGCGCCAGGATGACCGTCGCGTCCTGCTTGATGATGCCGCCCTTCTCCTGGGCGATCTCACCGGGCGTCGTGCCGAGCCGGTCGGTGTGGTCGAGGCTGATCGGGGTGACCACCGCGACCGTGCCGTCGATGACGTTCGTCGCGTCCCAGCTGCCGCCCATGCCGACCTCGACGACGGCCACGTCCACGGGCGCGTCCGCGAAGGCCGCGTACGCCATGCCCGTGAGCACCTCGAAGAAGGACAGCCGGTACTCCTCGGCGGCGTCCACCATCTCCACGTACGGCTTCACGTCGTGGTACGTCTCGATGAAGCGCTCGGCGCTGATCGGGGCGCCGTCCAGGCTGATCCGCTCGGTGACGGACTGCACGTGCGGGCTGGTGTAGCGGCCCGTGCGCAGCTCGAAGGCGTTCAGCAGGGCCTCGATCATGCGGGCGGTGCTGGTCTTGCCGTTGGTGCCGGTCAGGTGGATCGACGGGTACGCGCGCTGCGGCTCGCCCAGGACGTCCATCAGCGCGGAGATCCGACTGACGGAGGGCTCCAGCTTGGTCTCGCCCCAGCGGGTCGCCAGCTCCTGCTCCACCTCCAGCAGCGCCTTCGCCACCTCGGGGTCCTCGGGGCGGGACGGCACGGGGTCGCCCTGCGGTGCTCCGGCCTGCGCGCGCAGGGTGCGGCTGCCGGCCTCGATCACCGCCAGGTCGGGGTCGCGGTCGGACTCCTCCGCCACGATCTGGTCGAACGCGTCGACGGTGTTGTCTCGGTCGGGGCTCTCGGGCTGCTGGTCACTCACGGACCCCAGTCTACGGACGGGGGCCCCGAGGACTTTCGGCCCGGCCGTTTCGGGACCTTCGGCGGGGAACGCGACCGGATCGTTATGCAAGCCTTGCGGACAGGAGATTGGGGAACAAATGCCGCAGGCCAGCACCAAAAAGACCGCTTCCAGCCGCGACATAGGAATCGACCTCAGGACCGCCAACACCCTCGTCTACGCCCGGGGCCACGGGATCGTCCTCAATGAGCCGTCCGTGGTGGCGGTCAAGGCCGGTACGACCACGGCGCTCGCCGTCGGTACGGAGGCCAAGGAGACCATCGGCCGCACCCCGGGTTCCATCACCGCGATCCGCCCCCTGCGGGGCGGGGTGATCTGCGACTACGAGGCCGCCGAGGAGATGCTCCGGCACTTCGTGCGCAAGGCCGTCCCGGGCCGCCGGCCGCGCACCCGGATGGTCATCTGCGTGCCCTCGGGGGTGACGCCGGTCGAGCGGCGGGCCATCGTGAACGCCTCCACCCGGGCCGGCGCGAAGTCCGTCCACCTCATCGAGGAACCGATGGCCGCTGCCATCGGCGCGGGACTCCCCGTCGCCGAGGCCCGCGGCTCGATGGTCGTCGACATCGGCGGCGGCACCTCCGAGGTGGCCGTGATCTCGCTGGGCGGCATCGTCACCGCGCAGTCCCTGCGGATCGGCGGCGACCGGCTCGACGCGGCGATCATCGACCACGTCCGCAGGGAACACTCCCTCCTGATCGGCGAGCGCACCGCCGAGGACGTCAAGGTCGCCATCGGCTCCGCCGGGCCCGTCCCGGACCGGCCCGAACTGGAGACCCGCACTTTCACCGTGCGCGGCCGCGAGCGGGTGGGCGGCATGCCCAAGACCCTGGAACTCACCGCCCAGGACGTCCGGGCGGCGCTCGACGAACCGATCGAGGCCATCATCGCGGCCGTCCGCACCACCCTGGAGGAGTGCCCCCCGGAACTCTCCGGCGACGTCATGGAACACGGCATCGTCCTCACCGGCGGCGGCGCGCTCCTGCCCGGCCTGGACCCGCGCATCGCCGCGGCGACCGGCATCCCGGTCTTCGTCGCGGACGACCCGCTGGACTGCGTGGCCCTCGGCTCGGGCCGCTGCGTCGAGGACCTGGACACCCTGAGCGCCCTCCTCGCGCCGGCGAAGGGCTGACCCCGCGGGGCCGGGAACGCACCGTCAGGAGCGGGGCAGGGTGGCCACCACCCGGTAGGCCTCGTCCGTACGGGTCGCCGTCAGGGTGCCGCCCAGGCTGCCGACGCGCTCGGACATGCTCGCCGTGCCGGAGCCCGCCGAGACGGGGGCCCGGCCCGGCGTCCCGTCCGGGAGGCCGTTGCTCACGGCGATCCTCAGCAGCGGGCCGTCCATGGCGATGGACACCTCGATGGTCTCCCCGCGGGCGTGCTTGGCCGCGTTCGTCAGGCACTCCTGCACCACCCGGTACACCGCCGCCTGCCGCAGCGGCGACAGCCCGTGCACCTGCGGATCCAGCGTCAGCCGGACCGGCGAGCCCGCCCGGTCGCTCTCCCGCGCCAGCGCGGTGAGCCCCTCCACGCCGGGGGTCGCGTCCCGCTCCCCGCGCTGCACGATGATCTCGTTCAGCACCAGGTGCGCCCTCCGCGCGGTGTCGGCGAGCTCCTCGAAGTCCTTCGCGTACGCCGTCCCGCGCGCCCGCACCGAGAGCACCTCGGAGCGCACCGTCAGCAGGGTCAGCTCCCGCCCGACGAAGTCGTGGACGTCCCGGGCGACCGAGGTCCGCTCCTGCTGGACGGCGTTGAGCACCGCCGACTCCGCCCGCCGGGCCTCCAGCTCCCGCACCAGGTCGTGCCGGTAGGCGGCGATGCCCACGGCCGAGGCCAGTACCCCGATCGGCACGACGAGGCTGAGGAAGGAGCTCAGCGTCTGGATCCGCGGCTCGGGCCAGCCCGGAATGCTGAACACCGCGAACGCGAAGGCGACGTAGCCGACGGTGGCCAGGATCCCGGCCCGTCGGCCCCGGTAGCGGCCGACCGAGTACAGCGCGAACTGGATCAGGGTCAGCTCGTGCAGCCAACCGACGAACAGCAGGGCCGTCGCGTACGCCACCCAGGGCGCCCGACGCCGCACCAGCAGGCTCGCGCAACCCACCGCCAGCACGAGGGCGGCCAGCCACCCGTTCAGGGAGTTGTCGGCGGCGGCGAGACCGGGCAGGTCCAACGCCACCAGGGCCAGGCAACTCAGCGTCGTGAGGACGTCCGACGCCCGGGACGAGGCCGCCCAGCACTCGGCCCGCCGGCGGCCCGAGGCGGCGACCCGGTGGTACGCCGCGAGGGCGACGGGCTTGACGCGCATGCCCTCCATCATCCGTGGTCGGCGTACCGGGATCGGAGCCGCGCGGGGGGCATATGAAGTGATATGCGGCACTCCGGTTGCCGCCCGACAAGGCCGCTCGACCCGCGCACCCGCGACCTTCCGCCCTGGGAGAGCGCTCCGGACCCTCGCGCCCTCCCCCACTGGCTGGTCCCGGTGACCCCGTACGCGGTCGTCGCCGTCCTCGCCCTCGTCCTCGTCCTCGCCCTCGTCCTCGTCCTGGAACGGTTCGGCACCCGGCTGCTGTGAGGAGAGCGCGGTCGGGCGCGGTCGGGAAACGCGAAGGGCCCCCGTACGGCCGGACAGCCGTACGGGGGCCCCTCACCCGTGCTTACGCGGCGGGCAGCCCGTCCAGCTGGGCCTGGATCCGGGCGATGTCCGCCTCGGCCTTGGCCAGCCGGCCCTTGATCTTGTCCACGACGTTGTCGGGGGCCTTGGCGATGAACGCCTCGTTCCCGAGCTTCGCCTCGGCCTGCTGCTTCTCCTTCTCCGCGAGGCCGAGGTCCTTGGAGAGGCGCTTGCGCTCGGCGGCCACGTCGATGGTGCCCGACAGGTCGAGCGCGACGGTGGCACCGGCGACCGGGAGCGTCGCGGTGGCGCTGAACGCGTCACCCTCCGGCTGGAGGCGCAGCAACTGCCGGATGGCACCCTCGTGCGCGGCGAGCGCGGTACCCGACAGGTCCAGACGGGCCGGAACCTTCTGCCCGTCCTGGAGGCCCTGCTCCTTGCGGAACCGACGGACCTCGGTGACCACGGCCTGGACGGTCGCGATCTCGGCCTCGGCGGCCTCGTCGCGGAAACCGCTGTCCTTCGGCCAGTCGGCGATGACGAGCGACTCGCCGCCGGTCAGCGTGGTCCACAGCGTCTCGGTGACGAAGGGGACCACCGGGTGCAGGAGCCGCAGCATGACGTCGAGGACCTCGCCCAGGACCCGGCCGGAGACCTTCGCCTGCTCGCCGCCCGCGAAGAAGGTCGTCTTCGACAGCTCGACGTACCAGCTGAAGACCTCGTCCCACGCGAAGTGGTAGAGCGAGTCCGACAGCTTCGAGAACTGGTAGTCGTCGTAGAACGCGTCGACCTCGGCCACGGTCTTGTTGAGCCGCGACAGGATCCAACGGTCGGTCGCCGACATCTCCTCGGGGGCCGGCAGCTCGCCCTCGATGGTCGCGCCGTTCATCAGCGCGAAGCGGGTGGCGTTCCAGATCTTGTTGGCGAAGTTGCGGGAGGCCTGGACCCAGTCCTCGCCGATCGGAACGTCGACGCCCGGGTTGGCGCCGCGGGCCAGGGTGAAGCGGACGGCGTCGGAGCCGTACTCGTCCATCCAGTCCAGCGGGTTGACGGCGTTGCCGAAGGACTTCGACATCTTCTTGCCGAACTGGTCGCGGACCATGCCGTGCAGGGCGATGGTGTGGAACGGCGGGGTGCCGTCCATCGCGTACAGGCCGAACATCATCATCCGGGCGACCCAGAAGAAGAGGATGTCGTAGCCGGTGACCAGGACGGAGTTCGGGTAGAACTTCGCCAGGCTCTCCGTCTGCTGCGGCCAGCCGAGCGTGGAGAAGGGCCACAGGCCGGAGGAGAACCAGGTGTCCAGGACGTCGGTGTCCTGGTGCCAGCCCTCGCCCGTCGGCGGCTGCTCGTCCGGTCCGACGCAGACGATCTCGCCGTTCGGGCCGTACCAGACCGGGATGCGGTGACCCCACCACAGCTGGCGCGAGATGCACCAGTCGTGGAGGTTGTCGACCCAGTCGAAGTAGCGCTTCTCCATCTCCTGCGGGTGGATCTTGACCCGGCCGTCGCGGACGGCGTCGCCCGCCGCCTTCGCCAGCGGGGCGACCTTGACCCACCACTGCATCGACAGGCGCGGCTCGATGGTGGTCTTGCAGCGCGAACAGTGGCCCACGGAGTGGCTGTACGGGCGCTTCTCGGCGACGATCCGACCCTCGGCGCGCAGCGCGGCGACGATGGCGGAGCGTGCTTCGAGGCGGTCCAGTCCCAGGAACGGGCCGTGGACGGTGATGACGGCGTGCTCGTCCATGACGGCGATGTTCGGCAGGCCGTGGCGCTGGCCGATCTCGAAGTCGTTGGGGTCGTGCGCCGGAGTCACCTTGACGGCGCCGGTGCCGAACTCGGGGTCGACGTGCTCGTCGGCGACGATCGGAATGCGGCGGCCGGTCAGCGGCAACTCGATCTCGGTGCCGACGAGGTGCTTGTAGCGCTCGTCCTCGGGGTGGACGGCGACGGCCGTGTCACCGAGCATCGTCTCGGCGCGGGTCGTCGCGACGACGATGGCGTCGTCGCCCTCGCCGTAGCGGATGGAGACCAGCTCGCCGTCGTCGTCCTGGTACTCGACCTCGATGTCGGAGATCGCGGTGAGGCAGCGCGGACACCAGTTGATGATGCGTTCGGCGCGGTAGATCAGCTCGTCGTCATGGAGCTTCTTGAAGATCGTCTGGACTGCCTCGGACAGGCCGTCGTCCATGGTGAAGCGCTCGCGCGACCAGTCGACGCCGTCGCCGAGGCGACGCATCTGGCCGGAGATCTGCCCGCCGGACTCACCCTTCCACTGCCAGACGCGCTCGACGAACGCCTCGCGGCCGAGGTCGTGCCGGGACTTGCCCTCCTTGGCCAGCTCGCGCTCGACGACGTTCTGCGTCGCGATGCCGGCGTGGTCCATGCCGGGCTGCCACAGGGTCTCGAAGCCCTGCATGCGCTTGCGGCGGGTCAGGGCGTCGATCAGCGTGTGCTCGAAGGCGTGCCCCAGGTGCAGGCTGCCCGTGACGTTCGGCGGCGGGATGACGATCGTGTACGGGGGCTTCTCGCTCTTGGCGTCCGCCTCGAAGTAACCGCGCTCAACCCAGCGCTCGTAGAGCTTCCCCTCTACCTCGGCCGGCGCGTACTGGGTCGGCAATTCGGAGTTGGGGGCGCTGGGTGTCTGCGTGTTCTCGGTCACGGGGCACAGGATACGGGGGGTGCCGCCCACGGTACGAATCCATTCCGCGCCCGGGCCCTGCGTCGGCGCGACCTGCGGCCGGACCGTCCCCGGGGGCGTACGCGGAGGTCCCGGCCCCGTCGTGGTTCGGTAACGCATGGGACCCCGACGCCCCGACCGGGGCGCTCTTCCGTCAGGATGTGAGGAACGGATAAGCAGCACACCTCACAGGGGGACGCGGGATGAGTTTCAACCAGCCGGGACCATACGGCCAGCAGCCGCAGCAGCCCGGACCGTACGGGCAGCAGCCCCCGCAGCAGCCGAACCCGTACGGACAGCCCGCCCCGCAGCCCGGCTACGGATACCCGCAGCAGGCCCCGCCGCCGCCCGGCGCCCCCTCCCCGGGCTACGGGCAGCAGCCCCCGGCCTCGCCCCCGCCGGGCTACCCCCAGCAGCCCCCGGCGGCGCCCGGCTACCCGCAGCAGCCGCAGCAGCAGCCCGCGTACGGCTACCAGCAGCCCCAGCAGCCCCCGTACGGCGGGACGCCCCCGCAGCAGACCCCGAAGAAGTCCAGGACGGGCGTCATCATCGGCGCGGTCGTGGCCGTCGCGGTGATCGCGGGCGGCGGCTGGTACTTCCTGGGCGGCGGCAGCGGCGGTTCGGTCTCCGACGCCACCAAGGGCTACAAGCTGGTCGCGCCGGAGACGGTGGACGACTTCAAGAAGAGCCCCAAGTACCAGCAGAAGCCGTTCACGGACGAGGACCGCAAGGAGGCGGAGGCCGCCGGCGTCAAGAACCCGACCTCGGTGGCCATGGATTACCAGATCACCGACCCCAATAATCCCCTCGCGGTCAAGGGTCTGAGCTTCAACGGGCTCTACGGCGAGGTCGCCGACCCGGAGAAGTCCGTCGACTCGTACTTCACGGCGTTCCAACTGAAGGCCACCAAGGAGGGCAAGGGTCAGGTCGAACTGATCGGCAGCCCCAAGGTGATGAGCCCCGCCGGTTTCGACGGAGCCATCATGAAGTGCCAGGAGATGAAGGCCACGAACACGGACCCCAGCTTCAAGGGACCCAAGGTCATGACGTTCCCGCTCTGCGTCTGGGGTGACTACAGCACCCTGAGCCTCGTCTCCGCCTCCGACGCAATAGCCCTCCTCGCGGGCAAGCCGGGCTACACCCTGGAGCAGAACGCCGAGTTCGCGGCGAAGCTCTACAACACCGCCCGCGTCAAGAACTGACACCGATCGGCCGCACACGCGAGAAGGGGCGCCCCCGCGGGGGCGCCCCTTCTCGTACGTAACCTCGGTACCGCTACGCCGACTTCTCGTGCGGGCCCTGGTCCTTCGGGACGATGCGCGGCACCAGCGTCGGGTTGACGTTGGAGCGGACCACGTCCGAGGTGATGACCACGCGGGCCACGTCCTTGCGGGACGGGACCTCGTACATCACCGACATCAGGACCTCTTCCATGATGGCGCGCAGACCGCGCGCGCCCGTCTGGCGCAGGATCGCCTGGTCGGCGATGGCTTCGAGGGCCTCGCGCTCGAAGTCCAGCTCGACGCCGTCGAGTTCGAACAGCCGCTGGTACTGCTTGACCAGCGCGTTGCGCGGCTCGACGAGGATCTGCAGCAGCGCCTCGCGGTCCAGGTTGTGCACGGAGGTCAGTACGGGCAGACGGCCGATGAACTCGGGGATCATCCCGAACTTCACCAGGTCCTCCGGCATGACCTCGTGGAACTGGTCGCTGGCCTCGATCTCGCGCTTCGAGCGGATCGTGGCCCCGAAGCCGATGCCCTTGGCGCCGGCACGCGACTCGATGATCTTCTCCAGGCCGGAGAACGCGCCGCCCACGATGAAGAGCACGTTCGTCGTGTCGATCTGGATGAACTCCTGGTGCGGGTGCTTGCGTCCGCCCTGCGGCGGCACCGAGGCGGTCGTGCCCTCCAGGATCTTCAGCAGGGCCTGCTGCACGCCCTCGCCGCTGACATCGCGCGTGATCGACGGGTTCTCGCTCTTGCGGGCGACCTTGTCGATCTCGTCGATGTAGATGATCCCGGTCTCGGCCTTCTTGACGTCGTAGTCCGCCGCCTGGATCAGCTTCAGCAGGATGTTCTCGACGTCCTCGCCGACGTACCCGGCCTCCGTCAGCGCGGTCGCGTCCGCGATGGCGAACGGGACGTTCAGCATGCGTGCGAGCGTCTGCGCGAGGAGGGTCTTGCCGGAACCCGTGGGACCCAGCAGCAGGATGTTGGACTTGGCGAGTTCGATCGCGTCGTCACGGCCCTGCGCGCCGCCGTTCTCGCCGGCCTGGACCCGCTTGTAGTGGTTGTAGACCGCTACGGAGAGCGCCTTCTTCGCCGGCTCCTGGCCGACGACGTAGCTCTCCAGGAACTCGTAGATCTCACGGGGCTTGGGGAGTTCCTCCCACCGGACCTCGGAAGTCTCCGCGAGTTCCTCTTCGATGATCTCGTTGCAGAGGTCGATGCACTCGTCGCAGATGTACACACCGGGTCCTGCGATGAGCTTCTTCACCTGCTTCTGGCTCTTTCCGCAGAACGAGCACTTGAGCAGGTCGCCGCCGTCACCGATGCGTGCCACGAGGTGCTTCCCCTTCGCCTGGGAGACGCCTGGTTCAGCGCTCCTGGTGCCTCATATCCGACGGTACCTTGCCGGGGGCCCCGTGCGGGGCCCCCTTGACGTGGTTCACATCGCCGAACGGCGACGCGCCCACGTCGATGGGCGGCAAGGATCAGACCGCGCTGCTCTTACGGGTGGAGACGATCTGGTCGATCAGGCCGTACGCGAGAGCGTCCTCGGCCGTCAGGATCTTGTCGCGCTCGATGTCCTCGCGGATCTTCTCCAGCGGGGTCGTCGAGTGCTTGGCCAGCATGGACTCCAGCTGGTCACGCATGCGCAGGATCTCGTTGGCCGCGATCTCCAGGTCGGAGAGCTGCTCGCGGCCGGTGCCGCCCGAGGGCTGGTGGATCAGCACGCGGGCGTTCGGCAGCGCCATGCGCTTGCCGGGGGTGCCGGCGGCCAGCAGGACCGCGGCGGCGGAAGCCGCCTGGCCCATGCAGACCGTCTGGATGTCCGGCTTCACGAACTGCATCGTGTCGTAGATCGCCGTCAGCGCGGTGAACGAGCCACCGGGGCTGTTGATGTAGATGGAGATGTCGCGGTCCGGGTCCATCGACTCCAGGCACAGCAGCTGCGCCATGACGTCGTTCGCGGACGCGTCGTCGATCTGCACGCCGAGGAAGATCACGCGCTCCTCGAAGAGCTTCGCGTACGGGTCGTACTCGCGCACGCCCTGCGAGGTGCGCTCGACGAAGCGCGGGATGACGTAGCGGTTGTCCACCTGCGGACCGTTGTGGAGGCCGCTCGCGGGAGAGAGGTTGTTCATGTACATCGGGGTGTTCACCATCCTGGTGGCGTTCTGCGGGCTGAGGCTTGCCTGGAGCGGGCGGGCGTACGGGGGTCCGTGCGCGGGACCGGGATCAGGCCCCGGTGCCGCCGCCGCCCGGGACCAGGGACGCCGCGGAGATGATCTCGTCGATCAGGCCGTACGCCTTGGCCTCCTCGGCCGTGAACCAGCGGTCGCGGTCACCGTCACGGATGATCGCTTCCACGGTCTGGCCCGAGTGGAGCGCGGTGATCTCAGCCATGCGCTGCTTGGTGCGCAGCAGGTACTGGGCCTGGATCTTGATGTCCGAGGCCGTGCCGCCGATGCCGGCGGAGCCCTGGTGCATCAGGATGTCGGTGTTCGGCAGCGAGAAGCGCTTGCCTGCGGTGCCGCCGGTGAGCAGGAACTGGCCCATCGAGGCCGCCATGCCCATACCGATGGTGACGACGTCGTTCGGGATGTACTGCATGGTGTCGTAGACGGCCATACCGGCCGTCACCGAGCCACCGGGGCTGTTGATGTACAGGTAGATGTCCTTGTCCGGCTCGGCGGCCAGGAGGAGGAGCTGCGCCGTGATCTTGTTCGCGATGTCGTCGTCGACCTGCTGCCCGAGGAAGATGATGCGCTCGCCGAGCAGCCGGTTGTAGACATGGTCGCCGAGGCCGCCACCGATGGACGGCTCACCCGCGGCGTAAGGCTTCAGATTCGTCACGTATCCACCTGCTCGTCTCCGACGGCCATGTGCCGTCTCAGCGTCTCGTTCTGGGGCGCGGACCTACCGGTGGAGCGATGCCCTCCGGCTTCGGGTACTCCCGTGCCCTCGTATTCATGGACCCTAACGCGCAGGTAGGACAACGCCATCCCGCTTCCCGAACTGTTCGCTCGGAGCGCAAGGTCCGGGCCTCTCGCACCGGGCGTGCGGAAGGGCCCGGACGCGGCTGCGTCCGGGCCCTTCACGGCACTGCTCAATGGGCTTCGCCCGGGGTGTTACTTGGTCTCGTCGGCCGCCGGCTCGGCGTCCGCGTCGCCCTCGACGTCGGCGTCGGCCGCGGCCTCGACGGCCTCGGTCTCGTCCTCGTCGTCGGAGAGGTCGATGACCTCACCGTTGGTGTCGGTGACCTTGGCCTTCTCGACGACGACCGCGAGGGCCTTGCCGCGAGCGACCTCGCCGACCAGCATCGGGACCTGGCCGCCTTCGACGACCGCCTGGGCGAACTGGTCGGGCGACATGCCGGAGGACTGCGCGCGGCGCATGAGGTGCTCGGTGAGCTCCTCCTGGTTGACGCCCAGCTTCTCCTTGTTGACCAGGGCGTCCAGCAGGAACTGGGTCTTGATGCCCTTGACGGCCTGCTCGGTGGTCTCGGCGTCGAACTCCTCGACCGTCTTGCCCTGGAACTCCAGGTACTTCTCGATGGTCAGACCCATCTGGCCGAGCTGGTGGTGCTCCAGGTTGTGCTTGCGGGTCTGGACCTCGTCCGCGAGCAGCTTCTCGGGGACCGGGATCTCCGCGAGCTCCAGGAACTTCTCCAGCACGCGCTCCTGGGCCTGGGTGGCCTGGTCGAACTGCTTGGTGTCCTCAAGGCGCTTGCGGCTGTCGGCCTTGAGCTCGTCGAGGGTGTCGAACTCGCTCGCCATCTGGGCGAACTCGTCGTCCAGCTCCGGCAGCTCGCGGGCGGAGACCTTGGTGACCTTGACGGTGACCTCGGCGTCCTTGCCCTCGGCGGAGCCGCCCTTCAGCTGGGAGGTGAAGGTGGCCTCGCCACCGGCCTCCAGGCCCTTGACGGCCTCGTCGATGCCGTCGAGGAGCTCGCCCGAGCCGATGGTGTAGGAAACGTCGCTCGCGACGCCGTCCTCCAGCACCTCGCCGTCGACCTTGGCCTCAAGGTCGATCGTGACGACGTCGCCGTCCTGGGCGGCGCGCTCGACGTCCTTGGTGGACGCGAAACGGCCGCGCAGCTGCTCGACCGCCTTCTCGACGTCCTCGTCGGACACCTCGACGGCGTCGACCTCGACCTCGATGCCGGAGTAGTCCGGGATCTCGATCTCGGGGCGGACGTCCACCTCGGCGGTGAAGGACAGCAGCTCGCCGTCCTTCAGCTCCTTGATGTCGACCTCGGGCTGGCCCAGCGGGTTCAGGTCGGCCTCGTTGACCGCCTCGGTGTAGAACTTCGGGAGGGCGTCGTTGACGGCCTCCTCCAGCACCGCACCGCGGCCGAAGCGCTGGTCGATGACGCGGGCCGGGATCTTGCCCTTGCGGAAGCCCTTCACCGTGACCTGCTGGTTGATCTTCTTGTAGGCCGCGTCGAGGCTGTCCTTGAGCTCCTCGAAGGGCACCTCAACAGTGAGCCGAACCCGAGTCGGGTTCAGGGTCTCCACGGCGCTCTTCACGGTTCGGTCTCCTTGTGGCTGACTGCTGGGGGTTCTGCCGTCACGCTGCGGTGCAGCGGTTCAGCGGATTCGGCCCGGCATCAGACACACGGGCACGCAGCTTGCATAGTAACCGCAAGCGGCAATCAGCCCACAACGCGATCATCGACGCGATCGTTCGTGGAGGTCGTACTCATGGTCGGGGTGGCCGGATTCGAACCGACGACCTTCCGCTCCCAAAGCGGACGCGCTACCAAGCTGCGCCACACCCCGTCGGTGCGACACGTAGGGTACATGCCCGGAGACCCTCCGACACGCGCGTTTCCCCTGCGGACGACCGCGCGCGCGACGCGGGGCGCGCGAGCCGGCGCACAAAGCGGTGTGCAATCCCCCAGCGGAACCCGCTAGGATGCTGTCCGTGCCGCGGTCCACGGACCTGCGGCGCACGTCTTGCGGGTGTAGCTCAATGGTAGAGCACTAGTCTTCCAAACTAGCTACGCGGGTTCGATTCCCGTCACCCGCTCTGAAGCGAAAAGGGCCAGGTCAGAGGATGTTTCCTCGACCTGGCCCTTCGCCGTTCGCGGGGCTCCGATCAGCCCACCGCGCCCCTCCCGCAGCGGGATTCGGGGGGGCGGGTCAGAGCTTGATGCCGGCGATGGTGTCGGCGAGGGAGTTCAGGAAGCGGTTGACGTCCGGGGCGATGGAGCTGGACGCCAGGAAGAAGCCGAAGAGGACCGCGACGATCGCGGGACCGGCCTTCATGTGCTTGCCGCGGATCATGATCACCAGGATGATCGCCAACAGAACCACCACTGACAGCGAAATGGCCACTACTGATCACACCTTCGGTCGTCCCCTGGCCGGCCCGGGGTGCACGGCCGTGTGCACCCCCACACGCTCCATCCTCCCACCAACCGGCCCCGGCTATCCGTCTCGTGGCAAATCGCCCTCGCATCTTTGCGTCCGCGCGGGCGTGTTGCGGGGTTCACGGCGTGGTGATGCCGAGGAGGGAGCGGACATACGCGTACTTCGCGGACAACCGCGCGCGGGTGGGGTCGTCCAGGACGGAGAGCCGGACGGGGTCGGCGTTGTGCGCGAGGTCCGCCTCCTTGACGAGGACGGCGCCCGGGGTGGCCAGGATGCGGGCGGCGTACTCCTCCAGTGGCTCCCGGGGGCGTTTGGTCAGGGCCAGGACCATGGCCTTGACCGCGTCCGGGAGGGCCGCGCCGGCCAGCCATTCGGCGCTGAGGGCGTCGTCCTCGACGGAGTCGTGGAGCCAGGCGGCGGCCTGCTGTTCGGCGCTGCCGCCGCGCAGGCGGACGCCCTCGGCGACGGCCGCGAGGTGCTCGGCGTACGGCCGGCCGGCTTTGTCGGTCTGGCCCTCGTGCGCCGTGCGGGCGAGGGCTTCGACCTCCAGGAGGGTCAGTGGTCGTCCCGTCATGCGATCTCCTTCGCTGCCGTACGGAGGGCCTCGGTGGCCCGGCGCACATCTGCCTGCGTGGTACGCCAGTTGGAGAACGCGGCGCGCAGCGCGGGGGTTCCCTCGTGGACGGTCGGGGTGACGAACACCTCGGCGGCGACGGCCTCCCGCAGGGCGGTGAGCCGTTCGGGGGTGGGGTCGGCTGCGAGGGTGAAGCAGACGACGTTGAGGCGGACCGGGGCGAGGAGCCTGAAGGCCGGGTCGGCGGCGAGGCGTTCGCCGAGGTCGCGGGCGCAGGCGATGTCGCGTTCGACGATCTCCCGGTGGCCGCGGCGGCCGTAGGCGCGCAGGGTGAACCAGGCGGCGAGGGCGCGCAGCCGGTGCGAGTTCTCGGGGGTGAGGTGGACCAGGTCGGGATGGTCGCCGAGGGGGCCGAGGTAGGCGGCGGCGTTCTGGAAGACGCGGGCCTGGAGGTCGCGGCGGCGGGTGAACTGGACGGCGCTGTCGTAGGGGACGTTGAGCCACTTGTGGAGGTCGACGCAGACGGAGTCGGAGGCGTCGAGTCCGTCGGCGAGGTGGGCGTACCGCGGGGAGAGGGCCGCGAAGGCGCCGAAGGCGGCGTCGGTGTGCAGCCAGAAGTCGTGGTGGTCCTTCAGGGCGGCGACGGCCCGGAGGTCGTCGAAGTCGACGGTGTTGACGGTGCCGGCGTTGGCGACGACGACCGCCGGGCCGGGGGTGTCGGCGAGGGCCCGCGCCAGGGCGGCGGGGTCGACGGCCTCGCGGCCGGGCAGGGTGGGGACCCGTACGAGGGCGGAGCGGCCGAGGCCGAGGAACGAGAGGGCCTTGGCGATGGAGGAGTGCGGGGCTCCGGACAGCACCCGTACGGGGCCGAGGGCGGCGGCGCCGTCCTGGGCCGGGGAGACCCCGAGGCGTTCGCCGAGCCATTCGCGGGCGATCGCGAGGCCGGTGGTGTTGGACATGGTGGCGCCGCTGACGAAGGTGCCGCTGTGGGCGTCGGAGAGGCCGAACAGTTCGCGGAGCCAGCCGACGGTCTCGCGTTCGAGGAGCTGACCGGCGCCGTCGAAGGAGGAGTTGGAGTTCTGGTCGTGGGCGGCGGTCAGCCAGTCCCCGGCGAGGGCGGCGGGGGTGGCGCCGCCGGTGACGAAGCCGAGGTAGCGGGGGCCGGCGGAGGCCGACAGGCGCGGCGCCCAGCGGGTCCCGAACTCGGCGAGGGCCTGCTCCGTACCGTCGCCGTGCTCGGGGAGCGGTACGGGTGGGGGCGGGGCGGCGGGGGCCGGTACGACGGGCCGGGCGTCCAGGGTCGTGAGGGCCTCGGTCGCGGCGCGGCGGGTGGCGTCGAGGAGTTCGGGGAGGCGGGCGAGGTCATCGGCGAGGCTGCGGTCCATGGCGGCACGGTAGACGGGGGCGCGGTGGTCGGGGGCGGGCCAATTCGGCGGGATTGGCCGGTGGGCGGGGCGGGGGCCGGCCCGGTCCACGTGACGGCCCGCCGCGGTGACGCGGTGGTGCGGGACGGGAACCGGGGCGGTGTCCGAAGGTGGGCGGGACGGCTGCCCCGGGGGCGGTGCGGGACGATCGGCGGCCGGTCAGGGGCCGGGGTGGCGCAGGGCGTTGCGGGCCGGGAGGGTGGTGGCGGCCAGGCCCAGGGCGAGGGCCGCGGCCACGAAGGAGCCGTAGAGCAGCGGCGGGATGTGCGGCGGGGCGCCGGTGAGGGCCCGGGTCATGGGGAACAGGGTGGCGAAGGCGATCGCGGAACCGAGGGTGACGCCGGTGCCGGTGATGAGCAGGGCCTCCCAGCGGATCATGCGGAGCACCTGGCGGCGGGTGGAGCCGACCATGCGCAGCATCCGCAGTTCGCGGCGGCGGTCCAGGACGGTCATGACCAGGGTGTTGACGGCGGCGACGGCCGCGAAGCCGCCGAGGACGGACGCCATGGTGGTGTTGGCCCAGGCGTTGACCTGCCGGTCGGTGTCCTGCGCGGTGGTCCAGCCGCGCCGGTCGGTGACGGGGCCGAGTTCCGCGAGGGCGGGCGAGTCGCCGCGTACGAGGAGTTCGGTGGGGGCCGGGGAGGTCAGGTGCCCGGCCAGGTCGGCGGCGGGCAGGGTGACTTCGGCGAAGCCGAGCCCTCGGGTGTAGAGGGCGACGATCTCGGGTGCGGCCTCGGTGCCGTCGGGCAGCCGCAGGCTGAGCCGGTCGCCGAGGCCGGCGTGCGCGGAGCCGGCGAGGTTGCGGTCGACGGCGACGGTGCCGGGGCGCAGGGCGTCGAGGTCGCCCTCGCGGACGTCGAGGTCCTGGACGCGGGCGAGGGCCGCGCCGGGTCCGGTGACGGCCTGGGCGGACGCGCCCTGGAGCCAGTGGTCGGAACCGGAGCCGAGTTCGGCGATGACGGACGTACGGGTGACGGGTACGGCGGCGGTGACGCCGGCGGGCAGTGGTCGGGAGGCGACGTCGGCGGGCGGGTCGGTGACGACGCGGTCGGCGAGCAGGCCGCTGGTCTGCTGTTCGCGGGTGGCCCGGTCCTCACTGGTGTGCAGGAACACCAGGGTCGAGGAGAAGGCCATGGCGAGCACGATCGGGGTGATCGCGGAGGTGAGGCGGCGGGCGTGGGCCCGGGAGTTGGCGGCGGCGAGTGAGGCGGACGCGTCGCCGAGGCGCAGCGGGAACCCGAGGACGGTGGCGCAGGCGCGGGCGATGAGGGGGCCGAGCAGGGCGACGGCCAGCATGAAGAGCATGACGACGCCGAGGGCGGCGTTGGCGGCGTCCGCCCCGCTGCCACTGGCGGCGAGGCCGCCGCAGGCGACGCCGCCGGCGAGGGCGAGGACGCCGAGCGGCGTACGGATCCACCCGGAGCGGACGCGTTCGACCGCGGCGGCGGCGAGGGCCCGGCCGGGGCGGATCCGGGCGGGTTTGCGGGCGGCGGCCCAGCCGGAGACCAGGGCGGTGAGCAGGCCGATGCCGGCGGCCCCGGCGAGGGGGATCCAGGAGACGGACAGTTCGACGGCGTCGGGCACGGCCCCCTTGGTCTGTAGCGCGCCGAACCACCAGGAGGCGAGGGCGTAGCCGGGCAGGCAGCCGAGTACGCCGGCCACGGGGGCCACGAGGAGGGCCTCGGTGGCGACGGTGCGGCGGATCTGGCGCGGGGTGGCCCCGACGGCGCGCAGCAGGGCGAACTCGCGGGAGCGCTGCCCGACGGAGAGGGCGACGGTCCCGGCGGCGGTGAAGACGGCGACGAGGGTGGCGGTGCCGCCGAACGAGCCGCCGAGTGCGGTCAGGAGTTCCTTGGCCCCGGCGAGCCGCCGGTCGACGGCGCGGTCCGCGCCGGTGAGCACCTCGGCCCGCCCGGCGACGGCGTCCCGGGCGGACGCGGCGAGCCGCTGGTCGAGGACGGCCCCTGCGGCGTCCGGCGACGCGGGCAGGAGGGCGATGGCGTCCAGGGTGTTCGGGTGGCCGGAGAGGGTGCGGGCTTCGGGGTCGGAGAAGCGGGCGCCGGGGGCGGCGGTGCGTCCCACCACGCGGAACGCGCGGGTGCCGACGGGGGTTTCCAGGGTCACCTGGTCCGGGCCGGTCGCGGCGCCGCCGAGGACGACCTCGCCCGCGCCGGGCGCGCGGCCCGCGCTGAGCCGCGTACCGGTGAAGGCGGTGGCGCCCCAGCCGGAGGCCTCGTGGCGGACGCCCGCGGCGTCGCGGACGGGGAACACCACGTCCGGCACCGCTCGGCCGAGGGGGGCCAGGGCGTCGAGGAGGGCGGCGTCGACCCGGGCGCGTTCGGGGACCGGCGCCGAGACCTCGTAGGCGCCCTCGCCGCTGCCGACCCGCAGGTGGGTCTCCTGGTCGGCGGCGATCACGACGGGCACGGCGGCGTAGCGGGTCGGCGGGAGGCTCGCGCGCAGGCCGCTCTCCAGCAGGATGCCGCAGGCGGAGACGATGGCGACGGTCAGGAACAGGGCGACGAAGGTGCCGGCGAAGGCGGCCGGACGGAACCGGACCGCCGCGCGGGCGAGTCCGTTGGGGCGCATCGGCATCAGAGCGCCGCGTCCGCGTACGCCGGGACGGGGCGGGCCGTGAGGGCGGCCATCCGGGCGGCGACGGCGGCGGCGGAGCCGCGCGGCAGCCGGTCCACGATGAGGCCGTCGGCGAGGAAGAGCACCTGGTCGGCGTGGGAGGCGGCCACCGGGTCGTGGGTGACCATGACGACGGTGGCGCCGAGGGAGTCCACGGCGTCGCGCAGCAGGGCGAGGACCTCGGCGGCGGTGGTGGTGTCGAGGGCGCCGGTGGGCTCGTCGGCGAAGATGACGTCGGGGTGGGTGACCAGCGCCCGGGCGAGGGCGACGCGCTGCTGCTGGCCGCCGGAGAGTTCGGCGGGGCGGCGGCGGCCCTTGCCCTCCAGGCCGACCCGTTCGAGCAGGTCGGCGACCCGCTGCGCGCCGCGGGAGGCGGCGCGGCCGCCGGCGAGGCGCATCGGGAGCAGCACGTTCTGCTCGACGGTGAGGGAGGGCAGCAGGTTGAAGGCCTGGAAGACGAAGCCGAGGCGGCCGCGGCGCAGTTCGGTGAGTTCGTTCTCGTTCATGCCGGTGATCTCGGTGCCGCCGAGGCGGACGGAGCCCTCGGTGGGCAGGTCGAGTCCGGCGGCGCACTGCAGGAAGGTGGACTTGCCGGAGCCGGAGGGGCCCATCACGGCGGTGAAGCTGCCGCGGGGCAGGCTGAGGTCGATGCCGCGCAGGGCGTGGACGGTGGCGGCGCCGCGCCCGTACCGGCGTCGGACGCCGCGCAGTTCGACGGCGCAGGCGGTGGTGGGGTCGGTGGGGCCGGGGTCGGTGGGGCCGGGGCCCTTGTACGCGCGAGCCGTCCGCGTCGTCCGCGTCGTCTCCGCCACCGGGCCCCGCGAGGTCTCCTGGTCGCGCCGCTTGCTCCGCCGGAGCCCCATGGTGTGCCGCCTTCCGTGCCGTCGTACGCCGTGTCCGTCGCGGCGTGCCGTGCCCTGCCGGGGTGATGTCCTCGACGCTACGGAGCGGCGTGCGACGGGGACATGACGGAGGCCGGTCGGTCGGGGGTGGGGTAAACCCCACCGGGCGGGTGGGGGCGGGTGGGTCGGCGGGCCGACCGGACGGACCGACGGACCCGACGGACCCGACGGACCCGACGGACCGGCATGAGGATCAGCCGGCCGCGCGAAGGGAGCCGAGCCCGCCGATCAGGCCGACCGCCCGGTCAGGCCGACCGGCGGATCAGGAGCAGCGCGCGGTCGTCGTTGACGTCCTTGGCGACCTTCTCGATCAGGTGCCAGGCGGCGCCGTCCCAGCCGGCGGCGACGTAGCGGTCGGCTTCGCCGGTGAGGCGGTCCATGCCCTCGCTGATCTCGCGCTCGGCGGTCTCGACGAGACCGTCGGTGAAGAGCATGAGGACGTCGCCGCGCCGCAGGTTGCCGCGGGCGGGTTCGAACTCGGCCCCGTCGTAGACGCCGAGGAGCGGTCCCTCGCCGGAGACCTCCTGCCAGCGGCCGGTGCCGGCGGAGAGTTGGAGGGCGGGGAGGTGGCCGGCGGAGAGGAGTTCGTAGTCGCCGGTCTCCAGGTCGAGGACGAGGTGGATGGAGGTGGCGAAGCCCTCGTCCCAGTCCTGGCGCAGGAGGTAGCCGTTGGCGGCGGGCAGGAAGCCGTGCGGGGGCAGCGCGCCGAGGAGGCCGCCGAAGGCACCGGACAGGAGCAGGGCGCGGGAGCCGGCTTCCATGCCCTTGCCGGAGACGTCGGTGAGGACGATCTCCAGGGTCCGGCCCCCGTTGGTGCGGGCGGCGACGACGAAGTCGCCGGAGAAGGACTGCCCGCCGGCCGGTCGCAGGGCCATCTCCTGGTGCCAGCCGCGGGGCAGGGCGGGCAGTTTGCTCTGCACGCGGATGCGTTCGCGCAGGTCGAAGAGCATGGTGCCGCCGCGTCTCCAGGGCACGCCGACGCGGCTGCGGAACTGGGCGATGACCAGTCCGAAGAAGCCGCAGGCGGCCACGACGAGGACGGTGCCGGGGGTGACCCGGGCCGGGCCCTGGGTGTAGGGGCCGAGGACGAGTGCCTCGACGATGAGGGCGGCGGCGGAGGCGGCGTACAGGGCGAGCAGGCTCGCGGGGCGCAGCAGCAGGCCGCCGGCCACGATGGGCAGGACGAGGGCGGAGGGTGAGAACCAGACCGGCATCATGAGCGTGCCGCAGGCGATCGCGGGAATGGTCAGGAGCAGGCCGCCGAAGGCGAGCCAGTCGGAGGCGTCGCCGCGGAAGTAGTCGACGGCGGATTTGCGCAGGGCGGTGCGGGCCCGGTGCGACAGCATGCGCGCCCGGGCCGTGAGGGTCTCCACGCGTGCTCCGGCCATTGTTCGGGACCTTATCCATCCTGGCTGTGTGTGCGCAGGGGTACCCCCGGACGACCGGTCCGTTCCGGGAGAAATTCGCTTCGTACGGAGCGGAAGGCCCTGGTAGGCATGGGCTTATGGCACTGGTCACGCAAGTATTGCAATCCGATGAGTGGGATGTCTGGTACGACCATCTGGAACTGGCGTTCGGAGGTGTGGCCGAGCCGCCGGAGGAGCGGGAGCTGTACCGCTCGTTGACGGAGCCGGAGCGTTCGCTGGGGGTCTGGGACGGCGGGACGTGCGTCGGCTCGGCCGGCGCGTTCAGTTTCCGGCTGTCGGTGCCGGGCGGTGCGCTGGTTCCGGCGGCCGGGGTCACGATGGTCGGGGTGGCTCCGACGCACCGTCGGCGCGGGGTGCTGACCTCGTTGATGCGCCGCCAGTTGGACGACGTCCGGGCGGGCGGTGAGCCGATCGCGGTGTTGACGGCCTCGGAGCCGGAGATCTACGGGCGGTTCGGCTACGGGACGGCCGCGTACGCCCTGTCCGTGGACATCGACACGACCCGCGCGCGGTTGATCGCGCCGCCGGGGGCGGACGCGGTGCGGTTGCGGCTGGTGGACCCGGAGAAGGCGCTGGCCGACTGCGAGCGGGTCTACGCGGCGCTGGTCCCGACCCGGCCGGGGATGACGGCGCGCCGGCCGGGCTGGGAGCGGCAGGGGCTGCTGGACCCGCCGGGGCGGCGGGAGGGCGCGTCGCCGCTCAAGTGCGTGGTGGCCGAGGGCACGGACGGCGAGGTCGTCGGGTACGCGCGCTACCGGGTCACGCCGGACTGGGAGCCGACGGGTTCGGAGGGCAAGGTCCACGTCGGCGAGGTGAACGCGTTGGACCCGGTGGCGTACGCGGCGCTGTGGCGCTACCTGTTCGAGATCGACCTGACTTGGCACGTACGGGCGTTCGGGCGGCCGATGGACGATCCCCTGCTGCACCTGGTCAGTGACGTCCGCCGGACCCGGGCGTGGCAGCGCGACGCGCTGCACCTGCGGCTTGTGGAGCTGGGCGCGGCGTTGGAGGCGCGGACGTACGGGGCTGCAATGGACGTGGTCCTGGAGGTCGAGGACGCGTTCTGCCCGTGGAACACGGGCCGGTGGCGGCTGACGGCCGCCGCCGGGGGCGCCGCGCGCTGCGCTCGGACCGAGGACGCGGCGGAGCTGGCACTGTCGGTGCGGGAGCTGGGCTCGGCCTACCTGGGCGGGGTGACGCTGAACGCGTTGGCGGCGGCGGGCCGGGTGCGCGAGCTGCGTCCGGGCGCGCTGCGGGAGGCCTCGCGGGCCTTCGCCGGGGACGTGGCGCCCTGGCTGCCCCACCAGTTCTAGGGCGTCGCGGGTCAGGCGAGACTTTCACAACACGCCCTGGACGACGCCGGCCGCCCGTGGGGGGTTCAGCGGGTCTGGCAGGTCGGGCACCAGAAGAGGTTGCGGGCGGCGAGGTCGGCGGTGCGGATCTCGCCCCCGCAGATGTGGCAGGGCAGGTTCGCCCTGCGGTAGACGTACACCTCGCCGCCGTGGTCGTCGACCCTGGGAGGGCGGCCCATGGCCTCGGGGAGGTGCTCGTCGCGGACGGTGTCGATGCGGTTGTGGCGCACGCCCTCGCGCATCAGGTCGACGAGGTCGGTCCACATCGCGTCCCATTCGGCGCGGGTGAGGTCCTTGCCGAGCCGGTACGGGTCGATGCCGTGCCGGAAGAGGACTTCGGCGCGGTAGACGTTGCCGACTCCGGCGACGACCTTCTGGTCCATGAGGAGGGCGGCGACGGTGGTGCGGGAGCGCGAGATCCGGGCCCAGGCACGGCCGGGGTCGTCGGCCGGGCGCAGCGGGTCGGGGCCGAGCCGGTCGTGTATCGCCTTCTTCTCGCCCTCGGCGAGCAGCGCGCAGGCGGTGGGGCCGCGCAGGTCGGCGTGGTGCTCGTCGTTCAGCAGGCGCAGTCGGACGGTGTCGCCGGCCGGCGGGGCGGGGGCGGGACCGAAGCGGAGTTTGCCGAAGAGGCCGAGGTGGATGTGGATCCAGGCGTCGCCGAGTTCGAGGAAGAGGTGCTTGCCGTGCGCCTCGGCGCTCTCCAGGGTGCGGCCGTCGAGCAGGGCGGCGCTTTCGGCGAAGCGGCCCTGGGGGCTGCTGACCCGGACGGGTCGGGCGGCGAACCGCTCGGTGTGGTCCTGGGCGAGGCGGTGGATCGTATGCCCTTCGGGCACGGCTGTTCTCCTCGGCGTGAACACGTCGACACGCGACCGGCAAGCGACCGGGCGTGAGTCGACACGTGACCGGCGCGTGGACATGACCGTGCCGCCGGACTCCGGTCCGGCGGCAACGGGCGGGGCGGGTCCTACTGGTCCTGCGGGTGGTGGGCCGGGATCGGGGGCAGCTCGCCCGTCTGCTCGTACGCGGTGAGCATGTCGATGCGGCGGGTGTGGCGCTCGGCGTCGGAGTACGGGGTCTTCAGGAAGGCGTCGATGAAGCTGATCACCTCGTCCTGGGTGTGCATGCGGCCGCCTACGGAGATGACGTTGGCGTTGTTGTGCTCCCGGCCCAGCTCGGCGGTCTGGACGCTCCAGGCCAGGATGGCGCGGATGCCCTTCACCTTGTTCGCGGCGATCTGCTCTCCGTTGCCGGAGCCGCCGATGACGATGCCGAGGCTGTCGGCGTCCGCGGCGGTCTTCGCGGCGGCGCGCAGGCAGAACGGCGGGTAGTCGTCGACTTCGTCGTAGATGTGGGGCCCGCAGTCGACGGGCTCGTGGCCGTTGTTCTTGAGCCAGTCCACCAGGGTGTTCTTGAGCTCAAAACCGGCATGGTCGGATCCGAGGTACACGCGCATGGGTCGAGTGTGGCATGCGGGCGGTCGAAGGCCGGTGGAGGGGTGTCGCGTAGGTCACTCCGGAAGCTCAAATAATCCACAACAACGCAGATGGGACGCGGCGGGACGAAGGTCCGGGACTTCCTGCCCCAGGCAACGATACGGAATAGGGTCTTCCGTCCCGACGGCGTGTCGGGTTTGAATGCCGGGGCTCGAAACCCGAGAACCTAAGGATCCGTCCATGAGCTCCACGACGACCCTTCAGAAGGCAGGCGACCCCTCCGGCAACCCCGGTGACGGCCAGCCCTCCGACGGACTGAAGGCCGGTCTCAAGAACCGCCACCTTTCCATGATCGCCATCGGCGGCGTCATCGGCGCCGGCCTGTTCGTAGGCTCCGGCGGCGGCATCGCCAAGGCCGGCCCCGCCATCCTCGTGTCGTACTTCCTCGTCGGCGCGATGGTCGTCTTCGTGATGCGGATGCTCGGCGAGATGGCCGCGGCCAGCCCGAACTCGGGCTCCTTCTCCGCGTACGCCGACCGCGCGCTCGGCCGCTGGGCCGGCTTCTCCATCGGCTGGCTGTACTGGTTCTTCTGGGTCGTCGTGCTGGCCGTCGAGGCCACCGCCGGCGCCGTCATCCTCGAAGGCTGGGTCCCGGCCGTCCCGCAGTGGGCCTGGGCGCTGATCGTGATGGTCGTGCTGACGATCACGAACCTCGGCTCGGTCGCCTCGTACGGCGAGTTCGAGTTCTGGTTCGCCGGGATCAAGGTCGTCGCCATCGGCGCGTTCGTGGTCATCGGCATGCTCGCCGTCTTCGGCGTGCTGCCCGGCTCCGACAACCCCGGCGCGGGCTTCGCCCACCTGACCGACACCGGCGGGTTCGCACCGAACGGCTGGGGCGCCATCCTCACCGGTGTGCTGATGGTCGTCTTCTCCTTCATGGGCAGCGAGATCGTCACCCTGGCGGCGGGCGAGTCCGAGGACCCGCGCCGCGCGGTCACCAAGGCCACCAACTCGGTGATCTGGCGCATCGGCATCTTCTACCTGGGTTCGATCTTCGTCGTCCTCACCCTGCTGCCGTGGAACGACAAGTCGATCACCGAGAAGGGCTCGTACGTCGCCGCCCTGGACTCGATCGGCATCGCGCACGCCGGTCAGATCATGAACGTGATCGTCCTGACGGCCGTGCTGTCCTGCCTGAACTCGGGCCTCTACACCGCCTCGCGCATGGCGTTCTCGCTCGGTGAGCGCGGCGACGCGCCGAAGGCGTTCGCCAAGGTCAACAAGCGGGGCGTGCCGGTGGCCGCGATCCTGGGCTCCGTGGTCTTCGGCTTCGCCGCCGTCTACTTCAACTACGCCTTCAAGGACACGGTCTTCAACTTCCTGCTGAACTCCTCCGGTGCGATCGCGCTCTTCGTGTGGCTGGTGATCTGCTTCACCCAGCTGCGGATGCGCGGGATCCTGATGCGCGAGGCGCCGGAGAAGGTCACCGTCAAGATGTGGCTCTTCCCCTACCTGACGTGGGCGACCGCCGCGATGATCAGCTTCGTGCTGGTCTACATGCTCTTCGACGACGACAACCGCCAGGTCGTGGTGCTGTCGCTGGTGGTGGCGGGCGTGGTCGTCGCGATCGGCGCGATCCGCGACGCCCTCCGCCGCAAGGCCGTCACGGCCGCGTAGTACGGACCGAAAACGGACCGCACGCACGCAACAGCCCCGGACCGCGCTCGCGGTCCGGGGCTGTTTCGCGCGGGTGCGGCGCGGGGGTTCAGCCCCGGTGGCCCAGCAGCTTCCAGGCGGTCGGCAGGACGCCCATGGCCAGCGCGGCCTTGAGGGCGTCGCCGATCAGGAACGGGACCAGGCCGGTCGCGACGGCCGTACCGAGCGACATCCCGGTGACGCCCATCAGGTACGGCACGCCCACCGCGTAGACCACGGCCGAGCCCAGCACCATCGCCCCGGCCGTGCGGAGCACCGAGCGGTCGGCGCCGCGCCGCGCGAGCGCGCCCACGACGGTGGCGGCGAGCAGCATGCCGAGCACGTAGCCGAAGGTGGCGCCGCCAGCGCCGGAGTCACCGTTCGCGAACCACGGAACCCCGGCCATGCCGACCAGCGTGTACAGCGCGAGGGAGAGGAAGCCGCGGCCCGCGCCGAGGGCGGTGCCCACCAGCAGGGCGGCGAAGGTCTGGCCGGTGATCGGCGCGGCCAGTCCGTCGACCTTGACGGCCATCTGGGCGGCGACGCCGGTGAGCGCGGCTCCGCCGACGACCAGCGCGACGTCGCGGACGCGGCTCGCGGGCAGCAGGTCGGCGAGGACGGCGCCGGGCCGGAAGGAAACGGAAGCAGTGCTCATCGTGGGGCTCCGCGAGGTGGTGATCGATCGGGACACCGTGACGTTAGTCCGCGACCGGCCGCCGCCCCACCGTCGTCCGGCACAAAGCCGTACTGCCCGGTTTCGTGGGGAGTGGACAAAGGTCCCGACCCACGCCCGAGTTGAAGTGATCCGCATCACGGGCGACATTCACCGCCACGCCCTTTTTGCTCCGACGGGTGCCTTCCGGCCAGACTGTAGGTTCCCGCCAATCCCCTGTGCAGCCACCGCCAATCCCCCGTGCAGCCCCCAGCGCCGCTCGGCCGACCGAGAGTGCGAGCATCCTCATGCGCGACCGCCTGCCCGACCCGCCCCTCACCGAGGACGGGTTCCAGGAACCCCTGAGCCACAGCCTCAAGCAGCGCCACCTGACCATGCTGGGCCTCGGCGGCGTGATCGGCGCCGGGCTCTTCGTCGGCTCCGGCGCCGGCATCGGCATCGCCGGCCCGGCGATCATCCTGTCGTACCTCCTCGCGGGCGTGCTCGCGATGCTGGTGATGCGGATGCTCGGCGAGATGTCCGCCGCGATGCCCGCGTCCGGTTCCTTCTCCGTCTACGCGCAGAAGGCACTGGGGCGCTGGGCCGGATTCTCGGCGGGCTGGCTGTACTGGTTCCTGCTGGTCGTGGTGCTCGCCGTGGAGGCGACCGGCGCCGCGAAGATCGCGAACGGCTGGCTGCCCTCGGTCGACCAGTGGGTGTGGGTGCTGGTCTTCATGGTGGTGTTCACGGTCTGCAACCTGGCGGCCGTGCGGAAATTCGGTGAGTTCGAGTTCTGGTTCGCCGCCCTCAAGGTCGGCGCGATCGTGCTGTTCCTGATCCTCGGCACGCTCGCGATCTTCGGGGTGCTGCCGGACACCGATCCGGTGGGCATGGCCAACCTGACCGGCCACGGCGGCTTCTTCCCCGCCGGGATGGGCGGGGTCGTCGCCGGCATGCTCGCGGTGGTCTTCGCCTTCGGCGGTCTGGAAGTCGTCACCATCGCCGCCGCCGAGTCCGACGACCCGGCCCGGTCGGTGGCCCGCGCCGTGCGCAGCGCCGTGTGGCGCATCCTCTTCTTCTACGTCGGCTCGATGCTGGTCATCGTCACCCTGTTGCCCTGGGACTCGCTGGAGCCCGGGCAGAGCCCGTACGTGGCCGTGCTCGACTCGATCGGCATTCCGGCCGCCGGTCAGATCATGAACATCGTGGTGTTCGTGGCACTGTTGTCGGCGCTCAACGCCAACCTCTACGGCTCCTCCCGCATGGTGTTCTCGCTCGCCGAGCGCGGTGAGGCCCCGCGATCGCTGCTGAAGGTGTCCCCCGGCGGCGTGCCGCGCCGGGCCGTGTTCGCGTCGGTGGCCTTCGGCTTCGTGTCGGTGGTGCTGAACCTGCTGTGGCCGGACACGGTGTTCCTCTACATGCTCAACGCGGTCGGCGCGGTGCTGCTGTTCGTGTGGGCGCTGATCGCGGTCTCGCAGCTGAAGCTGCGCGGCATGCTGGAACGGGAGATGCCGGAACGGCTGACGCTGCGGATGTGGCTGTTCCCGTACCTGACGTGGGCGGCGCTGATCGGGATGGCTGCGGTGCTGGTCCTGATGCTGCTCGACGACTCGGCCCGGCCCCAGCTGCTGTGGTCCTCGGGCGCTGCGGCGGCGGTGCTGCTGGTGGCGTGGCTGCGGGAGGTCCGGGCGCGCCGGGCCGCCGCCTGATCCCCGTCCGCGAAGGACCCCCGCGCCCCGTCGGCGCGGGGGTCCTCGCGCGTGCGGGAGGCGCGGATGGGGCCCGGCGCACGGCCGGGTGAGCGTGCGGCCGCGATCACGGCCCGTGAGCCAGCTGTCCGGATACCGGACAGAAAACGTCCGCTGAACGGACGCTCGGCACACTGAAGGCATCGTTCGACCCCCGCACACCGGACAGGCACACCCCCATGAGCCACAGCAGCACCCTGACGCCCCCCGCGCCCCCGCAGGACGACACCGGGTCCCCCCTCGGCAACGGCCTCAAGCAGCGCCACCTCTCGATGATCGCCCTCGGCGGAGTCATCGGCGCCGGTCTCTTCGTCGGTTCCGGCGCCGGCATCGCGGCCGCGGGACCCTCGATCGTCCTCGCGTACGCCGCGTCCGGGCTGCTCGTGATGTTCGTGATGCGGATGCTCGGCGAGATGTCCGCCGCCAACCCGGCCTCCGGCTCCTTCTCGGTGCACGCCGACCGGGCGATCGGCCCCTGGGCCGGTTTCACCGCGGGCTGGATGTTCTGGACCCTGCTGTGCGTGGGCGTGGCCATCGAGGCGATCGGCGCGGCGCACATCATGACGGGCTGGTTCCCCGGGACCCCGTCGTGGATGTGGGTGCTGGTCTTCATGGCGGTGTTCTGCGGCAGCAACCTGGCCGCGGTCTCCCACTTCGGCGAGTTCGAGTTCTGGTTCGCCGCCCTCAAGATCGGCGCCATCGGGCTCTTCCTGGGCCTGGGCGTGCTGGCCGTCCTCGGCCTGCTGCCCGGCACCGCCTCCCCCGGCTCGGCGAACCTGCTGCACGACGGCGGCTTCCTGCCCAACGGCCTCGACGGCCTGCTGGTCGGCCTGCTCGCCTCGGTCGTCGCGTACGGCGGTCTGGAGACGGTGACCATCGCCGCCGCCGAGTCCGACGACCCGATCAAGGGCGTCGCCAGGGCCGTGCGGACCACCATGTGGCGGATCGCGATCGTCTACGTCGGCTCGATGCTGGTCATCGTCACCCTGCTGCCGTGGAACGACCCGGCCGTCACCGGGACCGGTCCGTACGCGGCGACCCTGGACCACCTGGGCATCCCGGCCGCCGGTCAGATCATGAACGTGGTCATCCTGATCGCGCTGCTGTCCGCGATGAACGCCAACATCTACGGCTCCTCCCGGATGGCGTACTCCCTGGTCTCCCGCGGCCAGGGCCCCCGGGCGCTCGGCAAGGTCACCGGCCGGGTCCCGCGCCGCGCGGTGCTGGCCTCCTCCGGCTTCGGCTTCGTCACCGTCCTGCTCTCGTACTGGTACCCGGACACCCTGTTCGCCTGGCTGCTGAACATGGTCGGCGGCGTCATCCTCGTCGTCTGGGGCTTCATCGCCGTCTCGCAGTTCGTGCTGCGCCGCCGCACCGAGCGCGAGGCCCCCGAGAAGCTCGTCGTGAGGATGTGGGGCTTCCCGTACCTGACCTGGGTGGCGCTGGCCGGGGTCGCCGGGGTGCTGGTGCTGATGGCCTGGGACGAGGACACCCGGGTGCAGGTGCTCTTCACCGGCGGGCTGACGGTGGCCCTCGCCGTGACGGGTTACGTGATGCAGCGCCGCGCGGCAGCCCGCGCCGGAGCCTGACCGGGAGCACGCGGGAACGGGGTAACACCCCCCGAGGAACGGCACGTCGGAGGCCGGGTTCATGCGACCGCATGGGCCCGGCCTCGGGCGTTCCGGAGGCCCGCACAGGAGAGGTAACCCTTACTCGAACGGAGGATTAGATACTGCTAGCGTGCAGTTGCGCATTGATTGCAATAAGCGATTGGCACGCCGAGGGGACCGGATACAGACATGGCCATTTACACGCTTCCTGAGCTTCCTTACGACTACGCGGCGCTGGAGCCGGTGATCAACCCGCAGATCATCGAGCTGCACCACGACAAGCACCACGCGGCTTACGTGACGGGTGCCAACAACACCCTGGAGCAGCTGGAGGAGGCGCGCGACAAGGAGAACTGGGGCGCCCTCAACGGCCTGGAGAAGAACCTCGCGTTCCACCTCTCCGGCCACATCCTGCACAGCATCTACTGGCACAACATGGCCAGCCCGAAGACCGGCGAGGGCGGCGGCGAGCCCACCGCGGCCGACGGTCTCGGCGACCTGAGCGACGCGATCACCGAGTCCTTCGGCTCGTTCGCGAAGTTCAAGAAGCAGCTGACGTTCGCGGCCTCCGCGACCCAGGGCTCCGGCTGGGGCGTGCTCGCGTACGAGCCCGTCAGCGGGCGCCTCCTCGTCGAGCAGGTGTACGACCACCAGGGCAACGTGGGCATCGCCAGCACCCCGGTCCTCGTCTTCGACGCCTGGGAGCACGCCTTCTACCTGCAGTACAAGAACCAGAAGGTCGACTTCATCGAGGCCATGTGGAACGTCGTCAACTGGCAGGACGTGGCCAAGCGCTACGCCGACGCCAAGGCGAACACCCCGCTGCTGATCCCCGCCAAGGGCTGATCGGCACTCCCCGACCGTCCGCCTCGTGATCGTCTTCTCAACCTTCACAGCGGACGTTTCCACCAGAAGGCCCCCGCGAGGACGTGACTCGCGGGGGCTTTCTGCGCATCACTGCGGGCGGACTACTCGAAGCTGGGGCCCTTGTCGCGGGTGCGCTTGATCTCGAAGAAGCCCGGGGTGGAGGCGACGAGCAGGGTGCCGTCCCACAGTCGGGCCGCGTCGTCGCCGCGCGGGGTCGGGGTGACGACCGGGCCGAAGAAGGCCACCTCCGCGCCGTCCGCGCCGGGCACCGAGATGACCGGCGTGCCGACCTCCTGGCCGACCCGGTTGATCCCCTCGTTGTGCGACGCGCGCAGCTCGGCGTCGTACGCGTCGGAGGTGCCGTACTCGGCGAGCTCGGCCGGCAGGCCGACCTCGGCCAGCGCCTCCGCGACGACCTCGGCGGTGTTGCCGCGTCCCTCGTTGTGGATGCGGGTGCCGAGCGCGGTGTAGAGCTTGCCGGTGATCTCCTTGCCGTGCTTCTGCTGCGCGGCCGTCACCACCCGTACCGGTATCCAGGCCTCGGGGCCGAGCAGCTTGCGGTAGCTCTCGGGCAGCTCGTCGAGCTTGTCCTCGTTCAGGACGCCCAGGCTCATCACGTGCCAGCGGACCTCCACGTCACGGACCTTCTCGACCTCCAGCATCCACCGGGACGTCATCCAGGCCCAGGGGCAGAGCGGGTCGAACCAGAAGTCGACCGGAGTCTTCTCGCTCACCTGCGTGTCGGCCATGTCTCTCCTTGTGTCCACAACAAGCCATTGCCCAGCACCATCCCCTGCGCCAACCAGGCCGGGACCGGCCGCATTCCCCGTGGGAGGATTCGAACCGAAGAACGCGATCACGCACGAAGGAGTGCACGTGCCCGGAGAGAATCTGTCCCGTGACGAGGCCCGCGAGCGGGCCGAGCTGCTGTCCGTCGACGGGTACGAGGTGGTCCTCGACCTGAGGTCCGCGGTGGACGAGACCGAGCCGGCCGACGGCCCCCGGACCTTCCGTTCGGTGACGACCGTCCGCTTCCGCGCCGCGACCCCCGGTGCCTCCTCGTTCGCGGACCTGATCGCCCCTTCGGTGAACGCGGTCACCCTCAACGGCAAGCCGCTGGACGGCGCCGCCGTCTTCGACGGGACCCGGATCGCCCTGGACGGGCTGGCCGCCGAGAACGTCCTCGTGGTGGACGCGAACTGCGCCTACAGCCGCACCGGCGAGGGCATGCACCGGTTCGTGGACCCGCAGGACGGCGAGGTCTACCTCTACACCCAGTACGAGCCGGCGGACGCCCGCCGGGTGTACGCGAACTTCGAGCAGCCCGACCTGAAGGCCCCGTACCGCTTCGAGGTGACCGCGCCCGAGGGCTGGCAGGTGTGGAGCAACGGCGTCGAGGAGTCCCGCGAGGGGCTGACCCGGCGCTTCGCCGAGACCGCGCCGATCTCCACGTACATCACCTGCGTGGTGGCCGGCCCGTACCACTACGTCACGGACACCTACACCCGCGGGGACCTGACGATCCCGCTGGGCGCGATGTGCCGCAAGGGGCTGGCCGAGCACTTCGACGCGGACGACGTCTTCCTCGTCACCAAGCAGGGCTTCGACCTGTTCCACGAGCTCTTCGACTACCCGTACCCCTTCGGCAAGTACGACCAGGCGTTCGTGCCCGAGTACAACCTGGGCGCGATGGAGAACCCGGGGATGGTGACCTTCCGCGAGGAGTACATCTTCCGCGGGAAGGTCACGCAGGCCTCGTACGAGCGGCGCGCGAACGTCATCCTGCACGAGATGGCGCACATGTGGTTCGGCGACCTGGTCACCATGAAGTGGTGGGACGACCTGTGGCTGAAGGAGTCCTTCGCGGACTTCATGGGCTCCTTCGGGCTCGTCGAGGCCACCCGCTTCGACCAGGCCTGGGTCACCTTCGCCAACAGCCGCAAGGCGTGGGCCTACCGGGCCGACCAGCTGCCGTCCACGCACCCGATCACGGCCGACATCCGTGACCTGGAGGACGCCAAGCTGAACTTCGACGGCATCACCTACGCCAAGGGCGCGGCCGTCCTCAAGCAGCTGGTCGCGTACGTGGGCCGGGAGGCGTTCCTGGAGGGCGCGCGGCGCTACTTCGCGGCGCACGCCTACGGGAACACCACGCTGGACGACCTGCTGTCGGTGCTCGGCGAGGTCTCCGGCCGGGACATGGCCGAGTGGTCGCGCGCCTGGCTCCAGACGGCCGGCGTGAACGCGCTGACGCCGGCGCTGACCTGCGACGCGGGCGGTCGCGTCACGGAGCTGGCGGTGCTCCAGGAGGGCGACGAGCTCCGCCCGCACCGGGTCGCTGTGGGCCTGTACCGCCTGGAGACCGACGGCACCCTGGTCCGCTACGCGCGGGCCGAGGCGGACGTCGCGGGCACCCGTACGGTGGTCGCCGAGCTGGCCGGGTCCGAGCGGCCCGACCTGGTCCTGGTGAACGACGAGGACCTGACCTACTGCAAGATCCGCTTCGACGAGGCGTCCCTGGCCACGCTCCGCTCCCACCTGGGCGGTCTGACGGACCCGCTCGCCCGGGCCCTGTGCTGGTCGGCGCTGTGGAACCTGACCCGCGACGCCCTGATGCCGGCCCGGGACTTCCTCGCGCTGCTGCTCGCGCACGCGGGCCGGGAGACCGACGTGGGCGTCCTGCAGATGCTGCACGTCCAGGCATTGGGCGCGGTCAGCCGGTACACGACGCCGGAGCTGCGCGAGCAGCGCGGCCGGGAACTGGCGGCCGGCGCGCTGCGCGAACTGCGGCTGGCCGAACCGGGCTCGGAGCACCAGCTGACCTGGGCGCGGTTCTTCGCGTCGAGCGCCGCCACCGAGGGCGACCACCAGCTGCTGCTCGGCCTGCTGGACGGGAGCGCGCGGATCGACGGGTTGGAGGTCGACCAGGAGCTGCGCTGGGACTTCCTGCTGCCGCTGACGGCGCACGGCTCGGTGGACGAGGCCGTCCTGGCCGCCGAACTGGTCCGCGACGACACGGCGTCGGGCAAGCAGCACCAGGTGCGCTGCCTGGCGGCGCGGCCGTCGGCGGCGGTCAAGGACCAGGCGTGGGCGGCGACCGTCGAATCGGACGCCCTGTCGAACGCGCTGGTGGAGGCGACGATCTCGGGAATGCAGCAGGCCTCCCAGCGGGACCTGCTGGCGGCCTACGCGGACCGCTACTTCGAGGTGCTCGAACGGGTGTGGGCGGACCGTTCGATCCAGATCGGGATCCACGTGGTGCGGGGCCTGTACCCCTCGCTCCAGGACTCGCCGGCCACGGTCGCGGCGACCGACGCCTGGCTCACGGCCCACCCGGACGCGGCGCCGGCGCTGCGGCGGCTGGTGCTGGAGTCCCGCGACGACCTGGCCCGGGCCCTGCGCGCCCAGGCCTGCGACGCGGCGGCCGGCTGACGGCAGGCGGTAGACGGCCACCGGTGGGCGGGGGCGGGGGCGGACTCGGGTCCGTCCCCGCCCCCGCCCGCTGTCCGCCGTCCGCTCGCCTGGGGCCCGTTTCCCGCCCGCTTCCCCGCCGACCACGGCATCAGTATGGTCATACGACGGATATCGACCGGCGGGGTCCCTTTCGGCAGTCGAACGCCCGTACTTTAGCCCTGGCTTGTCCCGATTTGCCGACGAGCGTGTAACAGGCGTTAGCAAGGCCATGGCCTGAGGGAATCACCGCGTCATGAACCAGAACGCACCCCTCCCCCTCGCCCACCTCACCACCGGCCGCCCGCGCGTGCTGACCCTCGCCCAGCTCCGCGAGCACGGCGTCAGCGCCTCCGACGCGGCGGGGCGACCCTGGCAGCAGGTGCTGCCCGGGGTGTTCCTGCTCCACGCCGGTCCCGCGACGAGCGAGGAGCGGCTGCACGCGGCCCTGCTGTACGCCGGCCGCCGGGGCGGCGCCGAGGTCATGATCACCGGACTGGCGGCCCTCGCGCTGTACCGGTTCACCTCCACCCCCGCCCTGCTGGGGCTCTCCCACATCGACGTCCTCGTGACCAACACCCGCCGGCTGCGGTCCACCGGTGACGTGCGGATCATCCGTACGCACACCCCGCCGCGCTCCGTGGAGGTCACCGGGCTGCCGGTGGCGCCGGTGGCCCGGGCCGTGGCCGACGCCGTCGCGCAGCTGTCCGACGCCACGACCGTACGCCGCCTGTTGAGCGAGGCCGTCCGCGCCGGACACTGCGAACCGGCGGCCGTCGTGCGCGAGCTGACGGTGGCCCAGCTGCTGAACCGGCCGCACGTGGTGGACGCCGTCGAAGCGCTGCTGGCCGAGGGCCGGGCCGTCGCGGAGGACCGGCTGTACCAGCTCGTACGGGGCTACGAGCTGCCGGAGCCCGTCTGGAACGTGGACCTGCGCCTCCCCGGCGGCCCGCACCTGGGCGGGGTCGACGCGTACTGGCCGGAGCAGGCGGTCGCCATCGAGATCGACACCCGCGCCCCGCGCCAACACGAGGACGAGGACTGGTCGGAGGGCGTCCGCAAGCGCGAGGCGTTGGAGCGCCTCGGGGTGACCGTGCTGCACCTGACCCCGCGCAAGCTGCGGGACTGGCCCGAGCAGCAGGCCGCCGTCGTCCGCACCGCCCTGACGGCCGCCGATGACCGCGAGCCCGCGGCCTACCTGGTGGTGCTCCCCCGGTGAGCCGCCGGCCGCGCGAGCGGCGGATTGGCCGGGGAGTACTCCGGGGCGCTCCAGCGCAGCCGTCCCGGGTGCACGCCCTCCACCACCGACTCCACGGTGAACCGCACGGCCCGCGCCCCGTCCGGCCCGAAGCCGGTCCGGGCCCGCCCGCTCAGCTGGAGCACGCCGCCGCCCTCCCAGTCGGGCAGCAGCAGCCCGGCCCGTCCGTCGGCCGCCAGGTTCCCCAGGGTGAGGAACATGGCGTTGCCCGGATAGTCCGGCCAGCTCAGCTCGGTCGCCGAGAGCACGTCCACGAAGCCCGGGAACCCGCCCCGGTGGCTGGCGTCGGCCCCGTCCGGCGACGCGGTGGCCACGAAGAAGGTGTCGGCGGCGCGGACCGTCGCCCGCTGGTCGGGAGTGAGCGCCGTACCGCGCCGGACGATCCCGGCCCCCTCCGCCACCAGCTCCAGCGGTCGGCGCTTCTGCAGGTACTTCGGGCAGTTCGCGAAGACCCGGTCCGCCTCGACCGCGAAGCCGCCGGGCACCGGCGTGACCGTGCCGCCCAGTCGCATCCGGCGCCTGGTCCGGGGGTCGAGGGCGATGGTGCCGACCGGGGTGCCGGCCGCGGCCAACGCCCCCTCCAGCGGATCGCCCTGCGGCAGCCCCCCGGTCACCACGATCCGGGCCCGCCCGGTGGCTCGTACGAAACCCGGCGCGCCGGTGAGCAGCGAGGCCCACATCCGGCCGTCGGTGTCGGCGGCTCCGACGACGAGGTGCGGCTGCTCGGCGAGGAAGGCCGCGGCCACGTCCCTGATCTCCGTGCCGATCGAGCGGCCGACGTGATCGGCCAGGTCGCGCACGCCGACCCGTTCCTGCACGGCCAGCGAGCCCCAGTGGTACGTCATGACGGTGCTCCTCTTCCTGCGCGCTGTTGCCCCGGAACCGGGGTGGTCTAGAAGAACCCGCAGGTGGGAGCGGATTCCGTGGGGGCGGGCGCCCCTTCCGCGCCCGTGGGTACGGAGATCTCCAGGCGGGTGCCGTCGGGGTCGTGGAAGAAGATCCCGCCGGAGGCCGCGCCCTCGGCGTGGGCGACGACGCCCTCGTGGGCGAAGGTGACGCCCAGCCCGCGCAGCCGCTCCTCGTACGCCCGGACCTCCTCGATGCCGGCGGCGGTGAACGCCAGGTGGTGCAGTCCGGCGGTGGTCGGCAGGTAGCCGTCCTCGGCCTGCTGCCAGAGCGTGAGGACCAGTTCGCCGTCCCGACCGAGGAAGGCGAAGCGGCGGCCCTCCTCCTTGCCCTCGCCGAGCGGGGCGAAGTCCAGCGCGTCGCGGTAGAAGGCCAGCGAGCGGTCGAGGTCGGTGACGTTCAGGCCGATGTGGCCGGTGCGGAGCGTGCCGAGGGCGGCGGCGGAGGCAGTGGTCATGGTGGGTCCCTTCCCGGAGGAATGCCGGATTTGCCGAGGTGCTCTAACCTTCTAGTGCGAGATTAACGGTTAGGACACCGAAGGTCAACCGGCCACGTACTCTTGAGCGGTTAGCGACGCGAGGAGGCGGCATGACGGCACAGGTGACGGACCGGCGTCCGCTGACCGGGGAACCGGTCGCCCTCGACCTGCTGAACACGCGCTGGGTCGTCGACGGCGAACCCTTCGACCTCTTCGCCGGGGCCTTCGGGCTGACCCGCGTCGAAGGCCTCGCGCTCTGGCTGGAGAGCGTCGGCCTCGCCGACCGCTTCCGGGCCGACGCGGCGACGCTCGTCCACCTGCTGACCGCGCGCGAGTCGCTGGCCCGCGCCGTCGCGGACCCGGCCGACGAGGGGGCGCGCGCATTGGTCGACGCCGTCCTGGAACACGGCCGGATCCGGGCCACCCTGACGTCCGAAGGGCCGGGCGAGCGGGCCGAGTTCGCCGATCCCGCCTGGGGTCCCGCCTGGATCGCCGCCCGGAACTACCTGGACCTGTTGGTCGCCGGACCGGACCGGATCCGCAAGTGCGCCGCCGAGTCCTGCGTCCTGCACTTCCACGACATCTCGCGCAACGGCACCCGGCGCTGGTGCTCGATGGCGGCCTGCGGAAACCGCGCGAAGGCCTCGCGTCATTACGCGCGCACGCGCGTGCGCTGAGCGATCGGAATCTGTCACACCCGACGCGAGACGGAAGCCCGCTCCGGCCATGCCGCGAGCCGGGAAAGTCTATAAATCCACTCGCAGACACCTATGAATTGCCCTGACTTGCCCGACCTTGCGCCCTCTGGCGGATGCTGCGCGGTGGCGAGAGTCCGCCATGTCAGGTCTCGGTCAATGACAACACTCCCCAAACAGCAGTCACTTCGGCAAAGCTGACCGGTCATCCGGCACCGAAATCCGGACCGTATCTTTCACTTAGCCAGGGATGCTGATGACCCTCGACTCCCCCAGCTCCACCAACGGGGCCATACCGGGCACCCGGCGCGTAGCCCGCGTCGCCGCGGCCGCGGGCCTGGTGGCCGCCCTCTGCGCCACCGGCGCCATGCCCGCCTTCGCGGTGGGCACCGCCGCCGGCCCCGTGCCGGGTCCGGCCACCGCGCCGGTCAAGTCCGCCGACCAGAAGCTCGGTTCGGCCGACGCCGAACTGCTCCAGGAGGCCAAGGCCAAGGGCGACGCCACCGTCACGGTGATGGTCGCGACGGCCCCCGGCCGGACCAAGCAGGTCGCCGACCAGCTGGGCGCCGTCCAGGGCGCCTCGGTGGGCCGGACGTACGACAAGCTCGGTTACGTCCGCGCCACCCTGCCGACCGGCAAGGCCGACGCGGCGCTGAAGGCCGCCGGCAAGCTGGACTCCGTCCACGGCATCGACCTGCGGCACGAGATCCAGCGTCCGGACCCCCGTCCGGACGCCGACCGGGAGACCGGCACGGTCAAGAAGACCGCGGCCGAGACGTACGCGGCGCCGGACAAGAACACCCCGGCGAAGAACCCGTACAACCCCTCGTTCGAGACCGGGTCGGTGGACTTCGTCAAGAACAACCCGCAGGCCGACGGCCGCGGCGTGACCATCGGCATCATGGACTCGGGCGTCGACGTCGGTCACCCGGCCCTGCAGAAGACCACCACCGGCGAGCGCAAGATCGTCGACTGGGTGACGGCGACCGACCCGATCACGGACAACGACGGGACCTGGCGCGCCCAGATCACCCCGGTCACGGCCGCGGGCGGCACCTTCAGCGCGGGCGGGCAGAGCTGGAAGGCCCCGGAGGGCAACTTCCAGTGGAGCCGTTTCAGCGAGTCGATCACCGCCACCGGTGACATGAAGGGCGACGTCAACCGGGACGGGGACACCACCGACCGGTTCGGCCTGCTCTACGACGTCGCCGCCGGCACCGTCCGCGTCGACACCGACCAGGACGGCGACTTCACCAACAACGAGCCGATGAAGCAGTACAAGGACGGCAACCAGATCGGCTGGTTCGGGACGGACAACCCGGCGACCGAGGTCGCCGAGCGCATCCCGTTCGTGATCGAGATCCGCAAGGACGTCCCGATGGACCCGCTGGGCGGTGACTGGGTCGGCAAGAAGGCCGACTTCGTCAACGTCGGCATCATCGAGTCCGAGCACGGCACGCACGTCGCGGGCATCACCGCCGCCAACGGCCTCTTCGGCGGCCAGATGAACGGCCAGGCCCCCGGCGCCAAGCTCGTCTCCTCGCGCGCCTGCTCCTGGTCCGGCGGCTGCACCAACGTCGCGCTGACCGAGGGCATGATCGACCTCGTCGTCAACCGCGGCGTCGACATCGTCAACATGTCGATCGGTGGCCTGCCGGCGCTCAACGACGGCAACAACGCCCGTTCCGAGCTCTACAAGAACCTCATCGACACCTACGGTGTCCAGCTCGTCATCTCGGCGGGCAACGAGGGTCCCGGCGTCAACACCATCGGTGACCCCGGACTGGCCGACAAGGTCATCTCCGTGGGTGCCGCGGTCTCCAAGGAGACCTGGGCCGCCAACTACGGCTCCGGCGTGAGCAAGCAGTACAACATGTTCCCGTTCTCCTCCCGCGGTCCGCGTGAGGACGGCGGCTTCACGCCGACCATCACCGCCCCCGGCTCGGCCATCAACACCATCCAGACCTGGCTGCCCGGCGCGCCCGTGAAGGAGGCCGGCTACAACCTCCCGGCCGGTTACGGCATGCTCCAGGGCACCTCGATGTCCTCGCCGCAGGCGGCGGGCGCCGGCGCCCTGCTGATCTCGGCCGCGAAGCAGAACAACATCGCGCTGAAGCCGGCGAACCTGCGGGTCGCGCTGACCAGCACCGCCAAGAAGATCGCCGACGTCCCGGCGCACGCCCAGGGCGCGGGCCTGCTCGACGTGAACGCCGCGTGGGAGTCAATCCAGCGCGACGCGAAGGCCGAGGAGTTCACGGTCAAGGCCCCGGTCGACACCGCGATCGACCAGTTCCTGAAGACCCCCGGCTTCGGCACCGGCGTCTACGACCGCGAGGGCGGTCTGAAGGTCGGCCAGAAGAAGGTCTACAACGTCGTCGTCACGCGCACCACCGGCGTGAAGTACGGCACCCGGCACAACCTCAGCTGGCGCAACGACGACGGTAGCTTCAAGGTCATCGGCGGCTACGACTACGTCACGCTGCCGCTGAACAAGCCCGTCACCATCAAGGTCGAGGCCAACGTCAAGTCGGCCGGCGTCCACAGCGGCATCCTGCAGCTCGACGACCCGACCACCGAGGGCATCGACAAGCAGGTCCTGGCGACGGTCGTCGCGGCCGCCCCGCTGGCCAAGCCGACCTTCACCCTGTCGGACACCTCGTCCGTGCAGCGCAACAGCCACAAGTCGTACTTCGTGACGGTCCCCCCGGGCACCAAGACCCTTGAGGTCGCCCTGGGCGGTCTGAAGCCCGACAGCCAGACCCGCTTCATCTCGATCCACCCGTACGGTCTGGGCGTCGAGGACAGCGCGACCACCCAGTGCTACCCGAACTACGACAACCCGGCGAACACCTGCCGCCCCGACCTGCGCTCGTACGCCGAGCCGACCCCGGGCGTCTGGGAGATCGAGGTCGAGTCGCGTCGTACGTCGCCGCTGCTCGACAACCCGTACAAGCTGGACGTGTCCGTCCTCGGCGCGGCCTTCGACCCGGCGGTCAAGGTCCTTCCCGAGGTCAAGCAGGGCACCCCGGCGCCGGTCCAGTGGACCGTGAAGAACGAGGCCGCGGCGATCGCCGGCGGCAAGCTCCTGGGTGGTCCGCTCGGTTCCGCGAAGGTCGCCAAGCCGACCATCGCCGCCGGTGAGACCCAGACCACCGAGGTCACCATCGGCGAGGGCGTCTCCCGCCTCGACGTCGCCATCGGCAAGACGTCCGACACGGGCGCCGACCTGGACCTGGAGGTCTACAAGGACGGCGTCAAGGTCGGCACGGCCGCCGACGGCGACTCCGAGGAGGCCGTGAGCCTGGTCAAGCCGGCCGCGGGCACCTACAGCGTCAAGGTGATCGGCTACGCGATCCCGGCCGGCACCACCACGTACGACTACCGCGACGTGTTCTTCTCGGCCGGTCTGGGCTCCGTCCAGGTCGACGAGGCCGCCACGGTGACCCTCGCCTCCGGCGCCTCGGCGCAGGTCTCGGCGAACGTCCTGGTCAACAGCGCGGCCCCCGAGGGCCGTCAGTTCTTCGGCCAGGTCCAGCTGCTCAACGCCCGCGGCACCGCCGCCGGCACCGGCAGCGTCCAGATCGACAAGGTCCTCCCGTAACCCGGTAGGACCCGCACGAACCGGAGGGGCGGCGCTCACCACGAGCACCGCCCCTCCGGGCTTTCCGGAGCCCGGGCGGAAGGCGGGGGCGGACCCGGCGGGCGCGGGAGCCGCGGGTGCCGGCGATCACGTCGTGGGTGGTCTTCCTCACGTGCCCGGACCGGGTCCGGGCGCCCGCCCCCTCACCGGGCCCGGCGACACGCCCGTCCCGCGCGCGTCGCGGGGGTCCGCGTCCGGGACGCCGTCCGTCCCTCGGACAATGGATTGGACAAGGCTCGTGGGGTCGAACGCATGATGGCTCCACGCGCGCCCGCGTCGTACCAACGCAGAGGAGTCACCGTGAGGGTCGGAATCGTCGGAGCCACCGGACAGGTCGGCGCAGTGATGCGCGCAATCCTCGCCGAGCGGAAGTTCCCGCTGGACGAGCTGCGGCTGTTCGCCTCGGCCCGCTCGGCCGGCTCGACCCTGGAGTGGGAGGGCCGGGAGATCACCGTCGAGGACGCCTCCACGGCCGACTACTCCGGTCTGGACATCGTGCTCTTCTCCGCGGGCGGCGCCACCTCCAAGGCCCTCGCCGAGAAGGTCGCGGGCCAGGGCGCCGTCGTGATCGACAACTCGTCCGCGTGGCGCAAGGACCCCGAGGTCCCGCTCGTGGTCTCCGAGGTCAACCCGCACGCGATCAAGAACCGCCCCAAGGGCATCATCGCGAACCCGAACTGCACCACCATGGCCGCGATGCCGGTGCTGCGCCCCCTCCACGAGGAGGCCGGCCTGACCGCGCTGATCGCCACCACCTACCAGGCCGTCTCCGGCTCGGGCGTGGCCGGTGTCGCCGAGCTCGACGGCCAGGTCAAGGCCGTGGTCGAGGGCGCGGCCGCCCTGGTCCACGACGGCGGGGCCGTCGACTTCCCGGAGCCGGGCGTCTACAAGCGTCCGATCGCCTTCAACGTGCTCCCCCTGGCGGGCTCGATCGTCGACGACGGCTCCTTCGAGACCGACGAGGAGCAGAAGCTCCGCAACGAGTCCCGCAAGATCCTGGAGATCCCGGAGCTCAAGGTCTCCGGCACCTGCGTGCGCGTTCCCGTCTTCTCGGGCCACTCGCTCCAGGTCAACGTCCGCTTCGAGCGCCCGCTCGGCGTCGAGCGCGCCTACGAGCTGCTCAAGGACGCCCCGGGCGTCGAGCTGTCCGAGATCCCGACGCCGCTCCAGGCCGCCGGCAAGGACGCCTCGTACGTGGGCCGCATCCGCGTGGACGAGACCGTCGACAACGGCCTCGCGCTGTTCCTGTCGAACGACAACCTGCGCAAGGGCGCGGCGCTGAACGCGGTGCAGATCGCCGAGCTCGTCGCCGAGGAGCTCCGCCAGGGCTGACCCGGTCCTCCGGGCGCGTGAGGGGCGGGTGCCGTACGGCGCCCGCCCCTCCCCCGTTTCACGGCCGCCGCACCTCGTAGAGGAAGCAGCCGTACTCCACCGCCCGGACGTGCACGAGGGCGACCTCCGGGTCGGTGAAGGCCTCGGCGAGCGCCCGCCCGACGACCGCGTCGGGCTCCTCGCCGAGTTCCAGCGCGCGGCCGCCGAGGATCCGGCCGGCCGCGTCGTAGCGCCGGGCGACGCGCAGCGCCCCCGGGGTCCCGAAGGGCAGGCCGTCTCCCCCGGCCGGGCCGGCGCAGGGTTCGGCGTGCACGAACACGGGCCCCTGCTCGTCGTACGCCCCCGGATCGGCGCCGACGCCGGCCGCCCAGCGGCGCAGCGGCGCGTAGCAGACCAGGGCGATGCGCTCGCCGGCCCGGCTGCGGCGCAGGCAGCAGCGCAGCGGGGCGCCGCCCTCCGGGTCCGCGTACGGGAGGCAGGGCCGGCCCGCGTCGTCGCGCAGGCGCAGTTCGGCGAGGGCGGCGGGGTCGACGGCGCGGGCGGTGAGGGGTGCAGTGAAGGAGGTCATGGCGGCGATCGTGGCGCTGCCGGCCGGCCGGCGCCGGCGGGAATCGGACCTCGCGTTCGCCCGCGGGATACTCCGGCGCGGTCGCCCGGACCTCGTGGAAGGATGGCGGGGCTACGTCACCATCAAAGGAGATGACCGCGTGCCTGGCACGAATCTCACCCGTGAAGAGGCTCAGCAGCGCGCGGCGCTGCTCACCGTCGACTCGTACGAGGTCGAACTCGACCTCAGCGGTGCGCAGGAGGGCGGTACCTACCCGTCCGTCACCACCGTGCGCTTCCGGTCGGCCGAGGCCGGCGCCGAGACCTTCATCGACCTCGTCGCGCCCGCCGTGCACGAGGTCGTCCTGAACGGCAAGTCGCTGGACGTGGCCGCCGTCTTCCGGGATTCCCGGATCGCGCTGCACCACCTCGCCGCCGGGGACAACGAGCTGCGCGTCGTCGCCGACTGCGCCTACACCAACACCGGGGAGGGCCTGCACCGCTTCGTCGACCCGGTCGACCAGCAGGCCTACCTGTACACCCAGTTCGAGGTGCCGGACGCGCGGCGCGTGTTCGCCAGCTTCGAGCAGCCCGATCTGAAGGCCACGTTCCAGTTCACCGTGACGGCCCCCGAGGGCTGGACGGTCATCTCGAACTCCCCGACGCCGGACGCCGCCGACGTCAAGGACCGGGTGTGGGCCTTCGAGCCGACCCCGCGGATCTCCTCGTACATCACCGCGCTGATCGTGGGCCCGTACCACGCGGTGCACAGCTCGTACGAGGGCAAGGACGGCCAGTCCGTGCCGCTCGGCATCTACTGCCGTCCCTCGCTCGCCGAGTTCCTCGACGCGGACGAGATCTTCGACGTGACCCGGCAGGGCTTCGACTGGTTCCAGGAGAAGTTCGCCTACGACTACCCGTTCGCGAAGTACGACCAGCTCTTCGTGCCGGAGTTCAACGCGGGCGCCATGGAGAACGCGGGCGCGGTCACCATCCGCGACCAGTACGTCTTCCGCTCGAAGGTGACGGACGCGGCGTACGAGGTGCGCGCGGAGACGATCCTGCACGAGCTCGCCCACATGTGGTTCGGCGACCTCGTCACCATGGAGTGGTGGAACGACCTGTGGCTGAACGAGTCGTTCGCCACCTACACCTCGATCGCCTGCCAGGCGGACGCCGAGGGCTCGAAGTGGCCGCACGCGTGGACCACGTTCGCCAACTCCATGAAGACGTGGGCGTACCGGCAGGACCAGCTGCCGTCGACGCACCCGATCATGGCGGACATCCGTGACCTGGACGACGTCCTGGTCAACTTCGACGGCATCACGTACGCCAAGGGCGCCTCGGTGCTCAAGCAGCTCGTCGCGTACGTCGGCAAGGACGCCTTCTTCCAGGGCGTGCAGGCCTACTTCAAGGCGCACGCCTTCGGCAACACCCGGCTGTCGGACCTGCTGGGCGCCCTGGAGGAGACCTCGGGCCGCGACCTGACGGCCTGGTCGACGGCGTGGCTGGAGACGGCCGGCATCAACGTCCTGCGTCCGGAGGTCGAGACGGACGCGCAGGGCGTCATCACCGCCTTCGCGATCCGCCAGGAGGCCCCGGCGCTCCCCGCGGGCGCGAAGGGCGAGCCGGTGCTGCGTCCGCACCGCATCGCGGTCGGCCTGTACGACCTGAGCGACGGCGCGCTCGTGCGCACGGACCGGATCGAGCTGGACATCGACGGCGCCCTCACGGCGGTGCCGGAGCTGGTGGGCCGGGCCCGTCCGGCGGTCGTGCTGCTCAACGACGACGACCTGTCGTACGCGAAGGTCCGCCTGGACGAGGTGTCCCTCGCCAACGTGACCGCCTACCTGGGCGACTTCACGGAGTCGCTGCCGCGCGCCCTGTGCTGGGCCTCCGCCTGGGACATGACCCGCGACGGCGAACTCGCGGCCCGCGACTACGTCGCGCTGGTGCTGTCGGGCATCGGCAAGGAGTCGGACATCGGCGTCGTGCAGTCGCTGCACCGCCAGGTGAAGCTGGCCGTCGAGCTGTACGCCGACCCGGCCTGGCGCGAGCAGGGCCTCGCCATCTGGACGGAGGCCACGCTGGAGCACCTGCGCGGCGCCGAGCCGGGCGGCGATCACCAGCTGGCCTGGGCCCGCGCCTTCGCGGCGACGGCCCGCACCGAGGGGCAGCTGACCTACCTGGCGGCGCTGCTGGACGGTGCGGCCGAGCTCGAAGGCCTGGTCGTGGACACCGAGCTGCGCTGGGCGTTCCTGGAGCGCCTGGTGGCGACCGGCGTCGTCGGGGAGGCGGCGATCGACGCCGAGCTGACCCGGGACGCGACGGCCGCGGGCGAGCGCCACGCGGCGACCGCGCGGGCCGCGCGCCCGACGGCGGAGGCCAAGGCCGCCGCGTGGGCCTCGGTGGTGGAGTCCGGCGACCTGCCGAACGCGGTGCAGGAGGCCGTGATCGGCGGCTTCGTCCAGACCGACCAGCGCGAGCTGCTCGCCCCGTACACGGCGAAGTACTTCGCCGCGGTCAAGGAGGTCTGGGACACCCGCAGCCACGAGATCGCCCAGCAGATCGCGGTGGGCCTGTACCCGTCGCTCCAGGTCTCGCAGGAGACCCTGGACGCCACGGACGCCTGGCTGGCGTCGGCCGAGCCGAACGCGGGCCTGCGCCGGCTGGTGTCGGAGTCCCGGTCGGGCGTCGAGCGCGCCCTGAAGGCCCAGGAGGCCGACGCGGCGGCCGCCGCCGCCGCCGTCTGATCCGGTCCCCGACCGGCCCCGGCCCCCGCCCCGGTCATGGGGCGGGGGCCGGGTCGCGTCCGGCCCCGGTGCGGCGGAGCGTGGCCGCGGTCTCCCGGAGGGCCGCCAGGACGCGGGACACCGCGGGCGCCGATTCGGAGCCCCGGCGCAGTGCGGCGATGACGTGCCGGGCGGGCCGGTCGTGGGCCAGGACCCGTACGGTGACCCCCGCGGCCCGGCCGGTGACCATGCGCGGGACGAGCGCCACGCCCATGCCGGCCTCCACCATGGCCAGGATCGCGGTCCAGCCGGAGGCCGAGTGGGCCTGCTCGGGGACGAACCCGGCGGCCTCACAGGCGTTGCGGGTGATCTCCGACCAGGGGCCGCTGCCCCCGTAGATCCAGCGCTCCCCGGACAGGTCGGCCAGGCGCAGCGCGGGCGCCGCCGTCAGCGGGTGGCCGGGCGGCAGGGCCACGTCGAGGGGGTCCTCCAACAGCGTGACCCGGCTGAAGCGGGGGTCGCGGGCGCCGGGCGCGTGCGCGGCCAGCGACAGGGCGAGGTCCACGGCCCCGGCGGTCAGCAGCTCGTACGACTCGGCGGCCTCGGTCTCGCGGACCCGTACCTCCACGCCCGGATGGGTGCGCCGCAGGGCGGCGACGGCGGGGACGACCAGGACGGGCACGGCGGTGGAGAAGGCTCCGATCCGTACCTCGCCGGCCTCCCCGGACAGGTACCCGGCGAGTTCGGCGTCGGCGCGTTCCAGTTGCGCGAAGACGGCCTCGGTGTGCCGCAGGACCAAGTGGGCGGCGTCGGTGAGCCGGACCCGCCGGCCCTGGGCCTCCAGCAGCGGGACCCCGAGCTGCCGGGCCAGGTTGGTCAACTGCTGCGAGACGGCCGACGGCGTCATGTGCAGCGCCTCGGCCGTCGCGGTCACGGTGCCCCGGTCGGCCAGGGTCCGCAGGATCCGCAGCTTCTTGATGTCCCACTCGGTCATGGGACCGAACCTACCGGCGGGCACCCAGTCCCACGCCGCCCAGGATCAGCGCCATGCACAGCAGTTGCGCGGGGCCGGTGTGTTCCCCGAGGAGCAGGAAGCCGAGTCCGGCGACGCACACGGGCTGGAGGTAGTAGACGACGCCCGCCCGGGCCGCGCCGATCACCGAGACGGCCTTGTTCCAGGCGAAGAAGGCGACGGCGGAGGAGAGGACGCCGACGTACAGCAGTTGCCCGGCCGAGCCGGGGGTGACCTCGAAGCCGCCCTGGACGGCGAGGGAGACGGCGTAGGCGGGGGCCAGCATCAGCGCGCCGAGGACGAAGGTGGCGAACAGGAAGGCGAGTTGGCCGATCTCGGCGGGCTTGCGCTTGAGCAGGGCGCTGTAGGTGGCGAAGGACAGGGCGGCGCCGAACATCCACAGGTCACCGGCGCCGAAGTCGAAGCCGATCGAGCCGTCGCCGACGAGGAGCAGGACGCCGAACGCGGCGAGCAGCAGGCCGAAGGTGCGTCGGGCACCGAGCCGTTCGCCGCCGAGGCGGGAGTAGAGGGCCATGATGACGGGCGAGGCCGCCATGATCATGCCCATGTTGGAGGCGGAGGTGGTCAGTCCGGCCTGGTGGACGAGGGTGTTGTAGAGGGTGACGCCGAAGAGGGTGGCGAGGCTGACGTAGCCGAGGTGCCGGCGCAGCAGGGCCCGCTGTCGCCAGGCCTGCCGGGCGGCGAACGGGGCGACCGCGACGGCGGCGATGATCCAGCGCCAGAAGACGGCCTGGACGGGCGGAACGGTGTCGGCCATGCCCCGGGTGGCGACGAAGCTGCCGGACCAGACGACCGTCGCGACCAGGGCGAGGAGCAGGCCGATGCCGGCGGCGCCCTTGCCCGCCGGGGCGCCGGGGCGCTGCGGCGCCTGCTCGGCGGCGTGCTCGCCTGCCTGCTCGGCCTGCTGCGGCGCCTGCGGCGTCCGCTCCGCCGGTTGCGCCTGTCGGCCGGTGCGGACCTGGTCCGTGACGGTCACGTGTGGTCTCCCCCTCGGGGTTCTGGGTCGGTTGGATCGTGGACCTACCGTCGCACCTCCGCATTGCCCAGGTCCATCGAAACATTTCGATCGATGTCTTCAGAAGAACTGAACGTTTCCTTCGGAGCCCGGGGCCTGCGCCCCGGCAACTGCCCGATGACGGTGGCACCGAAGGCGATGGCCATGCCGGCCAGCTGTACGGGCGAGAGGCCTTGGCCGAGCGCGGCCCAGCCGATGACGGCGGCGGTGAGCGGGGACAGCGGGCCGAGCAGGGTGACGGAGGTGGCGCTGAGCCGGCCGATGCCGCGGAACCACAGCCAGTAGGCGATGCCCGTGTTGATCAGCATCATGTAGCCGTAGCCGAGGAAGGCCTTGCCGTCGAGGGCGGGCGGCGCCCCCTCGATCAGGGCGGCGATCGGGATGATGACCAACCCGCCGGCGGTGAGCTGCCAACCGGTCATGGCCAGCGGGCCCACGCCCTCGGGCCGCCCCCAGCGCTTGGTCATCACGGTGCCGGCGCCCATGGAGGCGGAGGAGACCACGCCGGCGATGACGCCGATCAGGTCGAGCTCGGCCTCGGCGGTCAGCACCACCATGCTCACGCCGAACGCGGCGGCGACGGCGGCGAGGACGGTCCGCGGCCGGGCCCGCTCGCCGAGCAGCAGGGCGGCGAGTCCGACGACGAACAGCGGGCCGGCGGAACCCAGTACGGCGGCGACACCGCCGGGCAGCCGGTAGGCGGAGAGGAAGAGCAGCGGGAAGAAGGCGCCGATGTTGAGCGTGCCGAGGACGGCGGACTTCCACCACCACTCGCCCTTGGGCAGGGTCCGGGAGAGGGCGATGAGGAGCAGCCCGGCGGGCAGGGCCCGCATGGCCCCGGTGAACAGGGGCCGGTCGGGGGGCAGGAGTTCGCTGGCGACGAAGTACGTCGATCCCCAGGAGATGGGGGCCAGAGCGGTCAGGAGCGTGGTGGTCAGGCGGTTCACGGGGACTCCTCGTACGGGTGAGGAAACATGGGCACCTTCATCACGACGCCTCCCCCAAGTAGGTCACTTGAAAGTAGCTTAGCACTAAGCCACTTTCCGTCAAGCAACTTTCTTGCGAACGAGGAAGCGGAACCGGATACTGCGGATATGACCGAGGCCAACAAGGACGCCGTCGACGCCATCGCCGCCCAGTGGTACGCGGTACGCCCCGACCTGGACACGGCCCCCATGGCCGTCTTCGGGCGGATGTACCGGATCACCAAGGCCATGGGCGACGCGATGGAACGGACCTACAACCGCTACGGGATCTCCCGCGGGGAGTTCGACGTCGTCGCCACGCTGCGCCGCTCCGGCGCCCCGTACACGCTCTCGCCGCGCCAGCTGTCGGCCACGCTGATGCTCACGACGGGCGGAATGACCGGACGCCTGGACAAGCTGGAGAAGGCCGGGCTGCTCGGCCGCAGCCCCGATCCGCACGACCGGCGAGGGCTCCAGGTCACGATCAGCGACCGCGGACTGGCCCTGATCGACGAGGCCGTCACCGCCGGCCTGGAGGTCCAGCGCGCCGCCCTGGCCGGACTCGACGGCGAAGAGGTCGAGCAGCTGATCGGCCTGCTGCGCAAGCTCATGGCCGACGTGCCGTAGCCCGCCGCCACAGGCGCTCACCGGGCCGCGGCGCCCACCCCGGCACGGCCCGGGACATGCCAGGGCGCCGGAGGTCGCGCCACGGCCGTCCTACGACGGCCGTACGGACCTCCGGCGCCCCGGAAGCATGAGACCTGCCCGGTCGGTCAGGCCTGGGTCTTGCGCGACTTGTCGCCGACCATCACCAGACCCGCGATGACCAGGAACAGCACGATCGGCGCGGCCACGAACAGGCCGAGCGTCTCGGCGATGCTCAGCTTGGGGCCCGGGTCGTCACCGTCGTCGGGGGTCAGCGCGAGGGCGGGAGACGTCATCAGCAGCATCATCAGCGTCGTTCCGGCCGTGACGGCGCCGGCGCGCAGAGCGTTCTTCTTGTCCACGGTGCAAACGTAGCGAACACCTAGAGCGGCCGCGCGCCCGGGGGTGCCGTACGGGTCCCCGCCCCCTCCCGCACCGCGCTCAACAGGGCGTTCGCCCGGGGCGAGGCCGTCAGCTCCTCCAGCGTCAGCGGCCGGCCCGAGGCGTCGGCGACCGGCAGCCTCCAGTTGGGGTACTGGTCCCAGGTGCCCGGCAGGTTCTGCGGCCGCCGGTCCCCCACCGCGTCCGGCAGCCAGACGCCCACCAGCCGGGCGGGCGTGCGCAGCAGGAAGGCGTACAGGGAGCGGACGGCCGCCTCCTCGTGCCCGGTCGTCAGGCCGAGCCGCTCCAGCACCTCCAGCCAACGGGCGGTGTCGGCGGCGTCCTCGGCCTTCTCCACCTCCAGCGGACGGGTCAGCAGGCCCAGCCGGTCCCGCAGTTCGACGTGCTCCCCGGCCAGCTTCGCGGCGGTGGGCGGCAGGTCGTGGGTCGTGACGGTGGCGAGGCAGTCGGCCCGCCACTCCTCGGGCTCCAGCGGCTCCCCGTCGCCCTCCCAGTCCCGTTCGAACCACAGCACCGAGGTGCCGAGGATCCCGCGCCGGGCCAACGCCCGGCGCACCCGCGGCTCCACCGTCCCGAGGTCCTCGCCGACCACCAGGGTGCCCGCCCGGTGCGCCTCCAGCACCAGGACGGCCAGCATCGCCTCGCCGTCGTAGGAGACGTACGTGCCCTCCGCCGGCGGGGCCCCCTGCGGGATCCACCACAGCCGGAACAGGCCCATGACGTGATCGATGCGGACGGCTCCCGCGTACCGGAACAGCCCGCGCAGCAGGGCCCGGAAGGGGGCGTACCCGGTGCCCTCCAGGGCGTCGGGCCGCCACGGCGGCAACCCCCAGTCCTGGCCCCGCGCGTTGAAGGCGTCCGGCGGGGCGCCGACGCTGATGTGCCGGGCGTGGAAGGGGCCCGTACCGGCGTCCGAACCCTCGGGGTGCACGCCGACGGCCAGGTCGTGCACGATGCCGACCGTCATCCCGGCCTCCCGCGCGGCCCGCTGGGCGGCGGTCAGCTGGGTGTCCGTCAGCCAGACCAGCCAGCGGTGGAAGTCGCCCCGCTCCTCGGGGTCCTCCCCCGCGGCGGCGGCGCACCACGCGGCGTGCACGTCGAGGTGGGGTCCCTGCTCCGCGCGGAACTCCCCGTAGCCCGCCTCCCGGGCGGGGCTGCGCGGGACGGTGTACAGCAGCTCCAGGGCGGCGCGCTTGAGGGCCCAGACGGCGTCCCGGTCGATCAGGGCCCCCTTCTCCAGCACCTCCCTGCGCAGCTCCGCGCCGCGACCGGCCAGCTCGGCGAGGGCGTCGCGGTCCGGGCAGTCGGCGTACTCGGGGACGTCCTCGATCCGCAGGTGCACCGGGTCGGGGAAGCGGCGCGAGGACGGCCGGTACGGGGACGGGTCGGTCGGGGTGCCGGGGACGGCCGCGTGCAACGGGTTGACCTGGATGAAATCGGCGCCGTGGGTGCGGGCGGCCCAGCGGGCGAGCTCCGTCAGGTCGCCGAGGTCGCCCATGCCCCAGGAGCGCTCCGAGAGCAGGGAGTACAGCTGGACGAGCAGTCCGTGGGCCCGGGCGGGCGCGGCCGGGGCCCGCTCCGGGGCGACGATCAGGGTGGCCGCGGCCGTGTGCCCGTCGGGCAGTTCGGCGGTGAGGCGGTGCACGCCGAGGGGCAGTTCTGCGGGCTGCCCGGAGGCGAGCCCGCGGGGCGGCTGCCCGCCACCGGCCTCCCAGACGAGGGGTTCGGGCCCCTCCTCCGGGTCGACCCGGATCCGGGCGCCGGCGGGCAGCGCGGTCAACTGCGCCGGGACGGGCTCGCCCTGCCAGAGCACCATCGTCGGGGGCAGCACCCGCCCGGCCCGCTCCCGTTCGTCCTCGTCGGCCATCGCCCGGACGTCCTGCGGGGTGTCCACGGGTACGCCGATCAGGCCGAGGACGGCCCTGACGGTGACCTCGGGCACGGGGACGGTCACGTCCTCGGCCGGCTGGTAGGAGGTGGCGACGCCGTGCAGGGCCGCGAGCCGGTCGAGGTCGTCCATCGGTGTCCTGTCTAGTAGCCCGCGACGATCGTGGCGGGGAGGTGGGGCTCGCTGGTCAGCGGGAGCCCCTCCATGAGCGGGGATTCGCTGGTCAGCGGCGCGCAGGCGGATCCCGCCGGCGGCTGCTCACCGACGAGGGGCCGGTCCTGCGGCCAGCTCGGGGCGGGCAGGTGGGCCAGCGGTGCCCGGGGTTCGGGAGCGGTCGGGTCGGCGGTGTCGGAGGCGGGCGGGCCCGCGGGTTCGGGAACGGCCGGGTCGGGCGCCGCGGGCCGGGCGGAGCGGGAGGCGGGGCGCGGAAGGGGGGCGGGGAGAACGTTGGACTTGGCACGGGCGTTCACGAGAGCACTCCTTTGCGCGGGATCGTCGGACCCACCCGTGCAACACACCGGCGGACACCGCAGCCATACCCAGTCGGCGGCCCCGCATTCCTGGCCGATCCAGGTCAGACCACCCCACGATCACCGCCGCCCCCGGCCGCGGGCGGCCGTACGCCCCCGGCCGCGGGCGACAGTGACCGGGGCGGCGGGGGCGCGGGCAGCGGGCATCCGTGACGGCGACGGGTGGTGCTCGGGAGAGGGCGGCAGGAGAAGGGGAGCGGGTGGGGCGGCCGGTGGAGGCGGGCGGCCGGCCCTATGACGCCGCGGCTCCGATGCGTTCCAGCGCGTCGTCGGCGCCGTACGGCTGGAGGTAGGGCATCCACCGCGGGTCCCGGTGGCCCGTGCCGATGATCCGCCAGGCCAGCCCGGACGGCGGGGCGGGCTGGTGGCGCAGCCGCCAGCCCAGCTCCAGCAGGTGCCGGTCGGCCTTGACGTGGTTGCAGCGGCGGCAGGCGGCGACGACGTTGTCCCACCGGTGTTGGCCGCCCCGGCTGCGCGGGATGACGTGGTCGACGCTGGTGGCGACGGCCCCGCAGTACATGCAGCGACCGCCGTCGCGGGCGAAGAGCGCGCGCCGGGTGAGCGGAACGGGCCCCCGGTAGGGGACCCGCACGAAGCGCTTGAGCCGGACCACGCTGGGCGCGGGGACTGCTCTCGTCGCGCTGTGCAGAAAGGCGCCCGATTCTTCCAGGGAGATCGCTTTGTTCTCCAGGACGAGGACGAGCGCGCGTCGGAGCGGTACGACGCCGAGCGGCTCGTACGACGCGTTGAGGACCAGGACGTGCGGCACGGACTGCCTCCTTGTACGCCGGCGGCGCGTGGCTCGCGCCGGGACGATCTGCTTTCCAGTCTCCCCTTACGGCTGGTCGAAGCGCCACCACGCGCCCGTAACGGGTCCGAGGTGTTTTCGACCACACCGCCTTCCTCCCCGGGTGAGTCCCGTCTCTCCCTCGAACACGGCAACGAGGTAGGGCCCGAGCCCCGTTAGTGTGGTTGGTCTGCCCGCACATCCCGTTCCGCGGGCAGACCGCTATGCCTGGAGGTTCCTGCCGTGCCCTCGCCCGCCACCCTGCTCCCGTTGGCAGCGACCACCACCGACGATGCCGCCGAGAGCGTGACCAATGCCGCGAGCTTCATCGAGGAGAACTGGGCCACCTGGCTGAGCATCGGCCTGCGGATCCTGCTGATCGTGGTCATAGCCGCGGCGCTGCGATCGGTGGTCCGCAAGGCGCTGACCAAGCTCATCAGCCGGATGAACAGCAGCGCCGAGGCCGTGGAGGGCACGGCGCTCGGCGGGCTCCTCGTCAACGCGGAGCGGCGCCGGCAGCGGTCGGAGGCCATCGGGTCGGTGCTGCGTTCGGTGGCCTCGTTCCTGATCCTGGGCACGGCCGCGCTGATGGTGCTGGCCGCACTGAAGATCGACCTGGCCCCGCTGCTGGCGAGTGCCGGTGTGGCCGGTGTGGCCATCGGTTTCGGCGCGCGGAACCTGGTGACGGACTTCCTGTCCGGTGTGTTCATGATCATGGAGGACCAGTACGGCGTCGGCGACAAGATCGACGCCGGGGTGGCCTCCGGCGAGGTGATCGAGGTCGGCCTGCGCGTGACGAAGCTGCGCGGCGACAGCGGGGAGATTTGGTACGTCCGCAACGGCGAGATCAAGCGGATCGGCAACCTCAGCCAGGGCTGGGCGACCGCGACCGTGGACGTGCAGGTCAAGCCCTCGGAGAGCCTCACGCACATCCGCGAGGTGGTCCAGGAGGTCGCCGACTCGTTGGCGAAGGAGTCCCCGTGGGACGAGCGCCTGTGGGGTCCGGTGGAGGTGCTGGGGCTGGACGAGGTGCTGCTGGCGTCCATGACGGTGGCGGTCTCGGCGAAGACCATGCCGGGTCAGCAGTTCTCGGTGGAGCGCGAGCTGCGATGGCGCCTCAAGGAGGCCTTCGACGCGGCGGGCATCAAGATCATCGGTGGTCTGCCGCTCGCCGACGAGGCCGAGGAGGCCGCGGACCCGTCCGCCTCCGTCGCCGCGCCGTCCGCCCTGTCGAACCCGACCTCGCCGCAGTCCCTGGCGACCGCCCCGATCCCGCCGCCGTCGGGCTCCGGGTCGCCTCGGATCACCAAGTAGTCCCCTACTTCCCCGTACCTCCCTTACGTCCGGGCTCGCGCCCGTCCCGCTGCCCCGCCGGTCCGTTTCCGGCGGGGCAGCGGCATTGACACGGCTCGGAGCGCAATAGGAAACTTACCTAACAGTTCATCTCGTCGAGGAGAGACCGCGCCATGCCCGCCGCCACGCCCGGAACGCCCAGCCTGCTGCGCGCCATGAACGACCGCGCCGCCCTGGAGCTGCTGCTGACGCACGGCCCGCTGTCCCGGACCCGGATCGGGCAGCTGACCGGGCTGTCCAAGCCGACCGCCTCCCAGCTGCTGGCCCGGTTGGAGAGCGCCGGACTGGTCGTGGCCACCGGCACCGACGGCGGCCGGCCCGGGCCCAGCGCCCAGCTCTACGCCCTCAACGGCCCCGCCGCCCACGTCGGCGGACTCGACGTCACCCCGGAACGGGTGCTCGCCGCGGTGGCCGACCTGACGGGCACGGTGCGGGGCAGCTTCGAACTTCCCTACACCGAGGGCGCCGGCGCCGTCGAGCAGGTCACCCGGGCCCTCGACGGCGCCCTGCGCGCCGCCGGGATCGGAGCGGCCGACCTGCACCGGTTGGTCATCGCCACCCCGGGCGCCTTCGACCCGCAGACCGGCCGGCTGCGCTACGCCAGCCACCTGCCCGGCTGGCACTCCCCCACCCTGCTCGACGAGCTGGCGGCCGCGCTACCGGTGCCCGTGGAGTACGAGAACGACGTCAACCTCGCCGCGGTCGCCGAACAACGGCTCGGCGCGGCCCGCGGGTACGAGGACTTCGTCCTGCTGTGGAACGAGGAGGGCCTCGGGGCCGCCCTGGTGTTCGGCGGCCGGCTGCACCGCGGCTGGACCGGCGGCGCGGGCGAGGTCGGCTTCCTGCCCGTCTCCGGGCACCCGCTGGTCCGCCAGGTGACCCGGGCCAACACCGGCGGCTACCAGGAGCTGGCCGGCGTGCAGGTGCTGCCCCGGCTCGCCGCCGAACTCGGCGTCGACACCCCGCCGCCGCCCGCGCCGGACGCCCCGCACGGGCCGCAGGTCGCCGTCGGCGTCGCCCTGCTGGAGCGGGCCGCCGCCGCGCCCGACGGGGCGAACCTGGACTTCCTGCGTGCGTACGCCACCGTCCTCGCGACCGGTCTGGCCTCGGTGGTCGCCGTGCTCGACCCGGAGATCGTGGTGCTGTCCGGGGCCGTGATCACCGCGGGCGGCGATCCCCTGCGCACGCTGCTGGAGACCGAGCTGGCGGAGCTGGCGCCCTCCCGGCCCCGGCTCGTGACCGGCGAGGTCCGCGAGCGGCCCGTCCTGCGGGGCGCCCTGGAGAGCGCCCTGGCCGCCGCCCGCGAGGAAGTGTTCGACACCTCCCGCTAGAGCGCCCCGCCCCGCCACCGAACCCCGTCCCTCCCCCACGCCCCCGATCCCCTCCTCGGCACCCCGCACCGGAAGTTCCTCCCGCAGAGAGCGAGCCCCGTCATGCCCAGAACCGGACGCCTCACCACGGCCGCGGCCACCCTGGCCGCCATATCCGTACTCGCCACCGCCTGCGCCGGGCAGAGCGGCGCCGGCGCCGCCGACGATCCGAAGGCGGACGTCACCCTCACCTTCTGGCACGGCTGGTCCGCGCCCGCCGAGGTCAAGGCGATCGAGGAGAACATCGCCCGGTTCGAGAAGGCCCACCCGAACATCAAGGTGAAGACCACCGGCAACATGACCGACGACAAGGTCAACCAGGCCCTGCGGGCGGGTGGCGACAAGGCCCCCGACGTGGTCTCCTCCTTCACCACCGACAGCGTCGGGAAGTTCTGCAACTCGGGCGCCTTCGTCGACCTGAACCCCTTCCTCGCGAAGTCCGGGGTCGACAAGGCCGAGGTGTTCCCCAAGACCCTGCTGGAGTACACGCAGTTCAAGGGCAACCAGTGCACGCTGCCGCTGCTGAACGACGCCTACGGCCTCGTCTACAACAAGACCGCCTTCGCCGCCGCCGGCATCACCGAAGCACCGCGCACCTGGAGCGAGTTCACCGCGGTCGCGGAGAAACTGACCAAGCGGAGCGGCGACTCGTACGAACAGGTCGGCCTGATGCCCACCTTCCACGGCTACGAGACCACCCCCATGCGGCTGGCCGCCCAGTGGAGCCCCACGTACTTCGGTCCCGACGGGAAGTCGAACCTGGCCGCCGACCCGGCCTTCGCGAAGATGCTGACCGCCCAGAAGGACCTGGTGGCCAAGCTCGGCGGCTACCAGAAGCTGGAGAGGTTCCGCGCCGGCTTCGGTGACGAGTGGAGCGCCGAGCACCCCTTCCACCGCGGCCAGGTCGCCATGCAGATCGACGGGGAGTGGCGGGCCGCCATGGCGAAGGAAGCCGGGGTTCCGTTCGAGATCGGCACCGCCCCGCTGCCCGTACCGGACGACCAGGCCGCCGACTACGGCAAGGGCTACGTCTCCGGCACGATCATGGGCATCTCCGCGGCGAGTCGGAAGCAGAACGCCGCCTGGGAGCTGGTGCGGTACATGACGACCGACACCGCGGCGGTGGTCGCCTTCGCCAACGCCATCCACAACGTGCCGTCCACGCTCGCCGCCCTGGACTCCCCCGACCTGGAGGTGACCCCCGAGTTCAAGACGTTCATCGACATCGCCCGGCACCCGAAGTCGAACACCACCCCCGCCCAGGCGGACGGCGGCACCTACCAACTGACCTTCCAGGACTTCGCGTACGCGGTGGAGAAGGGCGACGTGCCCGACCTCGCCGCCGGACTGGCGAACACCGACCGGCAGATCGACACGGACATCGCGAAGGCCCAGTAATCCGATGCCCCGCACCCACGCCCCCGCGGGCCCGCACGCCCGCGCCCTGAAGGCCAGGCACCGCCGCTCCCGACTGCGGACCCTCGCCTTCATGTCCCCCTGGCTGATCGGCTTCTCGGTCTTCTTCGCCTATCCGCTGCTGTCCACCGTCTACTTCTCCTTCACCTCCTACGACGGCTTCCGGCCGCCCGTCTTCAACGGACTGGCCAACTGGAGCTACGTCTTCACGGACTATCCGCTGTTCTGGCCGGCCATGCGCAACACCCTGTGGCTGGTGCTGGTCATGGTGAGCTGCCGGGTCGTCTTCGGTCTCGGCGTCGGCCTGCTCATCACGCGGATCAGGACCGGGGCCGGAATCTTCCGGACCCTGTTCTACCTGCCCTACCTGGCCCCACCGGTCGCCGCGACGCTCGCCTTCGTCTTCCTCCTCAACCCCGGCACCGGCCCGGTCAACACCGTGCTGGAGTCGCTCGGACTGCCCGCGCCGGGCTGGTTCACCGACGCCGACTGGTCCAAGCCCGCCCTCACCGCGCTGGCGCTGTGGGGGGTCGGCGACCTGATGGTCATCTTCATGGCCGCGCTGCTCGACGTACCGAAGGAGCAGTACGAGGCCGCCGAGCTCGACGGAGCCGGCGGCTGGGCCCGGTTCCGGCACATCACCCTGCCGAACATCTCGCCGATCATCCTGTTCGCGGTGGTTACCGGGGTCATCCAGGCCATGCAGTACTACACCCAGCCGCTGGTCGCCGGAAAGGCCGCCGCCGGCGTGATCGGCGGCTCGGGGCAGCAGTTCGAGCCGGGCTACCCCGACAAGTCCACGCTGACCCTCCCCCAGGTGGTCTACAACGTCGGCTTCCAACGCTTCGACTACGGCACCGCCTGCGTCGTCGCCCTGGTGCTGTTCGCCCTCTCCATGGCCTTCACCGCGCTCCTCATGCGGCGCCGTGGCGGACTGATCGGAGCCGGCACATGAGCACGTCGAGCCCCCCTCGCCACCTCGTACCCCGCCCGTCGCCGCGCCGCGGGGCGCGTCGCCGGGTCGTCCTGCACTGGGTCGCCGTGCACAGCCTGGGCGTGGCCGCCGCCCTGTTCTTCGTCCTCCCGTTCGTCTTCCTGCTCCTCACCTCCCTGATGAGCGACCAGCAGGCGCTGACCCGCGACCTGTGGCCGCGCACCTGGGAGTGGGGCAACTACGCGACGGTCTGGCACACCCCCGGCTTCCTCACCTGGTGGCGCAACACCCTGCTGTACGCGGGCCTGGGCACCCTGCTGACCTTGCTGTCCTCGGTGCCCGTGGCGTACGCCCTCGCCAAGTTCCGCTTCCGCGGGCGGCGGCTGTCGCTGCTGCTGGTGATCGCCATGATGATGCTGCCGCCGCAGGTGGTGGTCATCCCGATGTACCTGTTCTGGGCGAAGCAGCTGGACCTGTCCGGCACCCTGTGGCCACTGATCATCCCGATGGCCTTCGGCGACGCGTTCTCCATCTTCCTGCTGCGCCAGTTCCTGCTGACCATCCCCGACGAGTACCTGGACGCGGCCCGCGTCGACGGCTGCGGAGAACTGCGCACCCTGCTGCGCGTCGTACTGCCCATGGCCAAGCCGGGCATCGCGGCCGTCGCCCTGTTCCAGTTCTTCGCCGCCTGGAACGACTACTTCGGCCCGCAGATCTACGCCTCCGACAACCCGGCCGCCTGGACCCTCAGTTACGGCCTGGAGTCCTTCAGGGGCGCGCACCACACCAATTGGAACCTCACCATGGCGGCGACCGTGCTCGTCATGGCACCGGTGATCGTCCTCTTCTTCTTCGCCCAGAAGGCGTTCGTCGAAGGCGTCACCCTGACCGGAGTGAAAGGCTGACGACCATGAAACTCGCAGTGGTGGGCGGCGGTTCCACCTACACCCCCGAGCTGATCGACGGCTTCGCCCGGCTGCGCGCCGGCCTGCCCGTCGAGGAACTGGTACTGATCGACCCCGCCACCGAACGGCTGGAGCTGATCGGCGGCCTGGCCCGGCGGATCTTCGCCCGCCAGGGGCACCCGGCCGTCGTGACCACCACCTCCGACCTGGACGCGGGCGTCGCCGGCGCCGACGCGGTGCTGATCCAGCTGCGGATCGGCGGGCAGGCCGCCCGACTCCAGGACGAGACCTGGCCGCTGGAGTGCGGCTGCGTCGGACAGGAGACCACGGGCGCGGGCGGCCTCGCCAAGGCCCTGCGGACCGTCCCGGTGGTCCTGGACATCGCCGAGCGCGTCCGGCGGGCCGCCCCCGACGCCTGGATCATCGACTTCACCAACCCCGTCGGGATCGTCACCCGGGCCCTGCTCGGCGCCGGGCACAAGGCCGTGGGCCTGTGCAACGTCGCCATCGGCTTCCAGCGCAAATTCGCCAAGCTGCTCGACCTGTCCCCCGCCGAGGTCCACCTCGACCACGTCGGCCTCAACCACCTGACCTGGGAGACCGGGGTGCGCCGCGGCGGGCCCGACGGGGAGGACCTGCTGCCCGGCCTGCTCGCCGCGCACGGCGACGCCGTCGCCGCCGACCTGCGGCTGCCGCGCGCGGTCCTGGACCGGCTCGGGGTGGTGCCCTCGTACTACCTGCGCTACTTCTACGCCCACGACGAGGTGGTCCGGGAGCTGGGCGAGAAGCCCTCGCGGGCCGCGGAGGTCGCCGCGATGGAGAAGGAACTGCTCGACCTGTACGCGGACCCCGCGCTCGACGAGAAGCCCGAACTGCTCGCCAAGCGGGGCGGCGCCTTCTACTCGGAGGCCGCCGTGGACCTCGCCGCCGCCCTGTTGGGTGACGGCGGCAGCCCGATCCAGGTGGTCAACACGCTCAACCGCGGGACCCTGCCGTTCCTCCCGGACGACGCGGTCATCGAGGTGCAGGCCCGGGTGGACCGCTCCGGTCCGGCGCCGCTGGCCGTGCCCCGACCGGATCCCCTGTACGCCGGTTTGATCTCCCACGTGACGGCGTACGAGGACCTCGCGCTGGACGCCGCCCTGCGCGGCGGGCGCGAGCGGGTGTTCAAGGCCCTCCTCGCGCACCCCCTGGTCGGGCAGTTCGACCTCGCCGAAGGGCTGACCGACCGGCTGCTCGCCCACAACAAGGAGCACTTGCCATGGGCGTGACGCCCGCCGGCGCGGCCGTGCTCGCGATCGACGCGGGCAACAGCAAGACCGACGTCGCGCTGATCGACGCCGACGGCGGTGTCCTCGGCACCGGCCGCTCCGGCGGCTTCCAGCCGCCCCGGGTCGGCGTCGAGGGGGCCGTGGACGTGCTCGGGCAGGCCGTCGCGGAGGCTGCGGAGGCCGCCGGACTGCCCCGGCTGCGGCCGGGGGCCCCGTACGCCGCGCAGGTCTCGGCGTGCCTGGCCAACGCGGACCTCCCGGTGGAGGAACGCCGGCTCGCCGACGCGGTCAGCGCGCGCGGCTGGGGCGCGGCCACCGAGGTGCGCAACGACACCTTCGCGATCCTGCGGGCCGGACTGCCCGCGGGGGACGCGCCGCGCGGGGTCGCGGTGGTCTGCGGGGCGGGCATCAACTGCGTCGGCATGCTGCCCGACGGGCGCACCGCGCGGTTCCCGGCCGTCGGAATGATCTCCGGTGACTGGGGCGGCGGGGGCGGCCTCGCCGAGGAGGCCCTGTGGTGGGCCGCGCGCGCCGAGGACGGACGCGGCGGGCCCACGGAGCTGGCGGCCGCGCTGCCGGGGTACTTCGGGCTCGGCTCCATGTACGAGCTGATCGAGGCGCTGCACCTGGGCTCCCTCGCCCGGGGGCGGGTCCACGAGCTGGTGCCGGTGCTGTTCGCGGTGGCCGCGGCGGGCGATCCGGTGGCGGGCGCCCTCGTGGAGCGGCAGGCCGACGAGGTGGTGGCGATGGCGTCGGTGGCACTGGAGCGGCTCGGCCTGCTGACCCAGGACGTACCGGTGCTGCTGGGCGGCAGCGTCCTCGCGGCCGCCCATCCGCAGCTCAACGACAGGATCGAGGCCCTGCTGGCCCGGCGGGCCCCGCTCGCGCGGGTCGCGGTGGTGGCCGCGCCGCCGGTGCTGGGCGCGGGGCTGTTGGGGCTGGACGCGCTGGGGGCGCCCGCCGGGGCCCACGGGAAGCTCCGTGCCCATTTCGGGTGAACCCGCCCCGGAACGCGGCGGATCAGGAACCGTGGGGGTCCCCGCGACGTATTGACGGTGAAGGGGTGGCCGGGGGCGGCGCGGGGGGCGTCCCCCGGGCCGACCGCGGGTACGGATCACCCAAGATCGAGCACCGGGTGCTGTGGTGGGCCGCCGCTGGGGCCATACTGCTCCGGAACAGAGGGACCGAGGGGGAGGTCACGGTGGCCATCACGACACGCGCGGCCGCGCCCGGGAGCGGTACGTCCGGTGCGCCGCCGCGCCCCGCCGCGGGCCCGCCCGCCCCACCGGGGCGGGGCACCGCCTGGGCGGAGGGCGTCGAGCGGCTGCGTGCCGCCGCGACCACCGAGCCGGGCCGACTGCGGATCATCGGGGCCGTACTGGCCGCGCTGATCGTGCTGTTCGGCGCGGTCGCCGTGTGGGAGGTCTCGGACCGGGTGTCGGCCGCCGAGGCCGTGGTGGGCCGCAGCCAGCCGCTGAGCGCGGACGCGGCGAGCATCTACCGCTCCCTCGCGGACGCGGACACCGCCTCCTCCAGCGGGTTCCTCGCGGGCGCCCAGGAACCCCGGGAGGTCCGCGAGCGCTACGAGAAGGACATCGCCAGTGCCTCCCGGCTGCTGATCAGCGCGGCGGCGAACACCGGCGCCGGCGGGGAGTCCCGTAAGGAAATAGCGCTCCTCGGCGAGCAGTTGCCCCGCTACACCGGCCTGATCGAGCAGGCCCGCGCCAACAACCGGCAGGGCCTGCCGCTGGGCGGGGCCTACCTGCGCCACGCCAACGAACAGATGAGCACGGTCCTGCTGCCCGCCGCGCAGCGGCTGTACGAGGCGGAGACCGGCCGGCTCTACACGGACCACGACGAGGCCCGGTCCTGGCCGCTGGCCGCGACGGGGGCCGGTGTCCTGGCCGTCGGCGTGCTGGCGTGGGCGCAGCGGCGCAACTACCTGCGCACCCACCGGGTCCTCAACCAGGGGCTGTTGGCGGCGACCGCCGCCTCGGTGGTGGTGCTGCTGTGGCTGACGGTCGGGCAGAGCGTGGCCCGTTCGGAGCTGAGCGAGGCCCGGGCGGACGGGCAGGAGTCGTTGAAGGTGTTGAACGACGCGCGGATCGCCTCGCTCCAGGCGCGGGCCGGCGAGAACCTGACCCTGATCGCGCGGGGCGCCGTACTGGCCGAGGACAAGAAGTCCGACAAGTACGACGTCGACTACGCGACGAACATGCGCCAGCTCGACGAGGGGCTGGCCAAGGCCCTGCGGCTGGCCGACGACGACAGTGGCCGCGACCCCCTCAAGAAGGCCGCGGCCGGTGTGACCGAGTGGAAGCAGCGGCACGCGGCGGCCCGGGAGTCGGACATGAAGGGCGACTACGAGTTGGCCCTGCCCCAGGTGATCGGGGGCAAGAACAGCAGCGGGGCGTCGTTCGACGTCGTGGACGCCTCCCTGGAGGAAGCCGTGGTCCACGAACAGCAGGAATTCACCCGGGCGGCCCGTGGCGGGCTCGGCGCGCTGGACGGGTTGGTGACGGGCGCGGCGGCGCTGGCCGTCCTCGGCGCGGTGGCCGCCCTCCTCGGCATCGGCCGCAGGCTTTCGGAGTACAGGTGAGATCGATGCGGATACGGCGGATGCGCTCGGGGCGGGGCGGCGCGGGCGGGGCGACTCCGGTGCGCCGCGCGGCGGGCCGGCTGCGCGGCTGGGGCGGGGTGAGCGCGATGGCCACCGCCTGCGCGGTGACGGCGGCGGCCGTGCTGCTGCCGCTCGCCCAGGGCGCGCCGGACGGCGGCCGGAGCGGCCCGGTCCGCGAGCCGGCCGCGGTGGTCGCGGCGCCCGCCGCCCCCGCCGACACCTGCCCGGACCCGGAGGCGAGCCTGCGCCCGTCCGGCATGGACGGGCCGACGATCGAGCGGATCCGCAAGGCCGGCAAGCTCGTCGCGGGCGTCGACCAGAACAGCTTCAAGTGGGGCTACCGCAATCCGGACGGGCACCTCGTCGGCTTCGACATCGACCTGGTCAAGGCCATCGCGAAGGACATCCTCGGCAACGAGGACCTGGTCATCTACCGGGCGATCCCCACCAGCCAGCGGATCCCGGCCCTCCAGGAGGGCCGCGTCGACGTCGTCGTGCGGACGATGACCATCAACTGCAAGCGCCTGGAGGACGTCGCCTTCTCCACCGCCTACTTCGAGGCCGGCCAGCAGGTCCTGGCCCCCAAGGGTTCGCCGATCACCGGCTACGACGGCTCGCTGAACGGCCGCAGGATCTGCACGGCCGCCGGCTCCACGGCGGAGGCGGCCCTGAAGGCCCAGGCCTACGGCTCGGTGTCCGTCTCCGTCCCGAACCAGCTGGACTGTCTGGTGCGGCTGCAACTCGGCGAGGTCGACGGCATCATCACGGACAACGCGCTGGCCGCGGGCCAGGCCGCGCAGGACCCGTCGGTGCAGCTCGTCGGAGCCCCCTTCACCCGCGAGTTCTACGGGGTGGCGATGAACAAGGACGCCTCCGACCTGGTGCGCCGGGTGAACAAGGTGCTGGAGGACTACCGTGCGGGCGGTGACGCCGGCCCGTGGGCGACCTCGTACCGCAACCACTTCCAGAACGTGCTGCCGAAGGTGGCCTCGCCGCCCGCGCCCAAGTACCGGGACGGCTGAGGCCGGTGGCGGAATCGAGGCCGTACGTGAGCCTTCCGGGAACGGGGCCCGCAGTGATGGACAGGGACGACGTCGACCGTGCGCTGACCCGCCTGGGCGCGGAGCACGAGGCCGTGGAGACCTCGCTGCTCGCGCTCCAGGACCACGCGGGCCGCAGGCTCCTGGAGGGGGCCGCGCTCAGCGGGGTCACGCGGGAGCGGTGGGCCGCCGCCGACGCGGCCATCACCCGGCTGTGGGCGTACTTCGACGCCTACAGCGGGGCCTTGGCCGCCGCCCGCGCGATCCGCGAGCGGCGGCGCTGGCCGAACCGGGAGGACCTGGCGGAGCTGACCGAGCGGCTGCGCGGGCCGGGGGTGACCATCGCCGGCGCCGGGCTGGAGGGCGCCGCGCTCGCGGAGCGGTTCTCGCTGGCCGAACTCGTCGCCCGGATGAACGAGCTCTACGCGAGCTCCTTGGACCTGGTGGTCGCCGCCGACGCGGTGTGGTCGGCGCTGCCCGCGCGGATCGACCTGCTCGCCGCCGAACTGCACCGGACGCGGTCACTGGCGCACTCGGTGGGGGTGCGGCCGGGCGAGCACCCGTCGGGGGACGACCTGGAGTCGATCACCGCCGAGCTGACGCGGCTGCGCGAACGGGTCATCGCCGACCCGCTGGCCTTCTGGACGCCGGCGGCGGGCAGTTCCGCCCCGGGCGGGGGCCGGCCGGACACCGCCCGCTACGACCGGGCGGCCCGCGCGCTGGACGACGTACGGCGGGAGGTCGAGGCGGTGCTGACCGTCCGGCAGGACGCCGAGCAGCGGCTCATCGCCGTGCGGGACGTGCTCTCGCGGGCCGATCGGACCCTCGCGGAGGCGCGCAACGCCCGCATCGAGGTGCTGGCGAAGATCGCGGCGTCCGAGGTGCCGGCCGTCAGCGGACCGCCGACCGCCCTCCAGGAACAGCTCGCGGCGGCCGCCGAGTACCGCAGGCACGCGCGGTGGCACCGGCTGTCCCCGCTGCTGGACGCCCTGGAGGAACGGGCGGAGGAGGAACTCCGGCGGGCCCGCGAATCGTTGACCGCGGTGACGGCGCCGCTGGCCGTGCGGGCGGAACTGCGCGGCAGGTTGGACGCCTACCGGGCGAAGGTCGCCCGGCACGGACTGGCGGAGGATCCGCTGCTGATCGAGCGGTACGACACCGCCCGACGGATGCTGTGGAGCGCGCCCTGCGACCTGCGGGCCGCCGAACTGGCGGTCCTGCGCTACCAGCGGGCCACCGCCGAGGCACTGGCGCCGCCGGAACCCGCCACCGACGCGGCCCCCGCACCGGGGGAACACCACGACGCGCAGGCGCACCACCTGCCCGAGCAGCACCGGCCCGACCCGTACCGACCCGACCCGACCCGATCCGACCCGTACCGATCCGACCAGCACCAACCCGAGCAGCACCGGCCCGCGGGGCCGGGGAAGGAGGACGCATGAGCCTGATCGGAACGCCGTGCATGCGCCCCGGCTGCCCCGGGACGTACGAGGACATGGGCGGCGGCGAGCTGTACTGCGACACCTGCGGGCTCGCCCCGACGGGTGCGGTCGCGGCGGGTGCCGAGGAACTCGTCTCCCCGCCCACCGGCATGACCAGCGCCGCCCGGCACGGCGACTCGCGGGGTTCGGGGGGCTCGGCGGGCTCGCGCGGCTCGGGCCGGTCCTCGGCCTCGGCGAGGTCCTCCCGTTCCTCCCGGTCCTCCTCCTCGCGCCGCTCGGTGTCCGGGCGGCTGTCGCGCTCGCTGCCGGGTTCCGCGTCGGCCCGTTCGGTGTCGGTTCGCAGTTCCGGTTCGGCCTCCGCCGCCTCGGGGCGCGGGCGGCTGGGAGCCGGGCTGGTCAGCATGCCGGAGGTGCCGCGTCCGGATCCGTCGGCGGCCGTATTGGAGAACCCGGAGGTCCCGGAGCGCAAGCGGTTCTGCTCGCGCTCGGACTGCGGGGCGCCGGTGGGTCGGGCGCGGGGCGAGCGGCCCGGCCGTACGGAGGGGTTCTGCACCAAGTGCGGTCACCCGTACTCGTTCGTGCCCAAACTGCGCGCGGGCGACGTGGTGCACGGCCAGTACGAGGTGGCGGGCTGCCTCGCGCACGGTGGTCTGGGCTGGGTCTACCTGGCGGTGGACCGGGCCGTCTCCGACCGGTGGGTGGTCCTCAAGGGCCTCCTCGACACCGGGGACCAGGACGCGATGGAGGCGGCGATCTCCGAGCGGCGCTTCCTCGCGGAGATCGAGCACTCCAACATCGTGCGGATCTACAACTTCGTGGAGCACCTGGACCAGCGGACGGGTTCGCTCGACGGGTACATCGTCATGGAGTACGTGGGCGGCAAGTCCCTGAAGGAGATCGCGAACGAGCGGCGCCGGCCGGACGGCAGACGCGACCCGCTGCCCGTCGAGCAGGCCTGCGCGTACGGGATCGAGGCGCTGGAGGCGCTCGGGCACCTGCACAGCCGCAACCTCCTGTACTGCGACTTCAAGGTCGACAACGCCATCCAGCAGCAGGACCAGCTCAAGCTGATCGACATGGGCGCGGTCCGGCGGATGGACGACGAGGAGTCGGCGATATACGGCACCGTGGGCTACCAGGCCCCGGAGGTGGCCGAGCTGGGTCCGTCCGTGGCCTCGGACCTCTACACGGTGGCGCGCACCCTCGCCGTGCTCACCTTCGACTTCCAGGGCTACACGAACGTGTTCGTGGACTCGCTGCCGGACCCGGAGCACATCGAGGTGTTCGGCCGGTACGAGTCGTTCTACCGGCTGCTGGTCCGGGCCACCGATCCGGATCCGGGGCGGCGGTTCGCCTCCGCGCAGGAGATGGCGGACCAGCTGACGGGCGTGCTGCGGGAGGTCGTCGCGTTGCAGACGGGCCGGCCGCGGCCGCAGCTGTCCACGCTGTTCGGCCCCGAGCTGCGGGTGCCGGACACCCGGCTGTACGCGGACGGGCCGGGGGCCGAGGTCTCCCGGCTGGGCGCGCGGAACACCGCGCGGCCGCTGTGGGGCCCGGGCCGGCGGCGGGCGCCGGCCGGCGCTCCGGTTCCGGTTCTGCCGGCGCCGGCTCCCGCCGCGGTCCCGGTCGTGGCCGGTGGCGCGGGTTCCGTCGGTTCCGTCGGTTCCGTCGGTTCCGTCGGTTCCGTCGGCGCCCCGGCGCCGTTCGCGCCGTCCCCGCCCGCGGGAGGTGCCGTCGCCGCACTCGGGACGACCGCCACGCACCTGGCGGGCGCCGCGGTGCCCGCGCCCCGGCGGACCGGTCCCGCGCCGGAGGCCCGGTCGGCGCCGACGGCCGGGCTGTCGCAGGCTCCCGTTCCGCTGTCGGCGCGGGGTCCCGGGGCGTTCGCGGCCCGGGCCGGGCTGGCCCGCCTCGACGCGCGCGACACGGCGCTGGCCCTGCCCGTGCCGCTGGTCGACGCCGCCGACCCCAACGCCGGTTTCCTGACCGGACTGCTGGCCTCCGCGCCTGCCGACCTGCTGGGCGCCCTCGGCTCGGCCCCGGCCGACTCCGCCGAACTGCGGCTGCGCGAGCTGCGGGCCCGGCTCGAACTGGGCGAACTCGCGGTGGCGGGCGAGGCCCTGACCGCGCTGGAGGACCGGCACCCGGACGACTGGCGCGTGGTGTGGGCCCGCGGCATCGCCTCGCTGGCCACCGGGGACGACGAGATAGCGGCGCTGTCCTTCGACGCGATCTACGACGCCTTCCCGGGCGAGCCCGCTCCGAAGCTGGCCCTCGGCCTGTGCGCCGAGGTCCTCGGGCAGTTGGACAACGCCGCCGAGTACTACCGCCTCGTCTGGACCACCGACCCGGGGTTCGTGAGCGCGGCCTTCGGGCTGGCCCGGGTCCAGCTGGCGTCCGGCGACCGGGACGGCGCCGTGCGCACGCTGGAGTCCGTACCGGAGGCCTCCATCCACTACACCGCCGCACGGGTGGCGGCCGTACGGGCACGCCTGCGCGACCGGTCCCCGCAGGAGCCCCTGCTGGCCGATCTCGTGGCGGCGTCCGGCCAGGTGGAGGCGCTGCGGCGGTTCGGGCTGGACCCGGAACGGCAGGAGCGGCTCGCGACGGAGGTTCTGGGCGTGGCCCTGGACTGGGTACTGTCGGGTAGCCGGGGCGCCGACCCCGGCCGGACCTCGCTGCTCGGCAGTCAACTGGACGAGCGGGGGCTGCGCTTCGGCCTGGAACGCTCGTACCGCGTCCTCGCCCGGCTGGCGCAGCGGGGCGAGGAGAGGATCGAACTGGTGGAACGGGCAAACCGTTTCCGTCCCCGGACGTGGGTGTGAGTGATGTCGATGCATCGGCCGTCGGGCTGCCCCAGCTGCGCGGAGCCCCTGGAGGAGGGTGACCGTTTCTGCGGCGTGTGCGGTTACGCCCTGTCCTCCCCGCCCCCTACCCCGGATTCCCGTCCGACCCTGCCGGTCGGTTCCCCGCCGGCGCCGGCGCCAGCCGGACGGGTCGCCACGGCCGGGGTCCCCGCCGCGGCGGCGGGCTCCCACCCCGGGCAGGGTCCCGGAACCGACCCCGCCGGGGCGTACTCCTCCGGCGCCGGGGACCCGGCCAGGGCGGCCGCGCCCCCTGCCGCGTATCCCGCCGCTCCGGCGCACGCCCCTGCGGGCGAGGCCCCCGGCGCGGCCCCCCGGGCCGCCGGTCCGGCGGGCGAGCCGGTCGGCGCCGGCCTGCGCGGCTCCGCCGGCTACACCCCCGGGGTGCCCGCGCCCGGTTGGGGCAGCGTGGCCGAGGCCGCGCCCACCCTGGTCGGCGACGGCTCCGGCATGCCGGGCCCGAGCGCCCCCCGGGGCGCCTCCGACCCCGGGCCCGAGTCCCCGTACGGGCAGGAACCGGCCCGGCCCGAGACCCCGCCCGAGCGGGAGCCCCTGCGCCACGACCTCCCCGGCGGGGTCGGGGAGCCCGGGGACGGGGGTTGGGGGGTGCCCGCGCACGAGGAGCCGTACGCCGCGCAGGGCGGGCCCGCGCCCGAGGAGTCGTACGGGGCCGCCCCCGCGGGGGACGGCGGGAAGACCTGCGTCGCCTGCCGCGCCGGGCACGTCGACCCCGACGGGTACTGCGAGCACTGCGGCCACGCCCAGCCCCGCGAGCGGGACCACCTGGAGGAGGAGCTCGGCAGCGTCGCCGCCGTCAGCGACCGCGGCCTGCGCCACCACCGCAACGAGGACTCCTTCGCCGTGTCGGCGACGGCCCTGCCCGACGGTTCGGCCGCCACCGTGGCGATCGTCTGCGACGGCGTCTCCTCCGCGAGCCGGCCCGACGATGCCTCGGCCGCCGCCGCCCGCGCCGCCAACGAGGCGCTGCTCGACGCCCTCCCCCGCGGCGCCCACCCCCAGGAGGCCATGCACGAGGCGATCCTGGCGGCGGCCACCGCCGTGAACGCCCTCGCGCCCGAGACCCCCGGCGCGCAGAACGCGCCGGCCTGCACGCTGGTCGGCGCCGTCGTCAGCGGCGGGGTCCTGACCATCGGCTGGGTCGGCGACAGCCGTGCCTACTGGGTGCCCGACGACCGGGGCGCCCTGCCGCGGCGCCTCACCGAGGACGACTCCTGGGCCGCCCAGATGGTCGCGGCGGGCCTGATGGGCGAGGCCGAGGCCTACGCCGACGTCCGGGCCCACGCCATCACCGGCTGGCTCGGGGCCGACGCGTACGACCTCGAACCGCACACCGCCAGCTACAAGCCGGACCACCCCGGCGTGGTCGTCGTATGCACCGACGGCCTGTGGAACTACGCGGAGTCCGCCCGGGACATGGCCCAGGTCCTGCCGCCCGACGCGGCCGTCCGCCCCCTGCACAGCGCACAGGTCCTGGTGGGCCACGCCCTCGACGGGGGCGGGCACGACAACGTGACCGTCGCCATCGTGCCCTTCGCCGCCGTACCGGAACCGGGGGCCCCCGGCGCCGCCCCGGCGGCGGAAGCCGAAGCGGAACCGGAACCGTACCCCCGGGCCTGACCCGCCCGTCCCCGTCGTCAGCGAGCCCCGAGGAGTCCAGTCGATGGCGAACTTCGCCAAGCCGAGCGCCCCGCGCTTCAGCGTGGAGGTGTACCAGAACGAGTTCCTGCCCGAGGGCGGCCGGGACGTGCACGCCATCGTGACGGTCACCTCCAGCGGGGGCGCGACCGCGACGGCCGCCCGCGTCCTGGGTCAGGACGCGGCCGTCGTGATCATGGTGGACTGCTCGGGCTCGATGGACTACCCGCCGGACAAGATGCGCGGGGCCCGCGAGGCGACGGCCGCCGCGATCGACACCCTGCGCGACGGCACCGCCTTCGCGGTGATCGCGGGCACCCACGTCGCCCGCGAGGTCTACCCGGGTCAGGGCCGGCTGGCCACCGCCGATCCGGCGACCCGCGCCCGGGCCAAGGAGGCGCTGGGCTCCCTGACCGCCGGAGGCGGCACCGCCATCGGGACCTGGCTGCGGCTGGCAGACGGCCTGCTCCGGCAGTCCCCGGCCACGATCCGGCACGGCATCCTGCTCACCGACGGCCGCAACGAGCACGAGGAGCCGGCCGTGCTGCGCGCCACCCTCGACGCCTGCGCCGGCCGCTTCACCTGCGACGCCCGCGGCGTGGGCACCGACTGGGAGGTCAAGGAGGTCACCGGGATCGCGAGCGCCCTGCTCGGCTCGGCGGACATCGTCGCCGACCCGGCCCACCTCACCGAGGACTTCACGCGGGTGATGGAGAACGTCATGGGCAAGGAGGTCGCGGACGTGGCGCTGCGCCTGTGGACCCCGGTCGGGGTGGAGGTCCAGTACGTCAAGCAGGTCGCGCCCGCCGTTCACGACCTGACCGCCCGCCGCACGGAGGCCGGGCCGCGCGCCGGGGACTACCCGACCGGGTCGTGGGGCGACGAGTCCCGCGAGTACCACGTCTGCGTACGGGTGCCGGGTGCGGCCGTCGGTCAGGAGATGTTGGCGGCCCGCGCCTCGCTGGTGCTGCCCGGGCCGGCGGGCGAGCCGCAGCCGGCGCTGGCGCAGGGCCTGGTCAGGGCGGTGTGGACAGACGATCTGGCCGCTTCGACCGCGATCAGCCCGCAAGTGGCGCACTACACAGGACAGGCAGAACTCGCGCAGGCTATCCAACAGGGCCTGGAAGCCCGCAAAATGGGTGATGTGGACGGGGCCACGGCGAAACTGGGGCGTGCCGTGCAGTTGGCGAGCGTCTCCGGGAACGCCGACACTGCCAAACTGCTGGCGAAGGTGGTGGACGTCGTGGATGCGGTGGCGGGTACTGTGCGGCTGAAAGCCAAGGTCGCCGATGCCGACGAGATGACCCTTGAAACGCGTTCGACGCAGACCGTCCGAGTGAAGAAGACCTGAGAAGAAACCTGACGCGATGACGCAGGGAGAAGGGGGAAGCGCCGCGATGCCGACCTGCCCGAACGGGCACCAGTCCGCCTCCGACGACTGGTGCGAGGTCTGCGGCCACCGCATGGCTGCCCCTACGGGCACCCCCGCGGCGCCCTCCTACGGATACGGCTACCCTCCCACGGCCGGTGAGCCGACCGCCCAGGCGGAGCTGTGCCCGCAGTGCCGCACCCCGCGCGAGGCCATGGCCCCGTTCTGCGAGGAGTGCCGGTACAACTTCCTGACCCGTACGCCGACTTCGTACGCACCGCTGTCCCCGGACGCCACGGGCACGGGGCCCGGTACCGGGGCGGGCGCGCAGCCCGGGCCGCCGCCCCCGCCGCCGGCTCCGGCGCAGCCGGTGTTCTCCCAGGACCACTTCGAATACCAGGGGTCCCGGCCGTCCCGGGTCAACCGGCCCGCCGAACCGCTCCAGCGGGAGGACGACTGGCTGCTGCCGCCGCCCTCGCACGAGCAGGGGCAGGGGCAGGGGCAGGGGCAGTCCTCGCAGCGGTCCGGGCAGCAGGGGCCGTCCGGGCAGCAGGCCCGGCCCGTGCAGCAGGAGTACCAGCAGCCCGAGTACCAGCAGGAGTACTACCAGCAGCAGGCTCCGCCGCAGCAGGAGTACCACCAGCAGCAGCCGGCGCAGCAGCAGCACGAGTACCAGCAGCAGCACCAGCCGCAGCAGCAGCCGTTCCCGCCGCAGAACGCCCAGGCGCCGTTGTCCTGGTCGGTGACGGTCGCGCCCGACCGCTCGTACTTCCTGGCGATGATGCAGCGCAGCGGCCCGGAGGCGGCGGCGCTGAACCTGCCCGCGTACTCCCCCGAGCAGCACCTGCCGCTCTCCGGCGGGCAGATCACCATCGGCCGGCGCCGTGCCTCCTCGGGCGAGGCCCCGGACATCGACCTCGCGGTGCCGCCGGAGGACCCGGGCGTCTCCCATCAGCACGCGGTGCTCGTCCAGCAGCCCGACCTGAGCTGGGCGGTGGTCGACCAGAACTCCACCAACGGCACCACCATCAACGGCGGTGAGGAGCCGATCCAGCCCTACGTGCCGGTTCCGCTCTCCGACGGCGACCGGGTCCACGTGGGGGCCTGGACCACCATCACCATCCGCCGCGGCTGACCGGGCCCGGCGGTTCCCCCAACGGCCACACGTACGGGCCCCGGGGGTCGTCGAGCCAGGACCACTGACCCCGCCCGGTGACCGTGACCCCGAACCGCTCGCGCGCCGGACGGCCCTCCCTGCGCCACAGGTCCAGGGCCTCGCGGGGGTGCAGCACGCCCGCGGTCAGGATCAGCAGGAACTGGAAGCGCTCGTTCTCGATGAGCTCGTACGGGACCCCGTGCAGCGGCCCCGTCGTACCGGCGGGGGCGGATGACGCCGTGGCCCCGCGGAGCGGGACGAAGTAGGCCGAGGTGTGCAGGAAGTGCCCCTCGGCGAAGTCGGCGTCCCGGACGGTCAGCGCGATCAGCCCCGTCGACAGCGGCGCCAGGATCCGCGCGCCGGGCCGGCACTGGGCGGGCCAGGCGGGCGGGATCAGCGGCAGGGTGCAGGTCACCAGGATCCGGTCGAAGGGGCTGCGGGCGGGGCAGCCGCGCGCGCCGTCCCCCGTCACCACCGTCGGGTGGTGGCCGAGCAGCGCCAGGTGGGCCCGCGCCGATTCGGTGATCTCCTCGTCCAGGTCGACCGTGGTGACCAGGTCCTCGCCGAGCCGGTGGCACAGCAGGGCCGCGTTGTAGCCGGTGCCCGCGCCGATCTCCAGTACGTTGTCGCCGTCCCGCACCTCCAGTGCCGCCAGCATCTTCGCCATCAGCGAGGGCTGGCTGCTGGAGGAGACCAGTTCGCCGTCGCGCAGGCGGGTCGCCAGCGGGGCGTCGGTGTACACCCCGCGCAGCCAGCGGGCCCGCTGTTCGGGGTCGGGGTCCTCGCCCCACAGCCGTTCGTGGCCGGCGCCGCGGCCGGTCCAGAAGTACGGCACGAACACGTGCCGGGGCACCGCCGCGAAGGCCGCCCGCCAGGCCGGGTCGGCCAGCGCCCCGGCCGCCGTCAGCTCCCGCACCTGACCGGCGTGCGCCGCTGCCCGCAGGTCCCGGGCCGCTTCGTCCGGTGCGCCGCGGGACGTGTGGGGGGTGTGTGCCCCCGTGCCGCCCGTACCCATGACTCCACTGTGCTGCGGGCGGGCCGCCCGTGCGACCCCGGCGGGTGGTCGGGGGGCCGGAGCGCGAGGTCGAGGGTCCTAGGACCGGGGTCCTCCGTCCGGGCGTCTGAGACGATGGTCGGGTGAATGACGAGTCGCAGAGCACGGTCCAGGAGCAGACCTTCTACGAGCTGGTGGGCGGCGAGGACTTCTTCCGCCGGCTGGTCCACCGCTTCTACCAGGGGGTCGCGGGGGACCCGCTGCTGCGCCCGATGTACCCGGAGGAGGACCTCGGGCCCGCCGAGGAACGGTTCGCGCTGTTCCTGATGCAGTACTGGGGCGGCCCGACCACGTACAGCGACCACCGAGGCCACCCGCGTCTGCGGATGCGGCACGCGCCGTTCCAGGTGGACGCGGCCGCGCACGACGCGTGGCTGCGGCACATGCGGGTCGCGCTGGACGAGATGGGGTTGGCGCCGGAGCACGAGGCGCAGCTGTGGCGTTACCTGACCTACGCGGCCGCCTCGATGATCAACTCCGGCTGATTCGGAGCGCGGGCCGGCCGGTCAGACGGGGCGTACCTGAAGGGCGCCCAGGCCGCCGGTCCGCCCGGGGCGCCGCGTGGCGACGGACCCGTACGGGGTGCTCAGGCGCAGCCAGCCGCCCGAGGCGAACAGTGCCACGGGGGCCGGCGCCGTGACCGGCGCCGCCGCGGGGACGGGGGACCGTACCGGCCGCAGGAAGCCCAGGGACTGCGCGGCGTGCACGGCGCGCAGCGGAAGTTCGGTGTCGCCCAGCGTCCGCGACCAGATGTCCCGGCCGATGCGGTCACGCTCGGAGCGGGTCCGGTGCTGCGGGGGCAGGGCCTCGTCACGTGCCCGGAACTCGGAGACGGCGGCGGCGACGCAGGCCCGGACCGCTTCGGGGGCGGGCAGGCCCGGCACGGGCTGCCAGCCGCCGCGGGGCGGCAGCACGCCGGCCCAGGGGGGCCCGGTGACCGGCGCGGGCACGACGGCGCCGGCGGTGGTCTCGTCGATGGCCTCCAGCAGCTCGCCCGCGGACACCGTCAGGTCGAGCGGTGTCGCGAGGGGCTCGGCAAGACGGGCCGTACGGACGGCCAGCACGTCGAAGGACGGCGGGCGCCCGAAGACGGCGAGCGCGCCGCCGCCCGCCCGCGCCTGCAGGCGGACCGCGGCGGCGCGGTCGTAGTGCACCAGCCGACCCAGGAAGGCGGCGAGGTCCGCCGCCTCCCCGGAATCGACGAAGCGCAGCTGCTCGGTCATGCCGCGAGGCGCCCTTCGGCGGCCTCGGGCAGGTCGAGGTACTCCTCCAGGAAGCGACGCTCCTCCGCGGTGATGCGGCGGGGACGCCCCTCGGCGAGGTTGTAGGGCACGACCACGGTCTCGGCCCGGACGTACACCGTCTCCGGCCTGTCCTGCGTCGCCTCGTCCTTGACCTCGTAGCGGATGGTCAGGGACGCGGCGCCTATGCGGGTCACCCAGGACTCGATGAGGACGGGCTCGTGCCGGTGCACCAGGGGCAGCTTGTAGTCGATCTCGTGGCGGGCCACGACGGAACCGCCCGTGAAGGAATCGCTGCCCTCCCCCGGCGCCAGGCGGAACATGAAGTCGATCCGTGCCTCCTCCAGGTAGCGGAGGAAGACGACGTTGTTGACGTGCCCGAAGGCATCCATGTCCGCCCAGCGGAGGGGGCACCGATAGTGGTGTCTGGCCATGGTCTCGACCTAGCCCCGGGTGAGCTTCTTGTAGGTGGCGCGGTGCGGACGCGTGGCGTCCGGGCCGAGCCGCTCGACCTTGTTCTTCTCGTAGGACTCGAAGTTGCCCTCGAACCAGTACCACTTGGACTCACCCTCGTACGCGAGGATGTGCGTGGCGACCCGGTCCAGGAACCAACGGTCGTGGGAGATGACCACGGCCGCACCGGGGAATTCGAGGAGCGCGTTCTCCAGCGAGGACAGGGTCTCGACGTCGAGGTCGTTGGTGGGCTCGTCGAGGAGCAGCAGGTTGCCGCCCTCCTTGAGCGTCAGCGCCAGGTTGAGGCGGTTGCGCTCACCACCGGACAGGACACCGGCCGGCTTCTGCTGGTCCGGACCCTTGAAGCCGAAGGCGCTGACGTACGCGCGGGACGGCATCTCGACCTGGCCCACGTTGATGTAGTCCAGCTCGTCCGACACGACCGCCCAGAGGGTCTTCTTGGGGTCGATGTTGGCGCGGCTCTGGTCGACGTAGCTGATCTTGACGGTGTCGCCGACCTTGATGGCGCCGGAGTCCGGCGTCTCCAGGCCCTGGATCATCTTGAAGAGCGTGGTCTTGCCGGCGCCGTTCGGGCCGATGACGCCGACGATGCCGTTGCGCGGCAGCGTGAACGACAGGTCGTCGATGAGGATCTTGTCGCCGAACGCCTTCGTGAGGTTGTTGACCTCGACCACGATCGAGCCCAGACGCGGGCCCGGCGGGATCTGGATCTCCTCGAAGTCCAGCTTCCGCATCTTGTCGGCCTCGGCCGCCATCTCCTCGTAGCGGGCGAGACGGGCCTTGGACTTGGTCTGACGCCCCTTGGCGTTGGACCGCACCCACTCCAGCTCTTCCTTGAGCCGCTTCTGGCGCTTCTCGTCCTTGCGGCCCTCGACCTTGAGGCGGGTGGCCTTCTTCTCCAGGTACGTGGAGTAGTTGCCCTCGTAGGCGATGGCGCGGCCGCGGTCGAGTTCGAGGATCCACTCGGCGACGTTGTTCAGGAAGTACCGGTCGTGGGTGACCGCGATGACACAGCCCTTGTACTGCGAAAGGTGCTGCTCCAGCCAGTTCACCGACTCGGCGTCGAGGTGGTTGGTGGGCTCGTCGAGGAGCAGCAGGTCGGGGGCTTCCAGCAGCAGCTTGCAGAGCGCCACGCGACGCTTCTCACCGCCGGAGAGGGTGGTGACCGGCCAGTCGCCGGGCGGGCAGCCCAGCGCGTCCATGGCCTGCTCCAGCTGGGCGTCGAGGTCCCACGCGTTGGCGTGGTCCAGGTCGTCCTGGAGCTTGCCCATCTCCTCCATCAGGGCGTCGGTGTAGTTCGTCGCCATTTCCTCGGCGATCGCGTTGAACCGGTTGAGCTTGCCCTTGATCTCGGCGACGCCGTCCTCGACGTTCTCCAGGACCGTCTTCGACTCGTCGAGCTTCGGCTCCTGCATGAGGATGCCGACCGTGTAGCCGGGAGACAGGTACGCCTCACCGTTCGACGGCTGCTCGATGCCCGCCATGATCTTCAGAACGGTGGACTTACCGGCGCCGTTCGGGCCCACCACACCGATCTTCGCGCCGGGCAGGAAGTTCAGGAAGACGTCGTCAAGGATCACCTTGTCGCCGTGCGCCTTGCGCGTCTTGCGCATGGTGTAGATGAACTCAGCCAAGAGAAACCGTCCGGCAGATCGATGGTGGGCAGATACACCCCATCTTGCCAGTCGTCCATACCTGCGGGCGAATGGGTAGGTCAGAGGCCCCTGAGCTGGGGCGGGACGGCGACCTGCGGGCGATCCGGGCGCGGGGCGGCCGCGGGACGGGATCCGGTCGCGGGTTCCCCGGGAGGCAGGATGCCGCTGCGCCGCCCGGTGCAGGTAGACCCGGAGGCTCCCTGAACGGCAGTTCCCTCATCCCGCTCGTCATCGCGCTCATCGGGGTCGGCGGCACCCTCTTCGCCCCTCTGCTGACGCAACGCCTCGTCGCCCGCGTCCAGGCGGAGCAGGGTGGCCGGCAGGAACGGGTGGCCGAGGCCCAGTGGCGGCGCGAGCAGCAGGTGGCCGCGCTGGACAAGCGGCGCGACTGCTACGTGGCGGCGAACTCCGGCTACCGCCGCTTTCGCGTCGAGCTCATGAACTACCTGTGGCTGGTGGATGAGGACGCGCTCGCCCCGGAACGGCGAACGGCCCTGGAGGACGCGCGGCACGCGATGCACGCGTCCTTCGCCGAGGCCCGGATGGCCGCCTCCGGCGCGGTCCTGGCAGAACTGGACGCGGTGTCGCAGGCTTTCGCATCCCTGTACGACCGGGGCTTGCGGCTGGAGGAGGGTAGTCCGGCGCCGGACGGTTCGTTCGAGGAGATCCAGTCCGGGCTGCTGCGCGCGAACGAGCAGGGGGTCGTCAGGCGGGGCGCGATGCGCGCCCACGTGGGGGCGGAGCCGGGCCCGGCGGTGGAGCCCTACTGATGCGTACTCGACCAAACCCCGGGGACCCTCGTCCCGGTGCGCGGCCCGACAACGGGCGCGGCGCCCGGGCGGCGGCTGCGCCCCGGCCGTGGGGGCGGGGCGGTGGGCGTCAGTGGGGGCGGTAGACGGTGAGGGCGTCCGGGAGGGCGTCGAGGACGAAGGCGGCGGGGGCCTGGGCGTACTCCCCGTCGTAGGCGAGCGGGGTGCCCGGCGGGACGTCCGAGACGCGCAGGCTGCGCAGCTTGCTCGCGACGTGCACGGGGGAACGGGTCAGCGGGCCGGTGAACGCGGCGGCGAGGAGGCGGGGGCCGGGGCGGCCGCCGCCGAGGACGAGCCGCAGGTCGAGCAGGCCCTCGCCGAGGGTGGCGCGGCGGCGCGGGGTCGGGCCGGTTCCCTGGTAGGTGCCGTTGCCCGCGAAGAGGAGCCACACGCTCCGGGGCCGACCGGCCAGCCGGAGCCGTACGGGCCGCTCGGCGCGCAGCACCCGCCAGGCGGCCAGCAGCGCGGCCGGCCCGCCGCCGATCCGCGGCCCCCAGTGCAGCCGGTGCCGCAGCAGCTCCGGGTACGCCCCGACGCTGAAGTTGTTCAGGAAGTACCCCGAGTCCTCGCCCGGCCGGGGGCCGGCTCCGGGGACCGGGACGGAACCGGTGGCCGGGCTCACGTCCGGGTGGGGGCCGGTGGCCTTGGGCGCGGGGGCGTCGGGCGGCGTCGAGTCGGGTGCGGTCGGGTGGCGGGGGCCGGGGGTGAAGCGGCCGACGCCGACGCGGACCGCTTCGCCGGCCGCGACGGCCCGGCAGGTGTCGGCCGGGCCGGCGAGGCCGAGGTCCAGCGCGAAGTGGTTGAGGGTGCCGCCGGGGAACACCGCGAGCGGCACCCCGGCCCGTAGCGCGGCGGTGGCGGCGGCGTTGATCGTGCCGTCCCCGCCGCACACGCCGAGGACGGTCGCCCGGGACGCCGCGGCGGCCAGCTCGGCCACCAGCTCGCCGCTGCCGACCTCCACCAGCTCCGCCTTCGGCAGCCGCTCCCGCAGGACGTCCAGCCCGGCCTCCGCGGCCGTCCCGGACGCGGTGTTCACGACCACCGTCAGCCCTTCCCCGTCCGGCAGCGCGGGGACCCCGGGCGCGGGCCGCTCGTCACCCGGCACCACCCGGGCCTCCTGGGCGTCCCGCGCGAGTCGCCGTACGACGAATCCCGCGGCGACCCCGAGCGCCGCGCCCGTCACCACGTCGGACGGGTAGTGCACCCCGGTGTAGACGCGGGAGAAGGCCACCGACGCGGCGACCGGCGCCACCACGGCGCCCCAGCCCGGGGACTCCAGCGCCAGTCCGGCGGTGAACGCGAAGGCCGACGCCGCGTGCCCGGACGGGAAGGAGGTGGTCTGCGGCTGCGTGTGGAGCTGCCGCACGGCCGGCACCCCGTCGAGCAGCGGGCGGGGCCTGCGGACCGACCACTTGCCGACGGTGTTGATGGTCGCCGAGGCCAGTGCCAGCGAGGCGGCCCCGCGCACGGCGGCCTTGCGGGCCCGGGGGGAGCCGAGCACGCTGATCGCCACCGCGGTCCCGCCCCACAGGACGCCGTGGTTCGCGGCCCGCCCGAGGCGCGGCAGCACCCGATCGGCCCCGGGCCAGTGCCGGCGTGCCACGGCTTCGAACAGCTGCCGGTCCCACCGCGCGACCGTGCCCCGCCATGTCAGTTCTTGATCACCCATTTCCAGCGCTTACCCCGTGGACCGGATCCGAAATCAGACGCGCCCCGAACGCCGGGCGATCGGCCCCACCCCCGACCCCGGACGCCGGACGCCGGAGCGTCCGGGCCCCGGCATCGGCGCGCCCGGACGGAGTGCGGACCGGCGGCCCTACGCTCCCTCCTCCTCAGGGCGCTCGCCGGCGTGCTCGCCTTCGAGCGGGCGCTTGCGCAGGAGGAGGACGACCATGCCGCCCAGGACCACCAGGCCGACGGCCAGGGACGCGATCACCGGGGTCGCGGCGGAGCTGCCGCTGGAGGCCAGCCGTTCCTCGTCCGGCGATGCGGCGCCCGCCGCGCCGGTGGCTTCGGCGACGGGGACCTCGCTCGCCCCGGCCAGGGTTCCGACGGGCCCCGCGGCGGCCGAGCCCGCACCGACGGAGCCCGTGCCGACGGAACCCGCGGCGGACGAGCCCGTGCCGGCCCGGCCCGTCGTGGCCCGTCCCGGTACGGGCCACGTCGCGGCGGCCCCGGCCGAGGCCGCCGATTCGCTGGAGCCGGCCACGATCTGCGCCTCGGCGGGGACGCCACTGCTGAAGATCCGCCCGACGGGGACCTTGGTGGAGCCCTGGACGGTGACGGAGGCCGTGCCGTCGGGGGTGCCCGCCGGGACCTCGAAGTACAGACGGCTCCCGTCGGCGGCGGAGGTCAGCGGCTTGCCGTCGGCGTCGACGACCCGCACGCCCATGGCGATGGCCGCCGCGTCCGGCGTGACGCTCACGCTCTGCGCCCGGGTCCGCACCGTGACGGGGCCGATGCGACTGCCGGCCGCCCCGGTGACGGGTCCCGCCGCCGGGCCGGGTTCCAACCCCAGTGAGGGGGGAGGTTCCGGCATCCGGCCCGCTTCCCGCTGGAGGTAGTCGGCCAGGAGTTCGGCAGCCGGGTCCGCGGCCTCCACCGGGGCCCCGTCGGCCAGTCTCCAGATCGCCACCTGGGTACCGGCGGCCGCGCTCTCGGCGGTCAGCGCGCCGGCTCCCGAGGCCTTGGCGAGCCCGGCCAGGTCGTTGAGTTGGGGGTAGGAGTGCTCCAGCACCCAGCGGATGCGGCCCGCCTCGGCGTTCCCGGCGAGCGGGCTGCCGCCCCAACCGGTCTCGGTGAAGCGGGCCTGTGGCTGCGCGTATCCCGCGACGCCGACTCCGTACGTCTGGAGGGTGCCGCCGCCGTCGACCCGCATCTCGTGGAGGCCGGCCGGGATCTGCCGGACCGAGCCGTCCCCGGCGCGCAGGACGGCCTGCCCGTACGTCTTGAGTCCGTCGAGGACGGCGCCGGCCCCCTCGGTGGCACGGCCCGGGACGGGGCCGGCGTCCGCCGCGGCCCGGCCCCCCGGTGTGGCGGTGAAGGCCGCTGCCGCCAACAGGGCCACGGCGAGCGGCCGTCGTACGGAGGGCCGCCCCCCGCCGGAGCCCGCGGCGGGGACGGGGCCACCGGCGGGGGCTCCGGCTGAGTCGGTGGAGCCTGCGGAGCCGGGCGCCGGAGCGGCAGGAGGCACCGCCAGGACGGTAAGCGGAACCGCGGGCGCGGGGGTTGCGGGCGTGGGGTGGGCGCCGGGCTCGGCCCAGGGCGCGGACCCCGGTCTCCCCGCTGCCGCAGCGCCGACGCCGGCGCCGGCGACGAGCGCCGAGGACGCCACGGGAACCGCGGCCGCGGCGGATGTGGAGGATTCGGAGGATGCGGAGGATGCGGGAACAGCGATCGACACAGTCTTCCCCTTCGGGCCAAAGACCCAGGTGCCCGTGAGTACCGGGGAATCCTAGCCGCCTCGAACACTCAGACCACCGCCGCGTTCTGAGTGCCCATCAGCGGGGTGTCCGTCCTGACCACCCGACGGAACGCCGCCGTGCCGCGGTTGAGGTCGTGTCCGATCGCGATCGCGTCGATGTCGGCGGAGAACCACCGGACGCCGTCGCCGTCGGGCGGGTCCTCCCGGACCCGCAACCGTCCGTGCACCACGAGCGGTTCGCCGACGGACACGGAACCGGCCAGGTTCACCGCCAGTACACGGCGTGCCCACACCGTGTAAAAACTGGTGGCCGCGTCCGTCCAGGTGTCCGTCCGCCGGTCGAAGTACCTCGGCGTGACGGCGAAGCGGAACCTCGCCGACGGGCCGGTGGTCGTCTCCTTGAAGTCGATCTGCGTCGCCACGTACCCGACCAGCGTCACCAGGGTGTCGTTCATCCCGGCCGCCCTCCCCACGTCTGCCCACCCGCGCGGGCCCTCCGCCCGGGTACCCCCGCGGACCTGCCGCGCGAGGTACGACCATGCTGGGCCCGGGCCCCCGATCCCGCTTCGGCCTGTGGACTACTGGCGGGTTGTGGACAACCTCGTCCCCCCTGCGGCGACCGTGGCGTACTGCTCGCGCACCTCCCGGTAGCGCAGCAGTTCGGCCGCGACCGGCTCCAGGACCCGGGCCCGTCCACAGCCCGCGGCGGCCTGTCGCAGCCGCCGTTCGGCGTCCTGCCCGTAGCGGCGGGCCGGACCGCGGGCCGCGAGGGAGCAGGCCCACTCCACCAGCGGCCCGCCGATGATGCCGGCGACCATGAAGAGCACCGGCGGCATGAGCTTCGGTTCCAGGACGCCCACGATCTGCCCGACGAGCCACAGCCCGCCGAAGATCTGAACGAGCGTCATGGCCGCCTGCGCGAGCACGGCGACGGGCCACCACGTCGGGCGTGGCGGCTTCGCGCCGGGGGCGGTGACGGCGGGCCCGAGCGTCACGGCCAGCTGGTCCAACGCCTCGGGCAGCTGTTCGCCGCCGCGCACGGCGGTCTCCCGTACGGCCTGCGCCCAGGGGTCGGGCAGCCCGATGACCGCCTCGTCGGCGACCGTCCGCACGGCCTGTTCGACCCGCTGCCGGGCGGTCACCTCCTCCTCCACGGGAGCCTGCGCGGTGGGCGTGCCGGAGCGGCCGATCGCGGCGAGCGCGGCCAGTCCGGCCAGGGAGCGCGGGGCGCGGCGGCCCTCGTACCACCGCCACAGCCGCAGCCAGGGCGTCCCGCACGCCTTTCCGGCGTTGCGCCGCCAGGCCCGCTCGGCGGCGAGGCCCGCGGCGTACGCGCCGACGGCTTCCGCGAGCCTGTCCTCGAACTCGGCGCGCGCCCCCTCGCCGATCTCCGGTCCCGCGTGTCCGTCGGCCACGTACAGCGGGCGCAGGCGCAGCGCGGCCCGGTCGAGATCGGCGGAGATCCGTCGGGTCGCGGCGCCCTTCTCCTGGGTGAACTGTCCGAGGAGTTCGCGGAGTTCCCCGACGCCTTCACCCGTGAGGGCGGACAGTCCGAGGACGGTGGCTCCGGGTTCGCCGTGTTCGCCGAGCGCGATGCCGTCGTCGTCGAGGAGTCTGCGCAGGTCGTCGAGGACGAGGTCGGCGGACTCGCCCGGCAGCCGGTCCACCTGGTTCAGCACGACGAAGGTGATCTCGGCGTGTCCGGCGAGCGGCCGCAGGTACCGCTCGTGCAGGACGGCGTCCGCGTACTTCTCGGGGTCGACGACCCACACCACCGCGTCGACCAGCGCCAGGACCCGGTCCACGTGGTCGCGGTGCACGCCGAGCGCCGAGTCCAGGTCGGGCAGGTCGACGAGGACCATGCCGCGCAGGGCCTCCGCCTCGGAGGTCTCGCGGGGCCGGCGGCGCAGCCGGCCCGGGATCTCCAGCCGGTCCAGCAGGCCCGCGGCCCCGTCCGACCAGCTGCACGCGATCGGTGCGGCGGTGGTCGGGCGGCGCAGCCCGGTTTCGGAGATCTGCACTCCGGCGAGTGAATTGAACAGCGTGGACTTGCCGCTTCCGGTGGCTCCGGCGATGGCGACCACGGTGTGCTGCGGGGACAGCCCGCGGCGTGCCGCGGCCTCGTCGAGGACCCGGCCGGCCTCGGCGAGGGTCTTGCCGTCGAGGCGGGTCCGGGACAGTCCGACGAGCTGGCGCAGGGCGTCGAGGCGGGTCCGCAGGGCCTGGGCCTCGGGGCTGAGCGGCGGCGCGGCGACCTTGCCGCCGTCGCTGCCGGCCCCGGACACGGCGCGGACGAGTTCCTCGTCGCCCTCGTTCAGCGCCTCGGCGTCCTCGTGGTCCCCGTCGCACAGGCCCTCGTCGCAGAGGCCTTCGCCGCACAGTTCGCCGCCGGTGCCGGTGCCGGGTACGGCGCCCAGGCCTCGGCGGCCCTTGGGTCGGGGGCGGGAGCGCGCGATGAACCCGTCGTCCCAGCGGTCGTCGGTGCGGTCACGGTCGGTCAGGGCGGTCACCGCGTCACCTCTCCTTCTGCAGTAGGGACAGCGCGGCGATCAGTTCGGCCTGTGGTTCCGGGGTCACTTCGAGCGCTTCCAGGGGGGCGAGGCGGCGGTCGCGTTCGGCGCGGAGCACCTCGTCGAGGTGGTCCCCGACCAGTTCTCCGCCCCGGTCGCGCAGGCGTACGGCGGCCTGGACGCCGATCCGCTCGGCGAGCTTCTCCCCGGCGGGGCGGGCGCGCTTGCCGCCGAGGAGGGCGGCGACGAGGAGGGCCGCGACGCCGTCGGGGTCGGGCGGCGGCTGCTTGTCGAGCCCGGCGACCTCTTCCTCGGCGAGTTCCTCCAGGACGCGCCGCCAGCGCCGTACGGCCATGCCGATACGTTCCGCCGCCTCCCGGTCGGGGGCGGGCAGGGACACCGCCGCGGCGGCCGGTTCACGGCGCCAGGCTTCGGCGATCCGCTCGTCGGCGGCGGCGACGGCGCACTGGAGCAGCGCGGCGAGGGATTCGGCGAGGGAGTCCAGCAGCTCGTCGGCGCTGGTGTCGAGGGGGTAGCCGCGCCAGCGGGTCAGCGCGTCCCCGGCGAGGACGGCGCCCTGGTCGAGGCGGTTGCGGACCCGCTTGCCCTCCCGCTTGTACGCGTCCTCGACGGCCGAGGTCAGCCGTACGGCGGCGGCGTGCTGGGCGGCGACGGCCGAGGCGAGCTCCGGCATCCGCCGTCCGAGGGAGTCGAGCGCGCCCAGCGCGGTGCGCCCGACGGCGTACTGCCGGGCGGCCGGGTCCTGCGCGTGGTGGCTGAGCCAGGCGAGCAGCGGCGCGACGGCGCTGGCCGGCAGCAGCCCGCCCCCGCCGGCCGACTCGGGCAGCTCGGGCACCGTGAACCGCGGTACGTCACCCAGCCCGGCCCGCGTGAGCAGGGCCCCGTACTGCCGCGAGACCTCGGTGAGCACCTGGTGCGGGACCCGGTCGAGGACGGTGACCAGGGTGGCCTTGTACTGCTTGGCGGTGCGCAGCAGGTGCCAGGGCACGGCGTCGGCGTACCGCGAGGCGGTGGTGACCATGACCCAGACGTCGGCGGCGCAGATGAGTTCGGCGGCGAGCGTCCGGTGCTCGACGATGAGGGAGTCGATGTCGGGGGCGTCGAGGATGGCGAGCCCGCGCGGGAGGGTGGCGACGGTCTCGATCCGCAGTTCGCGGGCGGAGGAGCGGCGGTTCTGGGTGCGGAGGGTGTTCTTCTTGGCCGGGCCGGTGGGTTCGTCGTCCTCCTGGGGCGCCCAGACGCGCATCAGGTCGGGGAGGATCCGCATCCCGGCGAACCAGTGGTGGTCATCCGGATGGCAGACGAGCACCGGTGTGCGCGTCGTGGGGCGCAGCACTCCGGCTTCGCTGACCTGACGGCCGACGAGGGAGTTGACGAGGGTGGACTTGCCGGCCCCGGTCGACCCGCCGATGACGGCGAGCAGGGGCGCCTCTGGCGCCTTGAGCCGGGGCACGAGGTAGTCGTCGAGCTGCGCGAGCAGCTCGGCTCTGGTCTGGCGGGCGCGCGGAGCGCCGGGCAGGGGCAGCGGCAGACGCACGGACGCCACCCGGTCGCGCAGGGCGGACAGGGCATCGAGCAACTGGGGCCGTACATCCAAGGTCACCACATGCGAAGAATGCCCAATTTAGGAGCATTTTTGAAGCTTATACGCCCTCTGCGCGCCGACCGCCACTCCGGCGGAACATCAGGGACACGGCGGACGAGTGGGACGCAGGCATAACGAGTGCACAACACCCAGGGCGACGCGGCGCAAAAGCGGTGCGAGAATCGCACCTGCCTGCGAGTATCGGGACCGCTTCACCGAACCTCCACATCGTGGCCCGCGAGTGAAGCAACCGGGACAAGGCAACCGGAGCCCTATCCTTGACCCGGCACGGACGGACGCCCCACCCCCACCCAGGGGCTCCAGGCCACCACGGCCACCTTCCGGCCCCCGTAGCTCAGTGGATAGAGCAGGTGCCTTCTAAGCACTTGGCCGCAGGTTCGAGTCCTGCCGGGGGCACTCTTCCCGTCCCACCCTCAGCCCTCCCTCCGGGGAGGGCTTTCGTATGCGCGGGTCCGGGGGCGCGGGGTGGCGCCCTGAGCCGGGGGCGGGGCCGGGGGTACGGGGCTCGTCGGCCTCGAGGAACGGATCGGCGCACTCGGCGGCACGCTCACCGCCGGGCCGCACGCGGGTACGGCGCTGGGTGTGATCATCCGCGTCCTCTTGGCCGACGATCAGGAATCCGTTCGCATCGGCGTCCGCCCGATCCTGGACGCCCAGCCGGACACGGAGGTCGTCGGTGAGGCCATGGGCGGCGTCCAAGCCATCGAACCGGCCGAGAAGTTGAGGCCGGACGTCGTACTGGCCGACATCCGGATGCCGCGCCTCGACGGCCTGGAGGTCACGCGCAGGCTGGCCGGGCCGGACCGGAAGCCGTCGAGCCCCTGCGCGTGGTCGTGGTGACCACCTTCGGGTTGGACGAGTACGTGCACACCGCGCTGCGTCACGGCGCCTGCGGCTTCCTGCTGATGCGCGCCGGACCGGCGCTCCTGGTGGAGGCCGTACGTGCCGCGGTGGCAGGGGACACGCCGATCAGCCCCGCGATCACCGTGCGGCTGCTGGAACACCTCAAGTCGGTGGGTGCGGCCAGGAGTCGGGCGCCGCAGCTGATCGAGTCCCTCACGGAACGCGAGTCCGAGATAGCCGCTCTCGTCGCCAAGGGGCCAACCAACGCGGAGAGCGGGACGGAGTTGTTCGTCTCGGCGGGCACGGCCAAGACCCACATTGCCGACGTTCAGCGCAAACTCGCCGTGCGCAATCGGGTCGGCATCGCGGCCTGGGCGTGGGAGAGCGGCCTCACCGCTTGATCGGGGCGCTCTGGGTGCGGAGCTTCGCCCATCAGCGTCTGAGGGTTGCGGATTGCGGAGCGGTGGTACGGCGGGGCGGGTGGATCAACCGGCGCGGTCGAGGGGGACTCCGAAGGCGCGTACGGCCTCGTAGTACGTGCGGGCCGTGGCGTCGCAGGAGGCCTTCTTAACGGGCTCGTAGCGGGCGCAGACGCGTTTGAGATCCGCGTGGAAGGCGTCGTCCAGGCGGGATTTCGCGGCCCGGAAGGAGCCTGCCGCCTTGTGGTTGCGGTAGCCGAAGTCGTGGCGGGCGCACGCCGTCCGGAAGGGGAAGCCGAAGGGGTTGTCGGGGGAGGTCGTGCAGTGGTCGGTCGACCAGTCGAACGCGTACGCCGCCCAGGACGCCCGGTCCGCCCGTGCGACGGCCCAGGCGTCGTGGCTCGCCGCTCCGGTCCGCGTCCAGCCGTCGAGCACCAGCGACTTGTCCGCCGGGACGGCCCGGACAGTGGGAGTCGCCCGGGCGGGGCTCGCGAGGGCGAGCAGGCACGCGGCCAGCGCGCAGGCGAGGGGGACGGTGGGGCGGCGACGCACGACGGGACCTCCCGGTGGGGTGGGGCGGGGAGGACGGCGGCGCCCGCCGGGCTCCAATCCCCCCACGGACCTGTAACGCGCGGGGCGCTCCGGGGTGGCGGGGTGGCGGGGTGGCGGTCAAGCCCCTCTCAGGTATGAGGCCGTATCCGACTTGCGGCAGAGACGAACTTGATACCGCGGAGGGACGCGCCCCGCACCCGCCCTCGGAACACTTGACCCTATGAACCGCCGACCGCTCGTGATCGCCGCCGCTGCCGTGGGAGTGCTGGCCACGGCCGCCTTCGCCCTGCCCAACCTGCCGCCGAACCCCGTCACCAACGCGCTGGACGACCGGGTTCTGCACGAGAAGGGCAAGCGCTTCGCCACCGCCGCCGACGCGCCCGCGCGTGGCGACCGGGCGTTCGTGCTGCCGAGTTGGATACCGGCGGACGCCACGGACATACGGATAAGGGTCCGGACGAACGGCGAGGCTCGGCTGATCCGCTTCACCCTGGGCCGGACCGCGCTCGACGGTCCGCAGTGCACCGCCGGCACCCAGAAGGTGAAGGGCGGCCCCCGGCTGGCCGCCCGCTGGTGGCCGGGTGACACGAGGGCGGAGGAGCGTCCCGAGTGCCGGGACCGGCACCAGTACCAGGTGGCGGTGCGCGGCAAGCGGGTCTACGCCTGGACCGACGGCACCCCGTCCCCGGGCGCCCCGGCCAAGCGGAGCGCGGGAGTCGTCAGGACCGCCGGGCAAGGCTGAGCGGCGCGGCGAAACTCCGCGTCTCCGATAGGGACTTCGGCGGCTACCCAACCTCGGCCGTGCCGTCCCGCAGGAGGGCCGACGCGGTCCGGGCGAAGGCGTCCGGGTTGTCCAGCATGATGTTGTGCCCGCAGTCCGGTACGGGCAGGACGCGCACTCCGGCGGCCTCCAGGGCTTCGGTCCCGGCGGGGGCTCCGTCCGCCTCCGGATACAGGAAGCCGCGTGGGATCCTCAGGTCCAGCAGCAGGTCGCGCATGGTGGGCGTCGTACCGGTCACGAGGTGCACGGCGCTGCGGTGCAGGGCGGTCCGGCCGGCCAGCCGCATGGTCGACCACCAGTGGGCGCCGGCCCGCTCGCGCACCTCGGCCCAGCCCCCGGCCAGGAACTCCTCCTCCGTATAGGAGGCGATCCCGCTGCTGCCGGGGGCGCGGGGGACCCGGGGCATCGGGTCCAGGTTCGCGTCGACCAGGACGAGCCGGGACACCAGTTCGGGGTGGCGGGCGGCCAGCACGATGGCGACGGCTCCGCCCATGCTGTGTCCGATCACCTCGGCCGCCTCGACGTGGGCTTCGGTGAGCGCCCGTGCCAGGGCGGCGTGGGCTTCCAGGGTGTAGGAGAAGGTGTCGGGCCGGTCGCTGTGTCCGTGCCCGAGGAGGTCGACCAGCAGCGAGCGCCTGCCCGCGAGCAGCGGATGCACGGCGGTGGCCGCGAAGTAGGCGGGCGAGGTGGCGCCGAGCCCGTGGACGTACACCCGGGCCGGGTCCTCCCCGGGCAGTTCGACCCAACGGATCCGGTCGCCTTCCGGCGTCACCACGGCACTGTGCACGGTCTCTCCCCCTGGAGCTGATCATTACGAACCCGGCCGAGGGTAACCGGGCCGTCGATCTCCTCGTCTACCCTGCTCGGATGACCGAGTACGTGAATCAGCTCGGCGGTGACATACCGCGTACGGGCACGCTGCCCGTGGGATCGGACGCCGTCGTGTGGTCCCTGGACACCACGCGTGCGGTGATCGGCGGCCACCGGACCGACGAGGCCGCGTCGCTGCTCGACGCGGCCGAACGGGACCGGCTGGGCCGGCTGCTGCGCCCGCACGACCGGCGCAGCTACCTCGCCTCCCACATCGGGCTGCGGGTGCTGCTCGGCGCCTACTTGGGCCTGGCCCCCGAGAAGGTCACGCTGGTCCGCGAGGACTGCCCGTGCTGCGGGGGCCCGCACGGCAGGCCCGCCGTCGCGGGTGGCGCGGTGCACTTCTCGCTGTCGCACAGCGCGGACATGGCCTACTTCGCCGTCGCGGGCGTCCCGGTCGGCGTCGATGTGGAGGGCCTCCCGAACGAGGGGGCCGTGGGCGACGTGATCGGCACCCTGCACCCGGCGGAGACCGCCGAACTGACCGCCCTCCCGGTGACGGACCGGCAGGCGGCCCTGGCCCGGCTGTGGTCCCGCAAGGAGGCCTACCTCAAGGCCACCGGCACCGGGCTCGCCCTCGGCCTGATCGAGCCGTACGTCGGCTCGGCCGCCACCCCGGCCCCCGTCCCGGGCTGGTCCCTCCGCGACCTCCCGGCTCCACCCGCCTACGCGGCCGCCCTAGCGGTCCGCACACCCTGACGGCCCCCGTCGCCCCAGGCCCACCCCCATCCCATCCCGACCCGACACGCGGCCGCGGCGGCGCGCGCGACTGCAACGGCGCAAGGCCGGGACCGGCAGCGGGCCCGCGCGGCGCCCGACGCCGACGGCGCGAGGCCGACACGGTGCACGGCCGGGGCCGGCAGCGGGCCCGCGCGGCGCCCGACGGCGACGGCGACGGCGACGGCGACGGCGCACAGTCAACGCGGCGCCCGACGGCGACGGCGCGCGGTCTGCGGGGGGCGTGGCCGGCGCCGACGGCGCGCGGTCCGCGGGGGCGTGGCCGGCGCCGTCAGCGGGGGCTCCGGTGGCGGCCCTCCCGGTTCCGCGCGGCCTCCGTCAGCGCGGGCCACAACCGGGCCAGCCACTTCTCCACCGGGTCGTTCTCCGGGAGCCCCGGCGGGACGGAGTCGTGGAGCGCGGCCGTCTCCGGCTCGGCGCTCCGGTGGTGGCGCAGGACCTCCGGTTCGCCGGGTCCCGTCGCGGCCGCCGCCACGCTGCGCAGGAACATCACGTTCGCGGCGAGCAGCCAGAGCGTGCCGGTTGCGGGTGCGGCCCCGGAGGACCCGGTCGAGCCCGTCGCGAGTGCCCACGGGTCGGGTGCGAGGTGACGCACGGCGCCGACCCCGCAGAACCGGGCCGCCGCCGCGCACATCGCGCACGGCTCCTGGGTGCTCCACAACGTCGTGGCGCCGAGGTCCCATCCCGTCCGGGCGGCCCCGAGTACGTTCATCTCCGCGTGGGCGAGGGGGGTCCCCCGCAGCGGGCCGGTGCCCGGGCCGTCGGTTCCGGGCTCCTCGTAGGCCTCGTTGCGCCCCTCTGCCAATACGGTCCCCGTCGGGTCCGTCAGCACCGCCCCGACCGCCAGGCCGCCGGCCACCAGCGCCTCGTACGCCCGGCCCAGGGAGCGGCGTACCGCTTCGGGTGCCGTGTGCCACGCCGTCTCGAACTCCCCGCCCGCACGCGTCATGTCGGCATGATCACACGGGTCCGGCCCCTATCGTGACGGGCATGGACATCCGCCCCGCCACCACCGCCGCCGAACTACGAGCCGCCGAGGGGCTCTTCGACGGTCCCGCCCGCGAGGAGTGGTCCGAGCGCTTCCTGCGTTCCCCCGGCCACCTGATGCTGATCGCCTACGTCGACGGGGTACCTGCCGGCATGGTGTCCGGCGTCGAGATGAGCCACCCGGACAAGGGCACCGAGATGTGCCTGTACGAACTCTCCGTGGACGAGGGCTACCGGCGGCGCGGCATCGGCCGCGCCCTCACCGAGGCCCTTGCCGCGGAAGCGGCGAGGCGGGGTTGCTACGGCATGTGGGTGGGCGTCGACACGGACAACGAGGCAGCGCTCGCCACGTACACCGCGTCCGGCGCGCAGGACGAGGGCGTCTTCACGATGCGCGGCTGGCCCCTACCCCCCACCTCCTGACCCGCGCCCCGACGCGGAGGCGGGGACCGCCGAATCCCCGTCACCCCCCTGCCCCGCCGCCGACCTCGCCGGGGTCCGGCTGCGACGCGCGGAGCACTGCCCGCGCAACCGCTCCGCCCGGCAGGCGCCGGCTCGGGGACCCCTTGGGCGGCGTGTCGTGCGGCCAGTCGGCGCACCCTCCGCGCGCCACCGACCCGGCGGCGGGAGCGTCGGGAGCATGACCGCACTGACCGCGCTCCTCCCCGCCGCCGCCCTGCTCGCGGCGGCCGCCGCGCTCCCGCCGCCGGCAACCAACGACACGGCCGGGTCCGAAGCGCCCACCGCCTCCTACGTGGTGGTCCTCAAGGACGCCACCCCCCGCGCCCCGACCCGCGCCTTGGCCGCGGAGGCCGCGGAGGCCGGGGACCGGGTGGGGGCGGTCTACGACACCGTGCTCAACGGCTTCACGGTCCGGACCACCGCGGCCCGCGCGGCCGGCCTCGCCGCCGACCCCCGGGTGGCCTCCGTCGAACCGGACACGGACTTCCGAATCTCCGACGAGGCCCCCACACCGGCCACACCGGCCCCAATTGCCCCACCCGCACCCGCACCGGCCACCTCAGCGCCCGCTCCCCCACCCGGCACTCCCGCACCGACCGCTACCCCCGGCACCCAGACCCCGCCCAACACCCCCGCCACCCAGCCCGTCCCCACCCCCGACACCCCCACCACCCCGGCCGCAGCTCCGGCCCCGGCTCCCGCCCCGGTCACCATCCCCACCCCACCCGTCCCCCCCGCCGCACCCACTCCCACCCTCACCCCCGCCCCCGTCAGTGCCCCGCTCACCGCGCAGGCCGCCGCACCCTGGCCGCTCGACCGGATCGACCAGCGCGAGCTGCCGCTCGACGGTTCGTACACGTACGCGACCAAGGCGCAGGGCGTCACGGTGTACGTCGTCGACACCGGGATCAACACCGCGCACCAGGAGTTCGGGGGCCGGGCCCGGGCCGGGTACAACGCGGTGTTCCTGGAGGGCGCGGCCGACTGCAACGGTCACGGCACGCACGTCGCCGCGACCGTCGGCGGGGCCACGTACGGGGTGGCCAAGGGGGTCTCCCTGGTCGGCGTGAAGGTCGCCGACTGTCGGGGCGACGGCAAGCTGTCGGCGATCCTGCGGGGTCTCGACTGGCTGGTGAAGGACGCCGCCCGGCACACCGCCCGGGGCCCGGCCGTCGTCAACATGAGCATGGGCGGCACCCGCAGCCGGGCCATGGACGCGGCGGTGGTCCGTGCCGTGGCGTCGGGGATCACCTTCGCCGTGGCGGCCGGCAATGACGGCGGGAACGCCTGCGCCGGCTCCCCGGCAGCCGTCCCACAGGCCCTGACGGTGGGCGCCACGGACTCCGCCGACCGGCGACCGGCGTTCTCCAACCACGGCCGCTGCGTGGACCTTTCGGCGCCGGGCGTGGGCGTCACCTCGGCGTGGAAGGGCTCGGCGACGGCCCTCGCCCGCTCCTCCGGCACCTCCATGGCGGCCCCGCACGTGGCGGGCGCGGCCGCGCTGCTGCTGGCCGGCGGCACCGTCCGTACGCCCGACCAGGTGGCACGGGCGCTGCGGAGCGGCGCCATCCCGAACCGGATCACCGGCCTGCCCGCCGGCACCGCGAACCTGCTCCTGCACACCCCGACGGCCCCCTGAGGCGACGGCGGCACCCGGGCGGTCCCATCCGCCGCCACCGACCAGTCGGTATCCGATGTCCCATCAGACCGGTTCTGATGGGACATCAATGTGTGGGTGCTTCGGGCGAAACCCATCCATTGACTTCTCATCACCGCGACGCGTCAATGACGGCCTCCGCACCGGCTCAACCTCCCCCACACAGCGGGTGGGGGGAGGGGTTCGTCTGACGAAGGAGTCGCGACCCAGTGAGTACAACGTTCCGACGAAGAATGCTGGCCGGGGCGGGCGCCCTTTCCCTCGCCCTGACGGGCGGCGTCGTGGCCCTGACGGGAACGGCGCAGGCCGCGACCAAAACCACGCCGGTACCCGTGAAGTGTGTCGCCCCCGCGCCCCAGCCGGGCGCCAACGGCACCCAGGACTTCACGGTCACGGTCCCCGACACCGCCAAGGCGGGTCAGTCCGTGCCGATCACCATCGATCCGGGCGAGACCCCCGTCGTCCCGATGTTCACCATCGACACGGTGAACACGATCAAGATGAAGCTGCTCGTCGGCGGGGTCGCCCAGACGGTGACCAGCCCGGCCGTCCCGAGCCACCAGGAGGCCGGGAAGAAGGCGGACCCGCCCGCGTTCAGCGGGAACATCACCCTCCCCGAGGGCACCGAAGGCACCACCGTCCAGATCACGATCGACCAGGTGGTCACGGACGCCGACCTGGGCGGCACCGTCTACACCACGACGTGTACGCCGGATCCGCGGCCCAGCGCCTCGGTCGGATCGATCGCCTCCGAGGCGCTGCCCAAGGATCCGGTCACGACGAAGCTGACGCCCAACAGCGGCCCGGCGGGCACCGCCGTGGTCGTCACCGGCGCCAACTTCCCGGCCGGCGCGGTCTCCTGTTCCGCGCTGCTCGGTGGTGCGGCCACCGGTGACACGGGTACCGGTACGGCGTCCGCGTCCGGCGCCGCGACCTGCGACATCACGGTCACCAAGAAGGCCGACGCGATCAGGATCGACGGTTCGACGCTCGCGCCCAAGCCCTTCGTGTTCGTCGAGGAGCAGGCGGGCGTCAAGAACCCGGTGGACATCGAGGTGCTGCCCGGGCCGCTGGCCCTCGGCCCGAAGGACGGCCAGCCGGCCGTCAGCTTCGGTTCGGTGACCATCAACGGCAAGTCCCAGTCGGTGTTCGGCGCGTTCAACGCCGCGACCGTCCAGGACTTCCGCGGCGGCAGCCTCGGCTGGGACGTGACGGCGACCCGTACGCCGTTCCTGAACCAGACGACCGGCCACTCGATGGCGAAGGCGCAGCTCGGCATCCAGCCGTCCTGCACCGTCACCAACCCGGACAGCCCCAGCACCTGCACCGCGGGCACCCCGGGCGCGATCACCGACACCCCGATGAAGGTCGCCTCGCAGGCGGCCGGCGGTGACGAGCTGACCGGCGGCGAGTTCGCCGTGGGCGGCGCGGCGATGCTCCAGCTGCCGCCGTTCATGTTCGCCGACACCTACCAGTCGGTCGTGACGTTCTCGATCGCCTGACCGGGCCCGACCCGGGGTGGTGCGGCGCTCCGGCGCCGCACTCATCGACGAGATGATCGCCGCGTTCCCCCAGGACCAGAAGGACCGCCTCGCCGAGCGGTACGGGACCCTGACCCTCGACCCGGGCTCCATCCGG
>NZ_JBEZKS010000011.1:0-162093 GCF_040651775.1 Streptomyces sp. NPDC048383
TGTCGGACCGTGTGCAGGACCCGCCCGTCCGCGGCCACGAACGCCACCTGGAGCTCGTCGTTGACGGCGGCCGCGGACACGTCCGCCACGGTCACTCCGGACACCACCGGGGACAGCGAGTTGAACACCCACTCACCGCTGAAGAAGCGAGCACCGTGGTACTGCTTCGCACCGTTCTCGGTCGTCAGAACCACCTGGAGGTCATTGCCCGTACCGGCGATCGCGACGTCCGCGATGGCGGCCGGAGCACCCTCCGCGGACACGTCACCCCAACCCAGCCACGTTCCGTTCGCCAACCGCGCCGTGTGGTGCAGGACCCCGTCGGCCACCGCCACGAGCTGCACGTCCGAGCCCGTACGGGCCATCGCCACCTTCGTCACCGGCTTGTCACCCGCCGGGTTCCCCACCGCCGCCAGCGGAGTCCAGTTGCCGTCCGCCCGGCGCACCGTGTGGTACACCTTCCCGTCCGCCACCACCGCCACCTGCAGCTCCGCACCCACCGAAGCCGCCGCCACCTGCGTCACGTTCGCCAACTGACCGGCTGCCGCGTGGACATCGCCGAACCCGGCCCACTGGCCGTTCGCGAAGCGGACGGTGTGGTGGAGCTTGCCCTCGTTGCTGACGGCGAGGACGTGCGTGTCGCCGTTGATGCCGGCCTCGGCCGTGGTCCGGACGCCCGAGGGGATCTCGCCCGCCTCGTTGTCGACGTTCCCGAAGCTCGACCAGGTTCCGTTCGGGTTGCGGACGCCGTGGTGGAGCGACCCGCCCGCCTCCACGGCGACCTGGGCCCGCCACTGTCCGGACGGCGCGGGCGGCGTCACCACCGGCGGCGGGGTTCCGGGTACGCCCACCGGTGAGACGAAGGCGAGGGCCTTGCCCGCGCCCGGGTTGTTGTAGGTCCGCCAGTTGAACCAGTTCTTGTACGAGACCTTGCCGCTCTCGTTGCCGCCGACGGTCTGGATCTGCGAGCCGTCGGAGGAGACTCCGACGACCAGGCTGACGTGGTTCGCCTCGCCGGAGACCGAACCGTCGTCGTCCCACAGGACCGCGTCGCCTATCCGCGGTCCGCTGGTGTGCAGGGTTCCGTTCTTCTGGCCGTAGCTGTGGAAGGACGCGGCGGCCGCGTTGAGGCCGCTGGTGTTCGCGCCGGCCTGCTTCCAGACCCAGCGGGAGAACTCGGCGCACCAGGCGGACGGGTACACGCATCCGTAGTACGGCGTGCAGTTGTTGCCGACCTGGTTGCGTGCGATGTCCGCGACGCTGGGGGCGTTGGCCGCCGCCGACTGGGCCGAGGCCATCCCCAGCATCGGGGCGAGCACGACGGCGGCGAGGAGGAGGGAGCGGCTACGGGCGGACTGCTTGGCCTTGAACATGAGGGAGAGGTCCTTTGTGGAAGAAGTCGGGTGAGGGGGAGGAGCGGCCCGTGCCGGGTCAGTTGTAGGTGCCGGTGATCGAGACGCCGGTACGGGTGCCCGTGACGCCCGTCAGGTCGACGGAGCCGACGCCGGTCCAGTTGCCACTGACCTGACGGACCGTGTGCAGGACCCGCCCGTCCGCGGCCACGAACGCCACCTGGAGCTCGTCGTTGACGGCGGCCGCCGCGACATCGGTGACCGTCACTCCGGACACCACCGGGGAGAGGGAGTTGAACACCCAGTCGCCGCTGAAGAAGCGGGCTCCGTGGTACTGCTTCGCACCGTTCTCGACCGTCAGAACCACCTGGAGGTCATTGCCCGTACCGGCGATCGCCACGTCCGCGATGGCGGCCGGAGCACCCTCCGCGGACACGTCACCCCAACCCAGCCACGTACCGTTCGCCAACCGCGCCGTGTGGTGCAGGACCCCGTCGGCCACCGCCACGAGCTGCACGTCCGAGCCCGTACGGGCCATCGCCACCTTCGTCACCGGCTTGTCACCCGCCGGGTTACCCACCGCCGCCAGCGGAGTCCAGTTGCCGTCCGCCCGGCGCACCGTGTGGTACACCCTCCCGTCCGCCACCACCGCCACCTGCAGCTCCGCACCCACCGAAGCCGCCGCCACCTGCGTCACGTTCGCCAACTGACCGGCCGCGGCGTTCACGTCACCGAAGCCTCCCCACGAACCGTCGGCGAAGCGGACGGTGTGGTAGAGCTTGCCCTCGTTGCTGACGGCGACCAGGTGGGTGTCCCCGTCGATGCCGGCCTCGGCGGTGGTCCGCACGCCCGAGGGGACGTCGCCGCCCTCGTTCTGGACGTTCCCGAATTTCGACCAGGTCCCGTTCGGGTTGCGGACGCCGTGGAACAGCCCCCCGCCCGCCTCCACCGCGAACTGGGCCCGCCACTGGCGGGTCGGCGCGGGTGGCGTCTCCACTTCGCCGCAGTTCTTGCTGCTGAGCGTCGAACCCATGCTGAACGGGACGCCGTTGAAGACGGATTGCTTGACCGTCCCCTGGTACTGCTGCTCGTAGTGCAGGTGGGCCCCGGTGGAGTTGCCGGTGTTGCCGACGATGCCGATCTTCTGGCCTCGGGTGACGCGCTGTCCGACGGTGACGTCGTGGTCGTTCAGGTGGGCGTACAGCGTCTTGGAGCCGCCGCCGTGGTCGATGACCACGTACTTGCCGTAGCTGGTGGTGAGGGACTTCACGACGCTGACGGTGCCGTCGGCGCTGGCGAGGACCGGCTGGTTCTCCGTCGAGGAGCCCCGCGTCCAGTCGATGGAGAGGGTGGAGGGGCTGTGGCCGCCGTACGTCTTGCCCAGCCAGGACTGCTGGCAGCTGAAGGGCATCTGGTAGGCGGGGCCCGCCGCGTGCGAGGGCGTGGCCGCGAAGGCGACCAGACCGGAGGCGGCCAGGGCCAGGCCGGTGGCGGAAGTCAGGACGCGGCGGGAGAAGGCGAGAGACATGAGGATTCCTCGAAAGTTCGGGGTGGGGGGCGCGGCGCGGGTCGGCGCGGGTCAGTTGAAGGTGCCGGTGAGGGCGACGCCGTCGCGGGCGGCGGGAACACCGGTCAGGTCGACGGAGCCGACGCCGGTCCAGTTGCCGCTGACCTGTCGGACCGTGTGCAGGACCCGCCCGTCCGCGGCCACGAACGCCACCTGGAGCTCGTCGTTGACGGCGGCCGCGGACACGTCCGCCACGGTCACACCGGACACCACCGGGGACAGCGAGTTGAACACCCACTCACCGCTGAAGAAGCGAGCACCGTGGTACTGCTTCGCACCGTTCTCGGCCGTCAGAACCACCTGGAGGTCATTGCCCGTACCGGCGATCGCGACGTCCGCGATGGCGGCCGGAGCACCCTCCGCGGACACGTCACCCCAACCCAGCCACGTACCGTTCGCCAACCGCGCCGTGTGGTGCAGGACCCCGTCGGCCACCGCCACGAGCTGCACGTCCGAGCCCGTACGGGCCATCGCCACCTTCGTCACCGGCTTGTCACCCGCCGGGTTACCCACCGCCGCCAGCGGAGTCCAGTTGCCGTCCGCCCGGCGCACCGTGTGGTACACCTTCCCGTCCGCCACCACCGCCACCTGCAGCTCCGCACCCACCGAAGCCGCCGCCACCTGCGTCACGTTCGCCAACTGACCGGCCGCCGCGTGGACATCGCCGAACCCGGCCCACTGGCCGTTCGCGAAGCGGACGGTGTGGTGGAGCTTGCCCTCGTTGCTGACGGCGAGGACGTGCGTGTCACCGTTGATGCCGGCTTCCGCGACGGCGCGGACGCCGCCGGGTACCGCGGCCGCCTCGCCCTCGACGTTGCCGAAGCGGGTCCAGGTGCCGTCGGCGAAGCGCGTCGCGTGGTGCAGGCCGTTGCCGGAGTCGACCAGCACCTGCGCCTTCCAGGACTGCGCGGGGGCCGGCGGGGTGGGGGCGTCGGGGTACGGGTTCGCGTGGTCGGTGCCGAGTCCCCTGCTGCGGCCGCAGCTCGGCCAGGCGCCCGGCCCCTGAACGGCCAGGACCTTCTCGGCTATCAGGATCTGCTGCTTCTTGGTGGCCTGGTGTGCGTACGCGGCGTACGCCGTGCCGCCGAAGGCCCGCCAGGTCGACGCGGAGAACTGGAGGCCGCCGTAGTACCCGTTGCCGTTGTTGATGCTCCAGTTGCCCGAGCTCTCACACTGGGCGACCTTGTCCCAGGTCGCCACGCTGGCCGCCGAGGCCGAGGTGGTGCCCAGCGGGAGTGCGACGGACGCGCCGATGGCGACGGTGGCGGTGAGCGAGGCGAGCGCGGTGGTTCGACGGCGAGCAGGCATGGCGGATCCCCCGGGATGATGACGTGGATGTGCTGCGGACGCGCAGTGGAGCGGTGCCCGGGGGTACGCGTTTTCGGCCGCACCACCCGGTGTTCCCCCGGCCCCTGCGGGCCGTTGACACGATCATGTCCGCTGGTCGGAGGCCGATCCAGGGGTTCCGGCCGGCCGAAAGCGGCCCCGGCCTGAAGCGTCCGCCGGGGCTGGAACCAGCCATCGGGGAGGCGTCACCGACGTCGGCTCCCGGACATGCCGAAGCTCCGCTCGCGGGCGACGGGCGAGCGGAGCGGGGCGAGCGGAGCCGGCCGTGCGGAGCCGGCAGGCGGGCCCTGCGGAGGGATGCCCCGGCGGCAACCCCGCGCGCGTCAGCGCAGGGTGGTGGCCCCGTCCTGACGGTACGTCGCCACCAGCGCGAGGCACAGCGCGGCGATGGCGACCCGGCCCGAGGCCTGGAGCAGCGGGCCGCGCAGCAGGATGAAGGAGTACCCGGCGACGAGCGGGACGACGACGGAGATCAGGCTGCCCGGGGGTGAGCGGCGGGTGGCGCGCTTGGCGTAGCGGCGGTCCACGCGGGCGGCTGCGTACCCCATGCCGAGCAGTCCGGCGCCCATGCCGAGCGGGCCGAAGTCGATCCACAGCTCCGCCCAGATCGGGGAGGAGAGGTTGGTGTTGACGGTGCCCATCCAGGTACCGACCATCACGCCCGTGTCGCGCGGCTTGCCCGGCCACATCGAGCGCGGCACGGCGAAGAAGATCGATCCGGCGAGCTGGCGGCCGTAGAAGTGGCCGGGCCCGGAGTTGGAGTAGGTGATGGTGTTGGCGAACATGCCGATCTGGTCGTAGTCCTTGAGCGCCATCGGCTCCAGGAACGACGTCGTCTCGACCGGCTTGTAGTTCTTCTCGTCGTAGCGGAAGCGGTCCGCGAACGGGAACACCAGGAGGGCGATCACCACGGCCATCGACAGGGCCACCCGGTACATCGCGGCGCTCACCGGGAAGACGGTGAACAGCAACGCGAACATGACGGTGAGGAACCAGTACCGCGGGTTGGAGATCGGGTTGTTGACGATCAGGTTCAGCCCGGCGAGCGCGGCCCAGGTCACGATGACCGACACCTTGCGGCGGGCGAACTTCGAGGTGATGAGCCAGCGCGTGTACAGCAGCAGCGCGAGCAGCGCCGGCACGGTGCCGAAGCCGCGCAGCAGGGCCTGGCCGGCCTGGCCGTCGCCGTTGGATACGCCCGCCTCCTCGATGCCGGCGATGATCTCCTGCCGGCTGGAGAAGAACACGGTCGGGCCGCCCAGCTTCACGATGAAGGCGGCGCTGCACAGGAAGGCGAGGACGGTCAGCAGCTGGAGCCGGCGGCGGTGCGCCATGACCGGCCGCGGTTCCTTCTGGGAGCCGCCCGCGCGGCCGGTGGGCCGGTGGCGGGCCAGCAGCACGCCGACGTCGAAGGCGGTGCAGCCGAGCAGGACGAGGCCGACGGCGACGGTGAGGTCCGAGCGCGGTCCGACGACCGGGGTCGGTACCTGGCCGAGTACGGCCTGGGCGAGGGGGGCCACGCCCATGGCCATGTAGACGAAGAGCCAGAAGGAGCCCTGGAGGAGCTTGCGACGACTGGTGAGGACCATCGCCGAGAGTCGGGCGCCGGCGTACATGGTGAGCAGCAGTTGGAGCCAGAAGGCCGCGTCGCGGGCGCCGGCGCCGGACTGGACGGCGACGAAGAACGGCAGGAAGACGGTGAAGCCGAGGGCGAGCGGGACGGACAGCGCGCGGGACAGCAGCGTGCGCGGGGTGGTGACCCTGCCCCACTTCGCCTCGTCCTCGACGGGGGGCCGTGCGGGTGTGACGGTGGGCTTGCGCATGTCCGTAGCCACTCTTGCCCCCACCCCTGTGCGTGATCCGCGCGCAGTCTAGTCTGAGCGGGCTGCGCCCGGGGAGGCGCGTCGGGGTGGACGATGAGGGGCGACTGTTGCGTGATCTTCCTGCCTTCACGCTGGCCGGGTACGACAAGGGGCGCGGGCTGCTGACGCAGGCGCTCTGGTTCGCCGTGATGAACACGGTGTTCATGGCTTGGTGCTGTCCGGCGCGGTGGCGCGTGGCCCTGCTGCGGGCCTTCGGGGCGAAGATCGGCGAGGGCGTTCTGATCCGGCACAAGGTGCGGGTGCTGTGGCCGTGGAAGCTGACCGTCGGGGACCACACCTGGATCGGTGAGGGCGCCTGGTTGCTGAACCTGGAGCCGGTGACCATCGGGGCGAACGTGTGCCTGTCGCAGGAGTCGATGCTGTGCACCGGCTCGCACGACCACCGGGCCGCCGACTTCCGCTACCGCAACGCCCCGATCACCGTCGAGGACGGCGCGTGGGTGGCCGTACGGGCGACCGTGCTGGCCGGGGTGACCGTGGGCCGCTGCGCGGTCGCGGGCGCGGGCGCCGTCGTGCACGAGGACCTGCCGGAACTGACCCTGCAGACCCAGGACGGCCGGCGCCGTCCGGTCGAGGAGCCGAAGTGAGAGTTCTGCACGCCGTCACCCTGCACTCCCCCTCGCACGCCTTCGGCGGGCCGGTCCGGGTCGCGCTGAACCTCGCCAAGGGGCTGCGGGCCCGGGGTCACGAGGCCCGGCTGCTCGCGCTCGGCGAGGGTTTCCCCGCGCCGTGGCCCACCGACGTGGAGGGCGTTCCGGCCAAACTGTTCCCGGCCCGACGGATCCTCCCCCTCGGCTTCAGCGGGATGACCTCGCCGGCCCTGCTGGCGTCGGCGGGCCGGCTGGTCCGGGAGGCCGACGTGGTGCACGTGCACCTGGCGCGGGACCTGGTCACCCTGCCGGTCGCGCTGGCCGCGCTGCGCGCCGGCAAGCCGCTGGTGCTCCAGACCCACGGCATGGTCGACCCGAGCGGCAAGGCGCTGGCGAAGGTGCTGGACGCGGTGGCGGTACGCCGCCTGCTGCGCGGCGCCGACGCGGTGCTGTACCTGACCCCGCACGAACGGGAGGGCCTGGACGCGGTGGTCGGATCGCCGCTGGAGCGGGCCGTACGGCTGGTCAACGGCACCCCGGCGCAGGCGGAGCGGCCCGCCCCGCAGGGCCCGCCGCGGATCCTGTACTCGGCACGGCTCCAGGCCCGCAAGCGGCCGGTGGACTTCGTGGACGCCGCCCCGGCGGTGCTGGCCGTCCACCCGGACGCGCGGTTCGTGGTGGCGGGCCCCGACGAGGGCGAACTCGCGGCCGTCCGCGCCCGGATCGAGGCGCTCGGCCTGGGCGAGCGGTTCACCGTGCCGGGGGCGCTGTCGAGCGCCGAGGTGCTCGCCGAGCTGCGCCGGGCGCACGTGTACGTCCTGCCGTCGGTGGACGAGCCGTTCCCGATGTCGGTGCTGGAGGCCCTCGCGGTGGGCGTGCCCCCGGTGGTGACCCACTCCAACGGTCTGGCCCGCGACGTCGCGGCGGCCGACGCGGGCCGCGCCGTGGACCCGGGGCCGGAGGGCGTGGCCCGCGCGGTCCTGGACCTCCTGGACCCGGAGACCAACCGCAAGGCCTCCCTCGCGTCCCGCGAACTCGCCGCCGCCTCCTTCTCGATGGACGCGGTCCTGAACACCCTCCTGCCGGTGTACGAGGGCGCACTCCACCCCTGAGCCCCGGGGCCCCCTCGGTACGGTGGGGGCCGCGCGGCTCGAAGGGGCCCCCGGGACGGCCGCATCGCGGCCGGTCGGGGGCGTGGGTCGGTGGGCGCCGTGGGGGCGCCGGGGGGCGGTCTAGAGGGGGTCCCGGTGGTGGTTGTCGACCACCGGGAAGGCCGCCATGGCGCGGCGGCGCTTGAGGACGCTCGCGTAGACGGCGAGGCCGACGCAGCCGGCCGCCATCATGATGAGGCCGACGAGGTCGAGGTTGACGCTCTCCAGCTCCCAGTCGCTCGCGAAGGTGAGGATGGCCCCCACCACGATCAGGGCGATGCAACCGCCGATGCCCCGCATAGGATTCGCCTCCGCTGTGTCGTGTGACCGCGCGGGTACCCCGAACGCGGGCACGAAAACGCCGTCGCTGCCCGGGTGTTGTGGCTGCGACGGCGTTTCGTGGTGGTGCGGGAGGCCAGGACCGTACGGACTGGTGCTGTGGCCGGAAAGGTTTGCCGGGTCGCGGTGTTCGGTGCGGTGCGTCGCAAGGCGGCGGGCCGCGGCTCGTACTGGACGTACTTCCGTGGTCCGACAAAGCGGCGAGGTGCCGTGCCGGGCGCCGCGACCGGTGGACCCTTCCGGTCACAGCACTAGGCGGGGATCCAGGCGTAGCAGCCCGTGGAGTTGAACGTGGCGGTGCCGCCGGGGATCGTGGCCGTGATCCTGTCGCCCGCCTTGGGCGGGGTCTCGGGGCCGGAGGCCAGGATCGAGCCGTCCTTGCCCTTCGCCTCCCAGGTGCAGGCGACGTTCTGGGTCAGCGCCCGGTAGGTGCCCGCCGCGGGCGCGTTGCGGGATCCGTCGCCGAAGCCCTTCTCCGCGGCGGCCAGGATCGGCTTCTGCTCCGGGCACAGGTGCGTGATCGCGTCCTTCGCCCCGGTGATCTCACCGGAGATGATGGCCCCGGTCGCCGCGTCCTTGTCCCGCTTCGCGGTGCGCTCCACGCGCTGGCAGGACTCCTCACCGGTCTGCAGGACGGCCGCCGGGTCCATCTTCGCGGGGACCCGGCCGCTGAGGTACTTCTTCTCGTTGTCCTTGAAGCTGCCCGTCTTCGGGGTGAGCTTCGGGTCCGGCACGACCGGGCCCGTCGGCTTGGCGTCGGGCGCCACCGACGCGGCCGGCGCGGATGGCGTCGGTGAGGCGTCGGCCGGGTCGGGGACCGGGGAGGCGGCCGGCGGCTTCGGCTTGACCGCCGCCTCGGCGTCGGCCTTGCCGTCGCCCGAGGAGCAGGCGGTCAGCGTCAGGGCGGCGGCCAGCAGAACAGCAGCCGCTGCGGAGCGTCGGTACATCAGGTGGCTCCCGTACTCACTGGGTACTCGGGGTGGAGAGGCGTACGGGGCCCGGTGGTGACCGGGCCCCGTACGCGCTCGGCGGTTACTTCGGGCCGAAGGTGAGGATCAGCTGCGGGGCGGCGTCCGCGGCCGTCGACTCCGAGGACCAGAGCCACATCGGGTCGGTGCCCGTGCTCGTCAGGCCCAGGCTGGAGCTGGTGCCGAGCACCGCGGAGACCGCGGCGGTGTCCAGTTCGACGCTCTGGATGGCCGAGCCGTCCGGCACGCCCGCGATGCTGCCGAGCGGGGTGGTGCCGAGGGTGGGCTTGGTGTTGAACGTCGTGCCCGCGCCGCTCCAGGTGCCGGTGACCGGGACCACGGACACGGTGTCGGCGGTGCCGGCACCCGCCTGCGAGCTGGTCTTGAACTGGAGCGAGGCGGCCTTCAGGACCTGCCCGGACGGTGCGGCCGGGAGGGTGAAGCGCAGGTACGTCTCGTACGCCGAGGTGCCGCGCACCGCGAGCGAGGTGGACGTGCCGTAGGCGGCGTTCGGGGCGCCCTGGTTGATGTAGGTGTCCTCGGCCGCGACGACCTTGGAGACCGTGTCGGTGGGCGCCTTGGCCAGGTCGTAGTGGCTCTTGACCTGTGCCTGGGTGAGCACCGTCGGGTAGACGGCCGTCTCGTCGATCTGTCCGGCGAAGTAGTTGCTCGTCGGGCGGGTCGGCCAGCTTCCGAGGTTGTCACCGCCGACGTGCCAGTAACCGGCGTACGGGGTGAAGTTCGTGGCGCTGTTCGTGCCCTTGTTCTGACCGTCGACGTACAGGGTCATGCCGCCGGGGCCCTGCGTACCGACGACGTGGTGCCACTTGTTGTCGTTGTACGAGTCGAACAGACCGGTGGAGATGGTGCGGGTCGACCCGTTGTAGACGCCGAAGATCAGACGTCCGGTGTTGGTCATGTAGAGGTGCTTGTCGTACGAGCCGCTGCTGCTGGTCGTGTCGTTGCCGAAGCCGATCAGCTTGCCACCGCGCGTGGTGTTCGTCTTGAACCACGTCTCGATGGTGTAGGTGGAGCCGACCGACTGGCGGTGGTCGCTGTACACCTGCTGGCTGGTGCCGTTGAAGCCCATCGCCGTGCTGGAGCCGGAGACGGCGCCGGGGCTCTGGCGCAGCGTCGGGGCGTTCACCTGGATGCCGCTGGTGTTGCCACCGTTGGAGGAGTCGGCGACGTACGGGCTGACGGTGTCGTCGTAGCGCCAGTACAGCTGGGCGCCGTCGCTGCGGACCTTGTCCGGGTACGCCTGGACCGAGGTCGGGATCGTCACGGAGACGTTCGCCGACAGGGCGCTGGTGTTGCCGGCGGCGTCGGTGGCGGTGACGCGGTAGGTGTAGGCCTGGCCGGCCTTGACCGTCGTGTCGTTCCAGGAGGCCTGCGGGCGCTCGAACTCCAGGGAGTCGGCGTTGACCGTGGCGATCGGGGTGCCCGAGCCGTTCCGGTAGATCCGGTAGGTCAGCTTGCTGTCGTCCTGGTCGTAGCTGGTGCGCCAGCGGACCTGGGCCTCACCGGGCTTGACGCTGGCGGCGCTGGCGACCGGGGTGGTCGGCGCGCCGACGTCGCCGGTGGAGGCGAAGCGGGTCAGGCCCTGCTGCGGCTCGCCGTTGATGAGCGTGAACTCACCGCCGACCCACATGTACTTGACGTCGCCCTTCTGCGCGACGGACATGACGCGCGGGCCGATGCCCTCGCCGATGCCGTCGTTGGCGTTGGGGTGCCAGCCGAGCTTGCGCGGGCCGCGGACGAAGCCGTCCACCGGCGCGGGGGCGACGCCTTCGTGGTTGGTCCGCTGGGCCAGCAGGAAGTTCCGCTTGCCGTCGGGGAACTCCAGCTCGGTGGAGCAGTCGTGTGCGTGCGAGGAGCTGTAGAGGACTCCGTCGTACGGCAGGACGTACTGGGTCGCGCCGAGGCAGCGGTCGCGCCACTTCTCGCTGAAGTCGAGGTTCAGACCGATGCGGCCGTCGAAGACGCCACCGCCGGAACCCTCGTTGCCCGTGTAGTAGCCCGTCTCGTCGGCCGAGATGTCCTTGACGACCGAGTTGGACGGGATGTTGCCGTACGTCTTGGTGACCGCGCCCGTGGTGGCGTTGACGACGGCCAGCGCGTGCGAGTTCGCGTTGTTGACCGAGAAGAAGTCGCCGCCGAGCAGGACGTTCTTGCCGTCGTTGCTGATCTCGATGGCGCGGCCCGGCTCGTCGGCGTTGGCGACGAAGGGCTTCAGCACACCGGAGGAGGCGTCGACCGCGGCGAACCGCTCGCGGGTCTGGCCCTCGACGGTGTTGAAGTCGCCGCCCGCGTACAGCGTGTCGTCCGTGACGGCGAGCGCGCGCACGGTGGCGGGGAAGCTCGGGTGGAACGATGCCTTGGGGGTGCAGGTCTCGATGTCGATCGCCGCGACGCTGGAGACCGGGGTGCCGTTGACGGCGCCGAAGTAGCCGCCCGCGTACAGGGTCTTCTTGTCCTTCGAGACGACCAGGGCCCGCACGGTGGCGGTGCCCTCGCCGACCGTGAAGGCCAGCTTGCAGGAGGTCGGGTTGCCCGTGGCGGCGTCCAGCGCCACGAAGTTCACAGCTTCCTGCTCGGTGCCGCTACCGGCTCCCACCGGCGGGCTGACCGCCGAGAAGGTGCCGCCGGCGAAAACGGTTCCGTTCGCCTGGTCCATCGCAAAGACGATGCCGTTCGGCTGCCAGGTGGGCAGTTCGTCGGCCGTGAATGCCACCGGCGGCGTGATGGCCGACGCCTCGGGCATCAGCACCAGGCCGATGCCGGCGCCGGCGCCGGCCAGTGACAGGACGAGGGCAGCAGTCAGCCCTCTGGATCTACGCATGAGCCCCCCAGGGCAAAAGCCCGGTTTGATGGCTGAAATTATCCGAACAGCCATATGTACTGGCGCAGACTAGGGCTCACGCGAGGGCCCGGTCACCTCACTTGACCCATTGCATACCAACTTGGAATCAACAAGGTTCACGAGGAGGGTGCACTTCGGACATACGGCAGGTTTGCCCCGGTCAGGCCGCGAAATGGCGCGGCAATGACCGGGACACGGCAAATCGTAGGGGCAATATAAGCCCTCAGCGGTCGATGCGGACCGTCGCGCCCGCCAGCTGGTCCTCGACCTGACGGATATCGGCGTCCACCATGATCCGGGCCAATTCGGGCACCAGGACCGACGGCTTCCAGCCGAGGATCTCCCGCGCCTTGGAGGCGTCGCCGATGAGGGCGTCGACCTCGCTGGGGCGCTCGTACTTGGAGTCGTAGCGCACGTGCTCGTTCCAGTCGAGGCCGGCGTGCGTGAAGGAGGACTCGACGAACTCGCGGACGGTGGCGGCGACTCCGGTGGCCACCACGTAGTCGGTCGGCTCGTCCTCCTGGAGCATCCGCCACATCGCGTCGACGTACTCGGGGGCGTAGCCCCAGTCGCGGACGGCGTCGAGGTTGCCCAGGTAGAGGTGGTCCTGGAGACCGGCCTTGATGCGGGCGACGGCGCGGGTGATCTTGCGGGTCACGAAGGTCTCGCCGCGGCGCGGGGACTCGTGGTTGAAGAGGATCCCGTTGACCGCGAACATGTCGTACGCCTCGCGGTAGTTCACCGTGGTCCAGTAAGCGAAGACCTTCGCGGCGCCGTACGGGCTGCGCGGGTGGAACGGGGTCCCCTCGTTCTGCGGCGGCGGGGTCGCGCCGAACATCTCCGAGGACGAGGCCTGGTAGATCCGGGTGTCCACGCCGCTGGCCCGGATGGCCTCCAGCAGGCGCAGCGCGCCGAGCCCGGTCACGTCACCGGTGTACAGGGGGGCGTCGAAGGAGACGCGGACGTGGGACTGCGCGCCGAGGTTGTAGACCTCGTCGGGGCGTATGTCGCGCAGCAGGTTCACCAGGGCGACGCCGTCGGACAGGTCGGCGTGGTGCAGGACGAAGGACCGGTTGGCGGTCTGCGGGTCCTGGTAGACGTGGTCGATCCGCTCCGTGTTGAAGCTGGACGAGCGCCGCACGAGCCCGTGCACCGTGTAGCCCTTGGAGAGCAGCAGCTCTGCGAGGTACGAGCCGTCCTGCCCGGTGACGCCGGTGATCAGCGCGGTCTTGCCCATGGGGTCCCCCTGGTGGTGGTTGCTGTTCGTCGTGGTGAGGCGGTGCCTCGGGATGTGCGCGGGTCGAGCCCCGGCAGGGGGCGCACCGAGCGTTCGGGCCGCGGCCCGGGGCCGGATGGGTACCGTACACGTCCGTTGCGGCGGGCTTTGCGGCGGATTCCGCCCCCGGCCGGTGCGGCGGTCGCCGCCCCCGTGGAGGGCGGCCGCGTACGGGCCCGCGCGTCCGCCGCCGCGCTGCCGGTTGCTGACCGCGGGCGGACGCGCGGCGGCGGACTGGCATCATCGGCGGTATGACAAGTTCGCTGCCGCTCCTGCCCCCGCACGCCCGCGTCTTCGTCGCCGGCCACCGCGGCCTCGTCGGTTCCGCGGTCGTGCGTCGGCTGACCGCCGACGGCCACGAGGTGCTCACCCGGGGCCGGGCCGACCTCGACCTGCGCGACGCCGCGGCGACCGAGGCCCACCTCAGGGACGTACGCCCGGACGCGGTCGTGCTGGCCGCCGCCAAGGTCGGCGGCATCATGGCCAACAGCACCTACCCGGTGCAGTTCCTGGAGGACAACCTCAAGATCCAGCTCAGCGTCATCGCCGGGTCGCACGCGGCCGGCGTCGGACGCCTGCTGTTCCTCGGGTCGTCCTGCATCTACCCGAAGCTGGCCCCGCAGCCGATCAGCGAGGACGCGCTGCTGACCGGTCCGCTGGAGCCCACGAACGAGGCGTACGCCCTGGCCAAGATCGCCGGCATCGTGCAGGTCCAGTCGTACCGCAAGCAGTACGGGGCCTCGTACATCTCGGCCATGCCGACGAACCTCTACGGTCCGGGCGACAACTTCGACCTGGAGACCTCGCACGTCCTGCCCGCGCTGATCCGCCGCTTCCACGAGGCCGCGGCCGAGGGGCGCGAGGAGGTCACGCTGTGGGGATCGGGCACCCCGCGCCGCGAGTTCCTCCACGTCGACGACCTCGCGGCGGCCTGCGCGGTGCTGTTGGAGCGCTACGACGGCGACGAGCCCGTCAACATCGGCTGCGGCGAGGACCTGACGATCAAGGCCCTCGCCGAGACGGTCGCCGAGGTGACCGGCTTCCGGGGCACGCTCGCCTGGGACACCTCGAAGCCCGACGGAACGCCGCGCAAGCTGCTGGACGTCGGCCGCCTCACCTCGCTGGGCTGGAAGCCCGGCATCCCGCTGCGGGACGGCATCGCCGCCACCTACCGCTGGTGGCTCGACCAGAGCTGACTCCACCGCGGCCCTCAGTACGCTCCGCGACCGTCGACGACGGCGCGGAGGGTACGGCCCATCACGTCGACATCGCTGGTGAAGGACCAGTTGTCGACGTACTGGAGATCCAGCTGAATTGTTTCGTCCCAGGACAGGTCGGAGCGTCCGCTGATCTGCCACAGCCCGGTCATCCCGGGCCTCACCGAGAGCCTGCGCAGCTCGACCTCGTCGTACTCCGCCACCTCCTCGGGCAGCGGCGGGCGCGGGCCCACCAGTGACATGCTGCCGGTCAGCACGTTCAGCAGCTGGGGCAGTTCGTCCATGGAGGTGCGGCGCAGCACCCGACCCACCCGGGTCACCCGGGGGTCGCGGCGCATCTTGAACATCAGGCCGTCGTTCTCGTTGGCCCCGGAGAGCTTCGCCTTCAGCTGGTCGGCGTCCACCACCATCGTGCGGAACTTCCACATGACGAAGGGCTCGCCGTCGCGGCCGATGCGGTGCTGGCTGTAGAAGGCGGGGCCGCGCGAGCCCAGCCGGATCGCCAGCACGACGCCGAGGAACATCGGCGACAGCAGGATCAGGCCGACCCCGGCGCCGATGCGGTCCAGCGCCGACTTGAGCAGGGGTTGCACGCCGCGGCGCACGGGCGGCGCGATGCGCAGCACGGCGAGTCCGCCGGCGGACAGGGTTTCCAGCCGCTTGACGGATATCTCGACCAGTCCCGGGAACACCGCGAGTTCGAGGCCCTCGTCGTGCAGGGCCCACGCCACGCGGCGCAGCCGCTCCCCCCCGATCCGCACGCCGGGCGCGACGAGCACGAGGTCGGCCTGGTGGCTGCGGACGGCGCCGAGGACGGCGACGGAGTCGGCGTTCGACGCCTCGGGCATCCCGTCGTCGAGCCGTGCGGCGATGGGCGTTCCGCTGGTCAGGGCCCCGGCGCCGACGGGAACCACGCCGACGACGACGTACGGGTGGTCGGTGCGCGCGGCGAGGTGGGCGATGACGTGCTCGGCCGCCTCGGGCTCGCCGACGACCAGGACCCGGCTGACGGCGTGCGCCTCGCGGCGGGCTGCCGAGAGGTGGCGGTAGGTGAGCTTGTGGCAGGCGACGGTGATGAGCAGCGCCGGCAGCAGCGCCCCGAGGGCCGCCAGTCGGGGGGTGCTCTCGCCCGTCACCACGCGTGCGACGGCCAGGACCCCGATGAGAATCAGCCAGTCATGGAGGACGGGCAGGACGCCGCGGGATTCTCCGAGCACGCGCGAGGTGTAACGGCGCCTCAGCGCCTGCACGCCGGTCCAAGCCAGGGCCGCGCCGACGGCGCAATAGACGGGCCGGGCCTGCTGCGCGGCCTCGAACACGAGGCCGACGGGCACGGCGGCGCCGACGAAGTCGGCCGTGACGGCTGCGGGCAGGTACCAGCGGGCCTTGTCACCGAGCCGCCGCGCCGGGGCTTTCGCCGGCCCCTCCGACTCGGAGACTGCTCTGGCCACCCTTTGCGCAGGAAAATGGACATGCCTCATGGGCCCCCCTGGCACGTGGTCTATGACGATGGCGCGTGCCCGCGGCTTCCCCTGGCAACGAGCGACTGTCGCACCGGCAAACAGTACGACAAACACCCGTACGGTAAATGCCGTTTGCGTTAACGCGAGCGCTCGTTGCCCAAGTGTTAGAAACCGGTATCAACCACTCCGCATATGGGACACCCCTTTCGCACGCGAAGGTGAATGGTTCGGATACCGGATACGTATCTTCGGACAACGGACCGTTTCCAGCCAACCTTTTGACGCGGCCCTGACATCACGGCCCGCAGATGGCACTCTTCGACCGTTCATCGCACCAGCCCTGATCTGCCCGGAGGCCCTACCCAGCCGTCCGGAACCCCCCTTGCAGAAGGAGTCTGCGTTGAGTCCCACCCCCCAGAGGCGTGCCACCGCGGCCGGAGCGCTCGTCGCCGCGGCAGCACTGCTCGCCGTAGGCATACAGGCCGGCAGTGCCACCGCCGACGCCACCGCGTCGCAGGCCAGTGCGGCAGCCCAGCCCAACCCGGGCGCGGCCAACCTCAAACTCAGCGCTTCGGAGCGTGCGACGCTCCTTGCCGAGGCCAACTCCACCACCGTGCAGGCGGCCAAGGCCCTGGGCCTCGGCTCCGGCGAGAAGCTGGTCGTCCGCGACGTCGTCAAGGACGCGGACGGCACCACGCACACCTCGTACGAGCGGACCTACGACGGTCTGCCCGTGCTCGGTGGTGACCTCACCGTCCATGCCAAGGGCGGTGTCACCAAGGGCGTCACCAAGGCGACCAACCACGAGATCAAGGTCGCGGACACCACCGCCTCGGTCACGCCGGCCGCCGCCGAGAGCCAGGCCGTCTCCGCCGCCAACGCCGAGGGCTCGAAGGAGGCCAAGGCCTCCAAGAACGCCCGCAAGGTGATCTGGGCGGCCGAGGGCGCCCCGGTCCTCGCGTTCGAGACCGTCGTCGGCGGCCTCCAGCACGACGGCACCCCGAACGAACTGCACGTGGTGACCAACGCCAGGACCGGCGCCAAGATCACCGAGTGGCAGGCCGTCGAGACCGGCACCGGCAACACCATGTACAGCGGTCAGGTGACGCTCGGGTCCTCGCAGTCGGGCAGCAACTGGACGCTGACCGACGCCGCCCGCGGCAACCACAAGACGTACAACCTCAACCGCGGCTCGTCGGGCACCGGCACCCTCTTCTCGGGTCCGGACGACGTCTGGGGCAACGGCGCCGCCTCCAACCTGGAGACCGCGGCCGCCGACGCGCACTACGGCGCCCAGGTGACGTGGGACTACTACAAGAACGTCCACGGCCGCAACGGCCTGCGCAACGACGGCATCTCGCCGTACAGCCGGGTCCACTACGGCAACAACTACGTGAACGCGTTCTGGGACGACTCCTGCTTCTGCATGACGTACGGCGACGGTGACGGCAACGCCAAGCCGCTCACCTCCACCGACGTCGCGGCGCACGAGATGACGCACGGCCTCACCTCGGTCACCGGCAACATGACCTACAGCGGTGAGCCCGGCGGCCTGAACGAGGCGACCTCCGACATCTTCGCGGCGGCCGTCGAGTTCTACGCCAACAACCCGCAGGACGTCGGCGACTACCTGGTCGGCGAGAAGATCGACATCCGCGGCAACGGCACCCCGCTGCGTTACATGGACAAGCCGAGCAAGGACGGCTCGTCCAAGGACTCCTGGTACTCGGGTCTGGGCGGCATCGACGTCCACTACTCCTCGGGTCCGGCCAACCACTGGTACTACCTGGCCTCCGAGGGTTCGGGCGCCAAGGTCGTCAACGGCGTCAGCTACGACTCCCCGACCGCCGACGGCCTGCCCGTCACCGCGATCGGCCGTGACGCCGCCTCGAAGATCTGGTTCCGCGCGCTGACGGTCGGCTACTTCAAGTCGAACACGAACTACGCCGCCGCCCGCACCGCCACCCTCCAGGCCGCCGCCGACCTGTACGGCCAGGGCTCGACCACGTACAACAACGTGGCCAACGCCTGGGCCGGCATCGCCGTCGGTGCCCGCATCGCCAACGGCGTGACGGTCACCAACCCCGGCAACCAGAACACCGTCACGGGCAGCGCGGTGAGCCTGCAGATCCAGGCGAACAGCACGAACCCGGGTGCGCTGAGCTACGCGGCGTCCGGCCTGCCGGCCGGTCTGTCGATCAACTCCTCCACCGGCCTGATCTCGGGCACGGCCTCCACGGCGGGCACGTCCAACGTGACCGTCACGGTGACCGACTCGCAGGCCAAGACCGGTACGGCGGCCTTCACCTGGACCGTCGGCACCACGCAGCCGAGCGTGTTCGAGAACACGACCGACTACGCGATCGCGGACAACTCCACGGTCGAGTCGCCGATCACGGTGAACCGTACGGGGAACGCCTCCAGCGCCCTCAAGGTGGACGTCAACATCCTCCACACCTACGTCGGTGACCTGAAGGTCGACCTGGTCGCCCCCGACGGTTCCGTCTACAACCTGCGCAACCGCACCGGCGGCAGCGCGGACAACATCGTCCAGCAGTTCACCGTGAACGCCTCCTCCGAGGTGGCCCAGGGTGTCTGGAAGCTCCGTGTCGCGGACCTCGCGTCCGCCGACGTCGGCAAGATCGACAGCTGGAAACTCACCTTCTGACCCACCGGGTCCTGAGGTGAACCACGGCTGAACCGCAAGATCACGGGGCCGCCCGGGAGCAGACCTCCCCGGGCGGCCCTGTTCCACGTCCGGGCGACGGCGACGGCGGGGTGCCTCGGCCGACGGGTTGACGGGCGATCACCGGGGCCGTGTCCGCCGGGCGGCCCGTGACGCGCCGGACGGCGGCGGCCGCGTCCGCCCGGCGCTCCCCGGCCCGGCGCCGCCGGCCGCTCCTCGACCAGCGGCGGCAGCGCCTTCACGGCCGGCCCGAGTTCGCCGGCCCCCGGACGGCCGCCCGACGGCGGGCCACCGGGTCCGCGCACGACCCGGGGTGACGGGTCCGCCGGCCCCCGGGACCGGGACCTGCTGCCCCCGGGGGCGGGACCTTCGCCCGCTGCCGGCGGGCCCGGGGGCGGGGGGATGGTGGAGTCCGACGAACCTACGGAACCGTAGGTTCGAGTGATCCGAGGACGTGCGCCATGCCCCAGAGCCCCACGAACGCTCCCCCCGCGCAGCGCCCCTGGCTGATCCAGGGCGGCATGGGCGTCGGCGTCTCCGGCTGGCGGCTCGCCCGTGCGGTGTCCGTGACCGGGCAGTTGGGCGTGGTGTCCGGCACCGCGCTGGACGTCGTACTGGCCCGCGTCCTGCAGACCGGCGACCCGGGCGGTCACGCCCGCCGCGCCCTGGCCGCCTTCCCGTTGCCCGAGCTCGCGCAGATCGCCCTCGACTGCTGGTTCCGTGAGGAGGGCCTGCCCGACGACCGCACCCCGATGCGGACCACCCCGCGCCTGCGCGCGGCCGGCGGGGCCCCGGCGGAGGTCCTCACCGTCCTCGGCAACTTCGTCGAGGTCTGGCTCGCCAAGGAGGGACACGAGGGTGTCATCGGCATCAACTACCTGGAGAAGATCCAGCTGGCCACCGCCCCCGCGATGTTCGGCGCGATCCTGGCAGGCGTCGACCACGTGCTCGTGGGCGCGGGAGTCCCCGGTCAGATCCCGACCCTCGCCACCCGGTTGGTGCGCTGCGAACCCTGCGTGACCCGGGTCTCCGTCGTGGGTCAGGAGGAGCCGCTGGAGCAGCTCTTCGACCCGCGGGCGCTGCTCGCCGGGCACCTGCCCGGCCCGCTGCGCCGCCCGGAGGTGCTGGCCATCGTCTCGCTGCCGGTGCTCGCCGCCTACCTGGCCCGGGACGAGGCCACCCGTCCCGATGGCTTCGTCATCGAGACCAGCCGGGCCGGCGGCCACAGCGCCCCGCCGCGCGGGCCGATGACCCTGGACGCGGCGGGCGAACCCGTCTACGGACCGCGGGACCAGCCCGACCTCGCGCGGATGGCCGGGCTCGGGCTGCCGTTCTGGCTCGCGGGCGGCCAGGCCTCCCCGGAGGCGGTGGCCGCGGCCCGGGCGGCCGGCGCCGCCGGGGTGCAGATCGGCAGCGCCTTCGCGCTGTGCGAGGAGTCGGGGATGGCCCGGCACCTGCGCGAGGAACTCCTGGGCCGGGCGCACGCCGGCACCCTGACGGTCCGCAACGATCCGGGGGCCTCCCCCACCGCGTTCCCGTTCAAGGTGGCGCGGCTGCCGGGCACCGTGTCCGAACCGGAGGTGGCCGCCGCCCGGCGCCGGGTCTGCGACCTGGGGTTCCTGCGCACCCCGGTACGGGGGCGGCGCGGGCTGGTGTACCGGTGCGCGGCCGAGCCGGTGGCCGCGTACGTCCGCAAGGGCGGGGATCCCGCGGACGCCGAGGGCAAGCAGTGCCTGTGCAACGGCCTGCTGGCCACCATCGGCCTCGCGCAGCGCCGGCCGGGCGGGCGGACCGAGCCCCCGTTGGTGACGATCGGCAAGGACCTGTCGTTCCTGCCCCGGCTCTCCCCCGACGCCTCCCCTTATACGGCGGCGGACGTGGTCCGATGGCTGGAGCCCGGGGCGCGGCCGGCGACCTAGGGCCCGGGGCATCCGGCGGGTGGACGTGCGCGGGCCCGGCACCCCTGGGGGTGCCGGGCCCTCCTGCCGGTGTGGCGCGCGGTGCGACCCGCGGTCGGTCGGTGGTGCGGAGGGCCGATCAGTACCGGTCGTCCCCGTCCCAGTGGTCGCCGCGGTCGTCGCCGCGGCCGTCGTCGCCGTCGTGGCGGCCGCCGTGGTGGCCGTGCCCGTCGGTCGGCTTGAAGTACACGGAGCGGACGTTCAGGTTCCGTGCCTCGTCGCCCGGCTCCAGCACCTCCTGCGGCTCACCGCCGCAGTTGCGGTCCCCGAAGACCAGCGCGAGGGACCCGGTGTCGTTCACCACCTTGAAGGCCGGGTGGTTGCGCGTGCCCGGCAGCTGGTAGCAGGTGTCGTTGTCGGCCGGTTCGATCGACCGGCTGTGTACGTCGCCCTCCTCATCGGCGTACCGGTAGTACAGCTCGCCGAGCGAGTCGCGGTCGTGCCGGTCGCCGGCCATCGACTGGCCGGCGGTGGGCAGCACGAGCGCGAGGCTCGCGAGCAGCACGGTGGCTGTGGTGCGTAGACGCATGGGGGATCCGTTTCTCGTGGGTCCACGGATGCCTGTCCTGTCGGCATCCGCGGCCAACGTAGGAGCGACCCGCTCTGAAGAAACGTTTCTGCATACACAACGTGTTCGATGGTTCACCCTCCCGGGGCGGCCCCCCGAGCCACCCGCGTCCGTACGGCCCACCGCCCCGCCCCGCGGCTGCGGGGCGGGGCGGTGGACGGTCCGCACAGGGCGCTACGGCGCCCGCCGGCCCGGGGTTCAGCGCAGCAGGACGCCGCCCGGAGCCTCGGTGTCGACCGGGGCCGCGACCAACCCGAGTTCGGCCGGGGTGGCCAGCAGCGGGTGCGAGGGCAGCACCCGGACGGTGTAGCCGAACGGTCCCGTACGGTCGAGGGCGAGCGGGCCCTCGTACACCCACCGCCCCTCCAGGTCGGGCCCGGCGGCGGGCTTGAGCGGGAAGCTCCGGCCGTCCCGGATGACGTCCTGCGCGTCGACCCGGCCCGCGACGGCCTGCACCTCCACGTCCTCGGGCGTCAGCGAGTCGAGCGCCACCCGCACCCGCAGCGTGAGGGTGGCCCCCAGTTCGGCGGTGCCCCCGACGGGCGCCGCGGCGACGGCCTCCACGTGCTCGACGGCCACCCGCGACCAGACCGCCCGGACCCGGCCCTTCCACCAGGCCAGGTCCCGCGCGGCGTCGGCGGTCAGGGCGCGGTGGGAGCGGGCGGCGGGCGTGTAGAGCCGTTCCACGTACTCGCGGACCATCCGCCCCGCGAGCACCTTCGGTCCCAGGGACACCAGGGTGCGCCGGACCATCTCGATCCACCGCACGGGCAGCCCCGTGCGCCCGGTCCGGTCGTAGAACCGGGGCGCGACCCGGTTCTCGATCAGCTCGTAGAGGGCGCCGGCCTCCAGGTCGTCGCGCCGGTCCTCGTCCGTGCCGAGGCCGTCGGCGGTCGGGATGGCCCAGCCGAAGTCGGGCTCGAACCACTCGTCCCACCAGCCGTCCAGGACGGAGAGGTTCAGGCAGCCGTTGAGCGCCGCCTTCATCCCGCTGGTCCCGCAGGCCTCCAGCGGACGCAGCGGGTTGTTCAGCCAGACGTCGCAGCCCGGGTACAGCTTCTGCGCCATCGCCATGCCGTAGTCGGGCAGGAAGACGATGCGGTGGCGCACCCGCGGGTCGTCGGAGAACCGCACCAGCTCCTGCACGAGCCGCTTGCCGCCGTCGTCGGCCGGGTGCGCCTTGCCCGCGACGACGATCTGCACGGGCCGGTCCGGGTCCAGCAGCAGTCGGCGCAGCCGCTCGGGGTCGCGCAGCATCAGCGTGAGCCGCTTGTACGAGGGCACGCGCCGGGCGAAGCCGATGGTCAGCACGTCCGGGTCGAGGACGGAGTCCACCCAGCCCAGTTCCGCGTCCGCGGCCCCGCGCTGCTTCCAGGAGGCGCGCAGGCGGTCCCGTACCTCCTGTACCAGTTGCTCGCGCAGCACCCGGCGCACGTCCCACACGTCCTGGTCGGCGATCTGAGCGACGGCGTCCCAGCGGGCGGAGCCGCCGACGGCGAGGGCGTCCTCGGTGCGCCCGGACCCGATCTGGCGGGCGCCGAGCCGCATGACCTCGGGGGCGACCCAGGTGGGGGCGTGCACCCCGTTGGTCACGGACGCGATGGGTACGTCGACGGGGTCGAAGCCCGGCCAGAGCCCGGCGAACATGCCCCGACTGACGGCCCCGTGGAGGGTGGAGACACCGTTGGCCCGCTGCGCGAGGCGCAGTCCCATGACGGCCATGTTGAACACCCCGGGGTCGCCGCCGGGGTACGACTCCGCGCCGAGTTCCAGGATCCGGTCGACGGGTACGCCGGCCAGTTCGGCGGCCTCGCCGAAGTGCCGGGCGACCAGGGCCCGCTCGAAGCGGTCGATGCCGGCCGGGACGGGGGTGTGGGTGGTGAACACCGTCCCGGCGCGCACGGCTTCGACGGCGGCGTCGAAGCCGAGGCCGCGCTCCCCTTCCAGTTCCCTTATGCGTTCGAGCCCGAGGAAACCGGCGTGTCCCTCGTTGGTGTGGAAGACCTCGGGGTCGGGGTGCCCGGTGATCCGGCAGTACGTGCGCACCGCGCGCACGCCGCCGATCCCCAGCAGCATCTCCTGGAGGAGCCGGTGGTCGCTGCCGCCGCCGTAGAGGCGGTCGGTCACCTCGCGGGCGACGGCGTCGTTGTCCTCGACGTCGGAATCCAGGAGGAGCAGCGGGACGCGGCCGACGCGGGCCTGCCAGACGTGGGCGTGCAGGGATCGGCCGCCGGGCAGGGTGAGCGAGACCCGGGCGGGGGCGCCGTCGTCCTCGCGCAGCAGCGAGACGGGCAGTTCGTTGGGGTCCAGGACCGGATAGTGCTCCTGCTGCCAGCCGTCACGGGACAGGGACTGGCGGAAGTAGCCGTGGCGGTAGAGGAGTCCGACGCCGATGAGGGGTACGCCGAGGTCACTGGCGGCCTTGAGGTGGTCGCCGGCGAGGATGCCGAGGCCACCGGAGTATTGGGGGAGGGCGGCGGTGATGCCGAACTCGGGGGAGAAGTAGGCGATCCCGGCGGGCAGGTCGGCGACGTTCTCCTGGCTCTGGTACCACCTGCCGCCGTGGAGGTAGTCATCGAGGTCGGCGACGGCGACGGCGAGCCGGCGCAGGAACCGCCGGTCGGCGGCGAGTTCCGCGAGTCGGGCCGCGGGCACGGCGCCGAGCAGCCGGACGGGGTCGCCGCCGGCGGCCTGCCAGCCTTCGGGATCGACGGATTGGAAGAGTTCTCGGGTTTCCGTGTGCCAGGACCAGCGCAGGTTGCGCGCGAGTTCGGCGAGCGGCACGAGGGGTTCGGGGAGGACGGGGCGCACGGTGAATCGACGGATAGCCTTCACGTGTTCCACCTTCGCAGGGGATGACGGATCGGAGCGGCCGCACCACGCTGTGCACCCGCGCATCGCCCCCGGAAGGCTAGCGGCGAACCCCGCCCCGGACCATCCCGCCCCTGCGGGGCGTCATCCGTGCGCGGGGCCGGCGGCGGTCAGCAGGGCGTCCAGGCAGGGGCGGAGGGTCGGGGGCACGCTCGCGCGGTCCAGTGCGCGCAGGGCGGCGCGGGCCGACGGTGGCAGGAAGCGGACGAGTTGCAGCAGGGCCCCCAGTTCGGTCTCCAGCGCGGAGGGGTCCGGTTCGTGCGCGGCGGCGCGGGCCAGGGCGGCGCACAGCAGGGCGCCGGTCTCGGGGTCCCAGGAGTCGGGCCAGTCCGCGGCCCCGGCGGCGGCCAGTTCCCGCACCCGCGGATCGGGGGCCCGCAGCAGGCGTACGTACTCCCGGGCGCGCGGGTCGGCTTCGAGGCGGTCCCACTCCCCCAGCTCCCGCGCGCCGGGGCCCGAGAGCAGCACCCGCGCCGAGGCGCCGGTGCCCAGTCGGTCGGCGGCCCGGCCGTAGGTCTCGATGCGCTCCAGCACCACCCGGGCCCCGAGCGGGGTGCGCAGGCCGAGGCCGGTGCAGGGTATGCCGCGCAGGCAGCGCACGACGGCCCGGGTGCCGGCGCCGACGGGTTCCACGGGGCCGGACACCTGGAGCCGGCCCGCCCGGGCGAGCAGCCTGGCCAGCACCGGGGGCGGGGAGGGCATGACGGCGAGCCGACCGAGGTCGGTGTCGTCGAGGCCGGTCTCCACGGTGGGCAGCGCGGCCAGCTGCGCCGCCAGCGCGCCGGGGTCCTCCTCCTCGCGGGCCGCGCTGACCAGCGCGGCGGCCAGGACCCGTTCCGCTTCGGGCCCCCACAGGGTGTCGGCGGCCTCCCGGGCGGCGGCCTCGCGCAGCCGGGGGTCGGGCGCGCGCAGGCGCCGTACGAGGGGATATTCCTGCTGCTCCATCGGACCCATGCCAGGCATTGTCGCGCCTGCGGGCCGGGCGGGCACCGGGTGGGCGCACGCCGGCGGAATCCTCCCGTCCGCCCGACCGCGCGCCCTGGTCGGGATCCGGTCGTACGGCCCGTCGGACGGCTCGTCGGACGGCCCGTGGGGCGGCCGGTGGGGCGGTCCGTCGGGCGGTCCGTCAGGCGTCGGTGGCCAGGCGGGCGTGGAGGTGCTCGTCGTGCCATCCGTCGGCGTGCAGCAGGGCGCCGCGCAGGGTGCCCTCCAGCGGGAAGCCGGCGTTGACCGCGACGGCGCAGGAGGCGGGGTTCGCCACGGAGTGACAGATCCGCAGCCGGTGCAGACGGCACTCCTCGAACGCCCATCGGGATACGACCGTCACGGCCTGTCCGACCGCGCCCCGGCCGCGGCCGGCGGGCAGCAGCCAGTAGAGGAACTCCGCGCTCGCGCCGGACCGATCGATGTCGGCCAAACCGACGAGTCCCACCGCGGCGCCCGCGGTCCCGTCCCCGTCGGGGTGCGCCACCGCCCAGGCGGCGCCCTCGCCCGCCTCCCAGCGTCGCGCCCAGCGCTCGATCCGTTCGACGGCGCCGGCCGGCGTCATCGGCTCGGTCCGGTTCCAGTGCCGGATGTCCGGATCCTCGTGCGCCGAGGCCAGGACCTGCGCGTCCGTGGCCCGCCAGGGGCGCAGGACCATGCCGCACGGCAGCGCGAACACCGGTTGCGGCGCCCCTTCCGCACCCCTCGATGGCGGTACTCCCGGGGCTGCCGGGACGGGTGGGACGGAGACCTCGTCGCTGTACATCGCTTTTTCCTCACCGACTTGACGGAGCGTCGGCACCCGGCGATCCGGTCCTTTGTGCGCCACGTGCCACTACGTACGAGTAGTTAACCAACGGCTCGGATTGGACGGGGTGTGCGTGGGGCAGGGCTCTGCGGGTACGCGCGGTACACGCACGGCGCACCCGCCCACCCCTTTCCCCGCCACCCGAGTGAACGCGGACAGGAGCGGCCATGCCCGCAGCCCAGCCGTCTTCCGAGCGGCTAGAAACAGAGCGAACAGAGCGTGCACTACCAGCCGTGATACCGGCTGGCCTGTTGTCACCGAGCCCTGCGAACTGCCCCCAGGTGATCCCATCATGATCGGTCGCATTCCCGTGCTGGACGTCCGCCCTGCCGTCGACTGCGGCGCCAGACCCGCCAAGGCGGTCGCGGACGAAGTCTTCGAGATCTCCGCCACCGTGTTCCGCGAGGGCCACGACGCCGTGGCCGCACACGTAGTACTGCGCGATCCGAGCGGGCGCCTGCGCCCGCCGATCCCGATGCGCGAACTCGCCCCCGGCACCGACCGGTGGGGGGCCCGGATCTCCGCCGAGACCGAGGGGAGGTGGACGTACACCGTCGAGGCGTGGAGCGATCCGGTCGCCACGTGGCGGTCACACGCCGCGATCAAGATCCCGGCGGACATCGATACCGGTCTCGTCCTGCTGGAAGGCGCGGAGCTCTACGAGCGGGCCGCCGCCAAGATTCCCAAGCGGGACGGCCGCGCCGCGGTGCGCGACGCCGCCGCGATCATGCGCGACGAGGACCGGACCGTCGCCGAGCGGTACGCGGTCGCGCTCGCGCCCGAGGTGGACGCCGCCTTCGCCAAGCGCCCGTACCGCGAGCTGGTCAGCGCCGCCAAGGCACTGCCGCTGCTGGTCGAGCGCAAGCGCGCCCTCTTCGGTTCCTGGTACGAGATGTTCCCCCGCTCCGAGGGAGCGGTGCTGGAGCCCGGCTCGGCCCCGGTCAGCGGTACCTTCCGGACCGCCGCCGAGCGGCTGCCCGCGATCGCGGACATGGGCTTCGACGTGGTGTACCTGCCGCCCATCCACCCCATCGGCTCCACCTACCGCAAGGGCCCCAACAACACGCTGTCGGCGGGCAGTTGGGACCCGGGCGTACCGTGGGCCATCGGCTCCACGGAGGGCGGGCACGACGCGGTCCACCCCGAGCTCGGCACCATCGAGGACTTCGACGCCTTCGTGGCCCGGGCCCGCGAACTGGAGCTGGAGATCGCGCTGGACTTCGCGCTCCAGTGCTCCCCCGACCACCCGTGGGTGGAGAAGCACCCCGAGTGGTTCCGGCACCGGGCCGACGGGACGATCGCGTATGCCGAGAACCCGCCGAAGAAGTACCAGGACATCTACCCGGTCCACTTCGACGCCGACATGGCCGGCATCGTCGCGGAGACCTGCCGGATCCTGCGGTACTGGATGGACCACGGCGTACGGATCTTCCGCGTCGACAACCCGCACACCAAGCCGGTGGTCTTCTGGCAGAAGGTGATCGCGGACATCAACAAGTCCGACCCGGACGTGATCTTCCTGGCCGAGGCCTTCACCCGCCCGGCCATGATGCGGGCCCTGGCGGCCGTCGGGTTCCAGCAGTCGTACACGTACTTCACCTGGCGCAACACGAAGTCCGAGCTGACGGAGTACGTGAGCGAGCTGGCGGACGACCGTTCGGCCTCGGTCATGCGGCCGAACTTCTTCGTCAACACGCCCGACATCCTGCACGAGTACCTCCAGCACGGCGGCCGCCCCGCGTTCGAGGTCCGCGCGGTCCTGGCCGCCACCCTCTCCCCCACCTGGGGGGTCTACGCGGGCTACGAGCTGTGCGAGAACGCCCCGGCGAAGCCGGGCAGCGAGGAGTACCTGGACTCCGAGAAGTACGAGTTCCGGCCACGCGACTGGGCCGCCGCCGAACGCGAGGGCCGCACCATCGCCCCGCTCATCACCACCCTGAACCGGGTGCGCCGGCTCAATCCCGCCCTTCAGCAATTGCGGGACATCCACTTCCACTCGACCGACAACGAACAGGTGATCGCCTATTCGAAGCACGCGGGCGCCAATTCCGTACTGGTGGTCGTCAACCTCGATCCGCACCACACCCAGGAGGCGACGGTCTCGTTGGACATGCCGGTACTCGGCCTCGACTGGCACGGGTCCCTCGCGGTGCGCGACGAGCTCACCGGCGATACCTATCACTGGGGCAGGGCGAACTACGTACGCCTGGAGCCGGGCCGCACGCCCGCACACGTACTGGCCGCGCTGCGACCGTCCCCGCCCACCGGAGGGTCACCCACCACATGATGATCAACGATCCCGTCCATGACACCTTCGAGGACACCCCCGCCAAGGACCGCGACCCCGACTGGTTCAAGCGGGCGGTCTTCTACGAGGTCCTCGTCCGCTCCTTCCACGACAGCAACGGCGACGGCGTCGGTGACCTCAAGGGGCTCACCGCCAAGCTGGACTACCTCCAGTGGCTCGGCGTCGACTGCCTCTGGTTGCCGCCGTTCTTCGCCTCACCCCTGCGCGACGGGGGCTACGACGTCTCCGACTACACCTCCGTGCTGCCCGAGTTCGGCGACCTCGCCGACTTCGTGGAGTTCGTGGACGCCGCGCACACCCGCGGCATGCGGGTGATCATCGACTTCGTCATGAACCACACGAGCGACCAGCACGAGTGGTTCCAGCAGTCCCGCAATGACCCCGACGGGCCGTACGGCGACTACTACATGTGGGCCGACAACGACAAGCAGTACCAGGACGCCCGCATCATCTTCGTCGACACCGAGTCCTCGAACTGGACGTACGACCCCGTACGCAAGCAGTACTACTGGCACCGCTTCTTCTCGCACCAGCCGGACCTCAACTACGAGAACCCGGCCGTCGTCGAGGAGATCGTGTCCGCCCTGCGCTTCTGGCTGGACCTCGGCATCGACGGCTTCCGCCTCGACGCCGTGCCCTACCTGTACGCCGAGGAGGGCACCAACTGCGAGAACCTCCCGCGCACCCACACCCTGCTCAAGCGGGTCCGGGCGGAGATCGACACGCACTACCCGGACACGGTGCTGCTCGCCGAGGCCAACCAGTGGCCCGAGGACGTCGTCGACTACTTCGGCGACTACGCGAAGGGCGGGGACGAGTGCCACATGGCGTTCCACTTCCCCGTCATGCCGCGCATCTTCATGGCCGTCCGAAGAGAGTCCCGCTACCCCGTCTCGGAGATCCTGGCGAAGACCCCGGCGATCCCGGAGAGCTGCCAGTGGGGCATCTTCCTGCGCAACCACGACGAGCTGACCCTCGAAATGGTGACGGACGAAGAACGCGACTACATGTACGCCGAGTACGCCAAGGACCCGCGGATGCGGGCCAACATCGGCATCCGGCGCCGGCTCGCCCCGCTCCTGGACAACGACCGCAACCAGATCGAGCTGTTCACCGCCCTGCTGCTGTCCCTGCCCGGCTCGCCGATCCTCTACTACGGCGACGAGATCGGCATGGGCGACAACATCTGGCTCGGCGACCGCGACGGCGTCCGCACCCCGATGCAGTGGACCCCGGACCGCAACGCCGGTTTCTCCTCGTGCGATCCGGGCAGGCTGAACCTGCCGGTCATCATGGACCCGGTCTACGGGTACCAGGTCACCAACGTCGAGGCGGCCATGGCATCGCCCTCGTCGCTGCTGCACTGGACCCGGCGACTGATCGAGATCCGCAAGGCGAACCCCGCCTTCGGCCTCGGTTCGTACACGGAACTGCCCTCGTCCAACCCGGCCGTCCTCGCGTTCCTCCGCGAGCTCGACGACGACCTGGTGCTGTGCGTGCACAACTTCTCGCGCTTCGCGCAGCCCACCGAGCTGGACCTGAGGTCGTTCAACGGGCGGGTCCCGGTGGAGCTCACGGGTGACGTGCGCTTCCCGCCGATCGGCCAATGGCCGTACCTGCTGACCCTGGCGGGACACGGCTTCTACTGGTTCCGCCTGCGGAGCGACCAGCGCTCCGACTGACGGACCGAGCAGGGGGGCGGGCACTCCTTTGGGTCAATCGCCCGCCCCTGTACGGATCATCCTGACCCGACACTCGCACATACCGGAGAAGCAACTGCCGCACATCCGGGACACTCTGCGCATTCTGTGACGGCCCGGGGAAAGGACGCGACGCCATGTCGGAGGCTGCATCCGCCCGGAGCCGGCTGACGGCCGACCGGGCCGCCGGGATCGGCCCGCTGGAACCCATGCTGAGGGCCTGGTTGCCCGCACAGCGCTGGTTCGCGGGCAAGGGCCGCACCATCAGCAGGTTGAGGGCCGTTTCGGCGGCCGAACTGCTGCCGCCGGGATCCACTCCCGGCCTGCTCCACCTGCTCCTCGACGTGGACGGGGACTGCTACCAGCTGCTGCTGGGCATCCGCCCGTCCCCGCTCCCGCCCGCCCTCGCGCCCGCACTGATCGGGACCGCCGAGGACGGCCCGTACGCGGGCAGGGCGGTCTACGAGGCGCTGGGCGATCCCCGGCTCGCCGCCATGCTGCTGGAGCGACTGCGCTCCCCCGGCACCCTCGGCCCGCTCCGTTTCGACCGGGACCCCCAGGCCCCGGTCCCGGCCGGGCTCCCACCCCGGCCGCTCTCGGGGGAGCAGACCAACTCCTCCCTCATCTACGGAGATTCGTTCATCCTCAAGGTGTTCCGCCGCGTCGGACCCGGCGTCAACCCGGACCTGGAACTGCCCCGGGCACTGGCCGACGCCGGCTGTTCGCGGGTACCCGCGCCCGTCGCCTGGTACGAGGCCGTGCTGCCCGGGCCCGAGCCGCTGACCCTCGGCGTGCTCCAGCCGTACCTGCGCGGTTCCGACGACGGCTGGCAGCTGGCCCTGCGCCGGCTGGCCGCCGGCGCCGACTTCACCGCGGAGGCGCACGCGCTGGGTCGGGCCACCGCCGAGGTGCACAGCGCCCTCGCCTCCGCCCTGCCCACCATCGCGCTGGGGCCCGAGCAGACCGCCCGGCTCGCCGCCGGGATGACCGCCCGGCTCGCCGCCACCGCGCGCGAGGTGCCCGCGCTCCAGCCCTACGAGGCCGGCCTGCGCGGCGCCTTCGACGCCCTGGCCGCGTCCCGGGGGACCGGGGTCCGAGCCCAGCGCATCCACGGCGACCTGCACCTGGGGCAGACCCTGCGCACCGTCGACGGCAGCTGGGCGCTGATCGACTTCGAGGGCGAACCGGCCCGCTCGCTCGCCGACCGGCGCCGACCGGAACCGGCCGTCCGCGACATCGCCGGGATACTGCGTTCCTTCGACTACGCCGCCCGCTCGCACCGGCCGTTCGCCCCCGCCTGGGCGGACGCCTGCCGGGCCGCGTTCTGCGAGGGCTACGCCCGCACCACCGGCCGGGACCCGCGCGAGGACCCCGTCCTGCTGCGCGCGTACGAGACCGACAAGGCGGTGTACGAGGCCCGCTACGAGTCCCGTCACCGACCCGACTGGCTGCACGTCCCGATGGCGGCGATCCGCCGCCTGTCGGAACCGCAGCGGCCCGCCCACCGCGTGCCGCCGACCCCGCCCGCCCCCGGTTCCGTTTCCCCGCATCCGCATCCGAAGCCCCCGAGGAGGCCGCTCGCGTGAGCGCCGCACGACAGCCGTCACCGACCGTCCGCGACGAAACCGCCCCCGAGACCGGGAAGAAGCCCCGTACCCCGCGGGCCCGGCGGGCCGACCCGCAGCACGGCGGCGTGCGGCCCGCGCCCCCGCTCGCCGCGGAGGAACGCTTCCGGCTGCTGGAGGGCCGCCACCACGACCCGCACGGGGTGCTGGGGGCGCGCGCCCAGCGGGGCGGGGTCGCCTTCCGGGTGCTGCGTCCGTACGCGAAGTCCGTGACGGTCGTGGCGAAGGGGCTGCGGGCCGAGCTCTTCGACGACGGGGACGGGCTGTTCTCGGGGCTGCTGCCGCTGACCGACGTGCCGGACTACCGACTGCTGGTGACGTACGACGGTGACGAGGTGGAGCTGCACGACCCGTACCGGTTCCTGCCCGCCCTCGGCGAACTGGACCTGCACCTGATCGGCGAGGGCCGGCACGAGGAGCTGTGGACGGCGCTCGGCTCGGAGCCCATGGAGCACCAGGGCGTGGCGGGCACCCGGTTCACCGTGTGGGCGCCGAACGCGCAGGGCGTCCGGGTCACGGGCGACTTCTCGTACTGGGACTCGGTCGCCTTCCCGATGCGCTCGCTCGGCTCGTCCGGGGTGTGGGAGCTCTTCCTGCCGGGGGTGGGCGAGGGGACCCTGTACAAGTACGACATCACGCGCCCGGACGGCAGCCACACCGTCCGCGCGGACCCGATGGCCCGGTACGCGGAGGTCCCGCCGGCGACCGCCTCGGTGGTGACCGCCTCCCGGTACGCCTGGCAGGACGCCGACTGGATGCGGACGCGCGGCGAGCGGCCGCCGCACCAGGCCCCGTTCTCCGTCTACGAGTTGCACCTGGCGTCCTGGCGGCCCGGCCTCGGCTACCGGCAGCTCGCCGAGCAACTCCCGGCGTACGTCAAGGAGCTGGGCTTCACCCACGTGGAGCTGATGCCGGTCGCCGAGCACCCCTTCGGCGGTTCCTGGGGCTACCAGGTCACCGGTTTCTACGCGCCGACCTCGCGGATGGGCACCCCGGACGACTTCCGGTTCCTGGTGGACTCGCTGCACCGGGCGGGCATCGGGGTGATCGTGGACTGGGTGCCGGCGCACTTCCCGCGCGACGAGTGGGCGCTCGCCGAGTTCGACGGCCGGCCGCTGTACGAGCACGGTGACCCGCGCCGGGCCGCGCACCCGGACTGGGGGACGTTGGAGTTCGACTACGGCCGCAAGGAGGTCCGCAACTTCCTCGTCGCCAACGCCGTGTACTGGTGCCAGGAGTTCCACATCGACGGCCTGCGCGTGGACGCGGTGGCCTCGATGCTGTACCTGGACTACTCGCGCGAGGACGGCGAGTGGTCGCCGAACGAGCACGGCGGCCGGGAGAACCTGGACGCGGTGGCCTTCCTCCAGGAGATGAACGCGACGGTCTACCGGCGCTGCCCGGGCGTGATGACGATCGCGGAGGAGTCCACGGCGTGGGACGGGGTGACCCGGCCGACGGACTCGGGCGGGCTCGGCTTCGGTCTGAAGTGGAACATGGGCTGGATGCACGACACCCTGCGGTACGTGTCGAAGGAGCCGGTGCACCGCAAGTACCACCACAACGACATGACGTTCGGGATGGTGTACGCGTTCAGCGAGAACTACGTGCTGCCGATCTCGCACGACGAGGTGGTGCACGGCAAGCGGGCGCTGGTATCGAAGATGCCCGGCGACTGGTGGCAGCAGCGGGCCACGCACCGGGCGTACCTGGGGTTCATGTGGGCCCACCCGGGCAAGCAACTGCTCTTCATGGGACAGGAGTTCGCGCAGGGCTCGGAGTGGTCGGAGGCGCACGGGCCGGACTGGTGGCTGCTGGACTCCTCCTACTCGGCGGCCGGTGACCACCGGGGCGTGCGCGACCTCGTCCGGGACCTGAACCACACCTACGGGGCGACGCCGGCGCTGTGGGAGCGGGACACCGTTCCGGAGGGCTTCGCCTGGGTGGCGGGGGACGCGGCCGACGACAACGTGCTGGCGTTCCTGCGGTTCGCGCAGGACGGCTCGCAGCTGCTGTGCGTCTCCAACTTCTCCCCGGTGGTCCGGCACGCGTACCGGATCGGGGTGCCGGAGGAGGTGCCCGCGTGGCGGGAGGTCCTCAACACCGACCGCCAGGTCTACGGCGGGAGCGACGTCCACCACGCCGCGCCGCTGCGGCCCGAGCCGGTGCCGACCCAGGGGCGGGCGGCGAGCCTGCGGCTGACGCTCCCGCCGATGGCGACGATCTGGCTCAAGCCGTAGCGGGCCGCTCCCGGAGTTCGCGCACCTCTTGGAGCTCCTGGAGCAGCTTGCGCTTGGGGCGGGCCCCGACCATCCGGCGGAGGGGCTCGCCGTCGCGCAGGACGAGCAGGGTCGGCATGGACAGCACCCCGTACCGCGTGACGGTGCCGGGGTTGCTGTCCGCGTCGATCACGACGACCTTGAGGCGGTCGGCCTCCTCCTCGGCGATCGCCGCCAGGACGGGGGCGAGCTGACGGCAGGGTCCGCACCAGGCGGCGGTGAACTCCACCAGTACGGTGCGCTCGCGTTCCCGCAGCACCTCGGCCTCGAAGTCGACGTCGGTCACCTCGATGACGGCGGACCTGCGGTCGGTTCCCTCGGTGTGGGGCATGGCGTTCCCTCTCGTGGCGTGGTGGTCGGTGGGGGCGGGACGTCCGGGGCCGGGGCCGGGGCCGGATTCCGGTTCGAGTTCGGGTTCCGGCACTGGTCCTGGCCCCGGTCCGGGTTCCGGTCAGCCCGTCATCTCGCAGCGCGGCGCGGCCGTCGGGCCGGCGCTCTCCTCGGCGGTGGCCAGTTGGTGGGCCACCTGCTCCCGTACGTCGGCCAGCCGGCCGATCAGCGCGTCGAGTTCCGCGAGCTTGCGGCGGTAGACGGCGAGGGAGGCCGGGCAGGAGTCACCGGCCGGATGGCCGGCCCGCAGGCAGTCGACGAACGGCCGGGTCTCCTCCAGCTCGAAGCCGACGTCCTGGAGCGTCCGGATCTGGCGCAGCAGGCGCAGGTCGTCCTCGTCGTAGCTGCGGTAGCCGTTGTCGGCGCGCCGCGCGTCGAGGAGGCCGCGGCTCTCGTAGTAGCGCAGCGTCCGTGTGCTGGTGCCGGCCCGTCGGGCCAGTTCGCCGATTCGCATGCCGCGACCGTAGACCTTGACGCCGACGTCAAGGCAAGGAGCCCGTCGGGAGGGGGCCCTCGCCACCCCCGTATGCGAGGGCCCCCCGGTACGGATCACGTACGGGCCGGGCGGCGGGTTCAGGGCCTGTGACGGGGATCACTTCACGGGTGTGGCCGGGCAGCTGAAATGGAGTGGCCAAATCCGTACTCTATAAATGGATCTTCGACTGATCCGATTACCGGACAGTCGCAGGGAAACCGGCCCAAAGCCCTTATCTTCATAGGACTTTCCTACGAGTTATGAGCTTGTTTGAACGGTTGGTAGTCGCCAAGCCTTGGCCACTTCTACCGTGTGCCCTGTGCACTCCAGCCCACCTTTCAATGCCCCCGCCGCGCGTCGTCTGCGTGCGGCCCTGGGCATGGCTCCCGGTCATGTCGCCTACGGCCTGCGAGCCCAGTACGGACTGCTCGTCGCGCCCGAGACCGTCATGGCCTGGGAGCGCGGCGAACAATCGCCGAGCTCGACCGAGCTCACGGCCCTCGCCGGCGTGCTCTGGTGTTCCCCGGCGGAGTTGCTCGCCGAGCCGGTCACCCTGCGGGAACACCGCGTCGCCCGCGGCTTCGACCCCGACGACCTGGCCCGCCGGGTCGGGATCGAAGCGAACGCGTACCAGAAGATGGAGGACACCGGGCGCTGGAAGGGCAACGAGCGGCAGTCCGCCGCCCTGGCCTCGGTGCTCGGCCTGACGCTTGCCCAGTTCATCACCGCGACCGGCAAGCACGACGAGCTCACCGACCTGCTCCGCAGCGCGGTGACCACCCGCTGGCAGGCGTACGTGAAACCGCTCGCCAAGCTCCTCCCGGTGCCCAAGGCCAACCTGGAACGGGCACTGGAGCTCCTGCACGGCGACTACCAGGCCCGGATGGTGTCCACCCTGAGCTGGGGCGGCGCCGAGGGCGCCGGGGCCGGAACCTCGGGCCGGGAGTTCCTCGCGGAGATCACCGACCGGTTCTGGGCCCTGGTCGGCGGTGCGGGATAGGACACACCGCCACCCCTCGGCCCGGCACGGCGAACGGCCCCGGGCGCTTCGCGGAGGAGGCGCACCGGGGCCGTTCGGCGGGTGAGGTGGGGCCGCGGGTCCCGGCCGGGCGTTCCGGTCAGAAGACCGACTCGGCCTCGTACATCCGGGCCTCGGGGACGGTCTTCAGCTCGGTGACGGCGTGGGCCAGCGGGGCCATCACGATGTCGGTGCCGCGCAGCGCGGTCATGTTGCCGAACTCGCCGCGGTGGACGGCCTCCACCGCGTGCCAGCCGAAGCGGGTCGCGAGGACCCGGTCGTAGGCGGTGGGGGTGCCGCCGCGCTGGACGTGACCGAGGATGACCGGACGGGCCTCCTTGCCGAGCCGGTGCTCCAGCTCGACGGCCAGGCGGTTGCCGATGCCGGCGAAGCGCTCGTGCCCGTACTGGTCGATGGCGCCCTTCTCGTACGGCATGGAACCCTCGGCCGGGTGTGCGCCCTCCGCCACGCAGACGACCGCGAACTTCTTGCCGCGGGCGAAGCGTTCCTCCACCATCTTGACCAGGGCGTCCACCTCGAAGGGGCGCTCCGGCAGACAGATGCCGTGGGCGCCGCCGGCCATGCCGGATTCCAGGGCGATCCAACCGGCGTGCCGGCCCATGACCTCGACGACCATCACCCGCTGGTGCGATTCGGCGGTGGTCTTCAGCCGGTCGATGGCCTCGGTGGCCACCATGACGGCGGTGTCGAAACCGAAGGTGCGGTCCGTGGAGGAGATGTCGTTGTCGATGGTCTTCGGTACGCCGACGACGGGCATTCCCGCGTCGGACAGCATGCGGGCGGCGGTCAGGGTGCCCTCGCCGCCGATCGGGATGAGCGCGTCGATCTCGTACCGCCTGGCCAACTCGGCCGCGTTCTCGGCGGCTTCGTGGAGGCGGGCGCGCTCCATGCGGGCCGAGCCGAGGATCGTGCCGCCGCGGGCGAGGATGCCGCTGACGGCGTTGATGTCGAGGGGGCGGTAGTGGCCGTCGAGCAGGCCCTTGAAGCCGTCCTCGAAGCCGATGACCTCGTCCCCGTGACCGACGACGGCGCGGTGTACGACCGACCGGATGACAGCGTTCAGGCCCGGGCAGTCGCCGCCTGCGGTGAGAACTCCGATACGCATCGTGCTGTGTCTCCTGCTCCTGGTCGTACCTGGCCGTACGCGTGCGGGCGGACAGCCGTACATATGAAGGGCGTATTGATGCCGCCTGTCCGATTGTTCCACGTGCCCGGGGGGCCGCGCGCTGCGCGCCACTCCGCCCACCGGGCCTTTCGACCCTCCCACAGGGCCTTTGTTCCGGCGGGCGCCCTATCCATTGGCGGAGGTATTGTCAAGGGGTCGAGCCCTACGCATTCGGGATGAACGACGCACGGATCGGCCCGCCGCACGGTGGGGCGCCACGACCATCACAGACCACGGACGGAGAGCACGCGTGACGCGCAGCGTGTACGTGACCGGTATCGAGCGGGGGGACGGCCGGCAGGTCGTCGAGCTGGGGATCATGGAGCTCCTGACCCGGCAGACGGGCCGGGTGGGCGTGTACCGCCCCCTGCTCCACGACGCCCCGGACCGGCTCTTCGACCTGCTCAAGGCCCGCTACCGGATCGAGCAGGACGCGGCCACCGCCTACGGCATGGAGTACCACGAAGCCTCCGCCATCCTGGCCGAGAAGGGTACCGACGAGCTGGTCTCCCGGCTGGTCGACCGCTTCCACCGGGTGGCCCGCGACTACGAGGTCATGCTGGTCCTCGGCACCGACTACGCCGACACCAACCTCCCCGACGAGCTGGCGCTGAACGCCCGCCTCGCCAACGAGCTCGGCGCGGTCGTCGTCCCCGTCGTGGGCGGCACCAAGCACCCCGCCGAGGCCGTGCGCGCCGAGACCCGCAACGCGTACCGCGCCTACGAGAGCCTGGGCTGCCACGTCGTGGCGATGGTCGTGAACCGGGTGGCCCCCGAGGACCGCGACGTCATAGCCGAACGGCTGGCCGCCCGGCTCCCCGTCCCGTGCTACGTGCTGCCGGACGACAAGTCGCTGTCCGCCCCGACCGTCGCGCAGATCACCCGCGCGCTCGGCGGCGAGGTGCTCCTGGGCGACGAGGCGGGGCTGGCGCGCGACGCCGTCGACTTCGTCTTCGGCGGCGCGATGCTGCCGAACTTCCTGAACGCCCTGACGCCCGGCTGCCTCGTGGTCACCCCCGGGGACCGCTCCGACCTCGTCATCGGCGCGCTCGCCGCGCACACCTCCGGCACCCCGCCGATCGCCGGCGTCCTGCTGACCCTGAACGAGCGGCCCGGACAGGACATCCTGACGCTGGCCTCGAAGCTGGCGCCCGGTACGCCCGTCGTCTCGGTGGCCGGCAACAGCTTCCCGACCGCCGCCGAGCTGTTCTCCCTGCAGAGCCGCCTGAACTCGGCGACCCCGCGCAAGCTGGAGACCGCCCTCGGCCTCTTCGAGCGGCACGTCGACACCGCCGAGCTGCGCGGGCTGCTGTCGGTGGCCCGCTCCGAGCGCGTCACCCCGATGATGTTCGAGCACGAGCTGCTGGAGCGGGCGCGCGCCGAGCGGCGCCGGGTGGTGCTGCCCGAGGGCACCGAGGAGCGGGTGCTGCGCGCCGCCGACGTGGTGCTGCGCCGCGGGGTCTGCGACCTGACCCTGCTGGGCGAGGAGCCGGCCATCCTGAAGAAGGCGGCCGACCTGGGCATCGACATCTCCGGCGCGCAGCTGATCGACCCGGCGACCTCACCGCTGCGCGAACGCTTCGCCGAGTACTACGCGAAGGCCCGCGCCCACAAGGGGATGACCGTCGAGCTGGCCAACGACGTGGTCACGGACGTCAATTACTTCGGCACCCTGATGGTCCAGGAGGGGCTCGCCGACGGCATGGTCTCCGGCTCGGTGCACTCCACCGCGGCCACCATCCGCCCCGCCTTCGAGATCATCAAGACGAAGCCCGACGCGGCGATCGTCTCCTCGGTGTTCTTCATGTGCCTGGCCGACAAGGTCCTCGTCTACGGGGACTGCGCGGTCAATCCGGACCCCGACGCCGAGCAGCTCGCGGACATCGCCGTGCAGGCCTCGGCCACGGCCGCCGCGTTCGGCGTCGAGCCGCGGATCGCGATGCTCTCGTACTCCACCGGCACCTCGGGTTCCGGGGCCGACGTGGACAAGGTCCGCAAGGCCACCGAGATCGTCCGGTCGCAGCGGCCCGACCTGCTGATCGAGGGGCCGATCCAGTACGACGCCGCCGTGGAGCCCTCGGTCGCCGCGACCAAGCTGCCCGAGTCCGACGTGGCCGGACGGGCGACCGTGCTGATCTTCCCCGATCTCAACACGGGCAACAACACCTACAAGGCCGTGCAGCGTTCGGCGGGCGCCGTGGCGGTCGGCCCGGTGCTCCAGGGTCTGCGCAAGCCGGTCAACGACCTGTCGCGCGGCGCGCTGGTGCAGGACATCGTCACCACCGTGGCGATCACCGCGATCCAGGCCCAGAACCAGGGAACGCGGAGCCCGGAGGTTCCGGCCGCCCCGGCCCCCGGGGCCTGACCCCGACCGGCCCGCCCGCATCCCCCACCGAACGCGACCAGGAAAGACCTTCATCGTGACCGCATCGCGCGTACTCGTCCTCAACTCCGGCTCCTCGTCGGTGAAGTACCAGCTCCTCGACATGGCGGACCGGTCCCGGCTGGCCGCCGGCCTGGTGGAGCGCATCGGCGAGGAGACCTCGCGGCTCACCCACGAACCGCTGACCGGGCCGGGTGCCGCGGCCGGCAAGCGCGAGCGGTCCGGCCCGATCGCCGACCACGGGGCCGCGTTGAAGGCGGTCGCGGCGGAACTGGCCGCCGACGGCATGGGGCTGGACTCCCCCGAACTGGCGGCCGTGGGCCACCGGGTGGTGCACGGCGGGACCCGCTTCACCGAGCCGACGGTCATCGACGACGAGGTGCTCGCGGAGATCCGCAGCCTGATCCCGCTGGCCCCGCTGCACAACCCGGCGAACGTCACCGGCATCGAGGTGGCGCGCGAGCTGCGTCCCGACCTCCCGCAGGTCGCGGTGTTCGACACCGCCTTCCACGCGACGATGCCGGAGCACGTGGCCCGGTACGCGATCGACGCGGCCACGGCCGACCGGTACGCCATCCGGCGGTACGGCTTCCACGGCACCTCCCACGCCTACGTCTCCCGGGCCGCCGCCCGGCTGCTGGGCAAGCCGGTGGAGGACGTGAACGTGATCGTGCTGCACCTGGGCAACGGTGCCTCCGCCTCGGCCGTGCGGGGCGGCGTGTGCGTGGAGACGTCCATGGGGCTGACGCCGCTGGAGGGCCTGGTCATGGGGACCCGCTCGGGCGACCTGGACCCGGCGGTGATCTTCCACCTGGCGCGGGTGGGCGGCCTGTCCATCGACGAGATCGACTCGCTGCTCAACAAGAAGAGCGGTCTGCTGGGTCTGTGCGGCGACAACGACATGCGCGAGGTGCAGCGGCGGGCCGACGGGGGCGACACCGCGGCCCGGCTGGCCCTGGACGCGTACGTGCACCGGCTGAAGAAGTACATCGGTGCCTACACGGCGGTGCTGGGTCGGGTGGACGCGGTGGTGTTCACCGCGGGCGTCGGCGAGAACGCGGCCGGAATCCGGGCAGCAGCGGTGCGGGGGCTGGAGGAGCTGGGCCTGGCGCTGGACCCGGAGGCCAACGCGGCGAGGTCCTCCGAGCCCCGACTGGTGTCAGCCGAGTACGCCAGGGTGGCGGTGGCCGTGGTCCCCACCGATGAGGAACTGGAGATCGCCACCCAGGCGCACGCGCTGGTTACCCACTAGTCACTTGGACTTTCCACCAGACGGAATATTCCGCTACGAAACAAACGGATAGGATCCGCTTCATGCGCCGTTCCAAAATCGTCTGCACGCTGGGCCCCGCCGTCGACTCGTATGAGCAGCTGAAAGCGCTCATCGAGGCAGGTATGAACGTGGCCCGATTCAACTTCAGCCACGGATCCCAGGCAGAGCACCAGGAGCGGTACGACCGCGTCCGGAAGGTCTCCGAGGACATCGGCCGGGCGGTCGGCGTCCTCGCCGACCTCCAGGGTCCGAAGATCCGCCTGGAGACCTTCGCCGAGGGTCCCGTCGAGCTGGTGCGCGGTGACGAGTTCACCATCACCATCGAGGACGTCCCCGGTGACAAGTCCATCTGTGGCACCACCTACAAGGGTCTCCCGGGCGACGTGTCCAAGGGCGACCAGGTCCTGATCAACGACGGCAACGTCGAGCTCCGCGTGACGGGGGTCGAGGGCCCGCGGGTCAAGACCATCGTCATCGAGGGCGGTGTCATCTCGGACCACAAGGGCATCAACCTGCCGGGTGCCGCCGTGAACGTCCCCGCCCTGTCGGAGAAGGACGTCGACGACCTGCGGTTCGCCCTGCGGATGGGCTGCGACATGGTCGCCCTGTCCTTCGTCCGGGACGCCGGCGACATCAAGGACGTCCACAAGGTCATGGACGAGGAGGGCCGCCGGGTCCCCGTCATCGCCAAGGTCGAGAAGCCGCAGGCCGTCGAGAACATGGCCGCCGTGGTGGACGCCTTCGACGCGGTCATGGTGGCCCGCGGCGACCTGGCCGTCGAGTACCCGCTCGAAAAGGTCCCGATGGTCCAGAAGCGGCTCATCGAGATGTGCCGCCGCAACGCCAAGCCGGTGATCGTCGCGACCCAGATGATGGAGTCGATGATCACCAACTCGCGCCCGACGCGCGCCGAGGCGTCCGACGTCGCCAACGCGATCCTCGACGGCGCGGACGCGGTCATGCTGTCCGCGGAGTCCTCGGTCGGCGCCTACCCGATCGAGACCGTCAAGACGATGTCCAAGATCGTCACGGCGGCCGAGGAGGAGCTCCTGTCCAAGGGCCTCCAGCCGCTGGTCCCGGGCAAGAAGCCCCGTACCCAGGGCGGCTCCGTCGCCCGCGCGGCCTGCGAGATCGCGGACTTCCTCGACGGCAAGGCGCTCATCGCCTTCACCCAGTCCGGGGACACGGCCCGCCGGCTCTCGCGCTACCGCGCGACCCAGCCGATCCTGGCCTTCACCACGGACGTCAACACCCGCAACCAGCTCACGCTGAGCTGGGGCGTCGAGTCCTACGTCGTCCCGCACGTGGACAACACGGACGCGATGGTCGACCTCGTCGACGGGGAGCTGCACAAGCTGGCCCGCTACAACGAGGGCGACACCATGGTCATCACGGCCGGCTCGCCCCCCGGTGTCCCGGGCACCACCAACATGGTGCGCGTCCACCACGTCGGCGGCTCCACCCGCGACTGACCCGGCGGCTCCGCCGCCGGAACGGCTCTGCCGCACAGAGCGAGGGCGGCACCCCGGATCATCGGGGTGCCGCCCTCGGTGCGCGTGCGGGTTGCTGCGGTTACTTCGGGCCGATGTAGTTCTTGAGGCCCGGGACGGTGAGGTTGCCGCCGAACTGGCCGGCCTGGACGACCTTGACGTTCGTGAAGAACGCGAAGGGGACGTTCAACGGCGGCGGGCTGTTCGGGGTGAACTCGATCGGGATGAGTCCGAACAGGTTCCCCTTGAGGCTCTCGGTGTACATCGTCACCTTGCCGCCGCGGATCGTGGACGTGGAACCCGGGCGGGACTTCAGCTGGGCGGTGTTCGCGCCCGTCCCGACCGTTTGGTACAGGTCCTTGATGTCGAGCGAGTCCGCCGTGAACTTCAGGACCTTCTTGGTCTTGCCGCCCGCGGTCTTCACCTCGACGATGCCCTCGTAGTCGAGGCCGTAGAGGGTCAGCAGCGAGCTGTCGAGGTACCAGGGCTCGTCGGGCAGGAGCGGGACGCCCGGCTCCAGCTTCGCGTCGGCCAGCGCCTTGGCGTCGTAGGTCGGGCAGGGGAAGGGTTCCTTCCCGTCCGGGTCCTTCGTCGCCTCGTCGTCGGTGTCCTCGTCCTTGGCGTCCTTGGCGTCCTTGTCCTTGGCGGCCTTGTCCTTGTCGGCCTCGGCGTCCTTCGGGTCCTTGTCGTCCTTCGGGTCCTTGGCGGGCGTCCTGCCCGTCTCGTCCTTGGGGGACTTCGCGGAGTCCTTGACGTCCTGCGGCAGTTCCTTGACCGGTACGCCGGCCTTGTTCGCCGCGTCGCGGATCGCGTCCGCGGCCGGGTCCGGGGTCTGCGCACCGCTCGGAGTGGGCGCGGGCGGCGGGGTGGCCGGCTTCTTCGCGTCCTGGAGGGGCTTGCCGAGCTCGTCGAAGAGGCCCTTGACGGCATCCCCGACACCCAGCGGGTCCAGCGGGTCGGGCGTCTTCGACGCCGAGGGGGACGGGGCCGTGCTCGTGGAGGGCGCCGTCGTGGGGGTCTGCTTCCCGGTCGTCGCGGCCCCGGAGGGCTTGACGGCGGAGGGCGGCTTCGTCGCCGAGGGGGTCGCCCCCGGCTTCGGTGCGCCGGTCGTGCTCGGCGAGGGGCCGGCGCTGGGCGACGTACTCGGTGACGGCGTCGTCGACGGGGAACCGCTCGGCGACGGCGAGGCCGACTCCGCGGGCTCGTCGGAACGCGTCACGCACGGGCCGGGCGCGAAGGGGATGTCCTTCTCGTCGGCCAGCGCCATCTTCGGCGCCATGCCCATCCCTACGAACACGGCCGTCGGCATCGCCGCCAGCGCCATCGTCTTGCCGACGGGTATCTGGAGCTTGTTCAGCAGCGACTTCCTGGGCGCCGCGTGCCGCGGGCCCTTTCTCTCACGGGACTCTGCGCCTGGGGCCACGCCCCGCTGCGTCTCGTCACCCCGCACTGTTCCTCCCGCCATCGGCGTGGGCAGTCGTCTCGGTCAGGTGCGCCGTTTCCGTGTCGCGGGGAGCCGGGACGCCGTACGGGTTGCCCGCCGGCACCTCCGTCTTGGCCGCCGCCGCCTCGGCCTCGGCCTCGGCTTGCGCCTCCGCCTCCTCGTCCACCGGTTCGCCGGGAGCCCACGACAGGGCGAGGGCGCCGCCGATCATGGAGGAGAGGAAGCCCATGAAGAAGCCGCCGAGGTTGGACACCGGGATCGACACCAGGGCCAGCAGGATCGCGGCGACACCCGCGAACACGCGGATGGTCTGCTGGAACCAGAGGGCCAGCCCGAGCGTGATCAGCAGGACCCCGATGATGAGCGCGCCGGCCCCGCCCGTCGTGGCCATCGCGAGGGTGACGTTGCCCAACCGCAGGTCCGCGTAAGGGAAGTAGGCGATCGGTACACCGCCGAGGAGCGTGAACAGGCCAGCCCAGAAGGGACGGCGGCCTCTCCAGGCGCGGAATTGGTGGTACACCACGGTGAGCCAAGCGTCGTCTGCGGCGCGAACCGGGGCCTGGGGGTTCATGGACAACAGCTCCCTGGAAACGGTGGTACGGAGAACTATGTGGAGCCCGCCGGGGCGGGCGGCGACGGCTGCCGCCGTCCGCCCCCGCGGTCACGCACCGGGACCGGTTACTTCTCGTCCTGGTAGCACGGCTGGTCGCCGCCGAGCAGACGCAGCTTCAGGTCGGGCAGCTTGAAGGTGCCCGCCGTGGTCGCCCACGCCTTCTGCCGGACGTTCGACAGGACGGCCTTGTCCGCACGCTGGGAGAACGCGTACGGGCTGGTGACCGTACCGGCCTGCGGCTTCGTCTTGTGGCTCGGGTCTCCGACCGCGACACCGATGTCAAGGTTCTTGAACTCGGCGTCCGTGTCGAGCTCCGCGACATCCAGGTAGATGTTCTCGGCGACGGCCGGCGTGCCCTTGTGGCCGGTCCTCAGCTGCAGGGTGATGGCACCCAGCGGCGTCGGGGTGACCAGGGACTGGCACATGTTGGTGATCTCGGCGTGACTGAAGCCCGAGATGGTGACCGGGTGCTTCTGCGGGTTGCCCTTGAGATCGTGCCCCTCGGCGATGCCGCCGTACTGGATGAGGTTGTCACCGTCGAGCTTGTCGGCCGAGACCTTGAAGTCCTGGCCGGAGACGCTGAAGGACGCCGCGAGGGCGCCCTGCGCCAGACCCACACCGACCGCGGCCGTGGCCGCGATGCTCGGCACCATGACGAGCGCGAAGCGCTTCCATCTGGTCCCGCCACGAACCTGAGAATTCATTTTGTTCCTCCTTCTCGGACGTACATCTCCGGTCCGGGCCGTACCCGTCCTGGGATGGGAGAAGTGCTACGTCCTCGGGAAGAAGCGCCGGCGGCCGAGCCGCGGCGCGGCCGCGTCCGATCCACCGGCGTTCACCCCCGAGCGACAACCACTGGGCCACGCGTTCGCGCAACCTGGAGGACAGGCCCTGCTGGTGCAGGGACCCCCCTGTCCACGGCCGGTGACACCGTCACCGGTCGGCTCGGTGGGGACCCTCCACCGCGGCTCCGGGTGAGCGGCGCTGCGGGAAGGACCGAGCGTCGCCGATCGTGGTGCATTCCCGGCCGGGGCACAAGGGGGTTCGTTACTGGCGGGTAACGGGTGGATAACCGGAGTGAGGCCCGGCGCTGTCGGGCGGGCACGCAGGGTGTCACCCAGGGCCACGACAGATCGGTGGAAGAGCGAACCAACCGGACAGTTCACGGGGTTCGACTTACTACGAGTAACAGCGGCCGCGATTACCAAGTTTTGGCAAAGCGCGGCCGCTGTTCATCGACGTGTCAACAAATCGCCGTCGGCCTCCGGGCGCCCTCGGGCCTCCTCCGGCCTGGCCCGGACGGGCTCTAGAAGAGCACCCGCGCGAGCGCCGTACGGGCCGCCGACACCCGTGGGTCGTCCGCCCCGATGACCTCGAACAGCTCCAGGAGCCGGACGCGGACGGCGTCCCGGTCGTCACCGAACGTGACCCTGACGGTGTCCACGAGACGGCCGAAGGCGTCGTCCACGTGGCCGCCCGCCAGGTCCAGGTCGGCGGCGTCCATCTGCGCGGCCGGGTCCTTGGGGTTCTGGGCCGCCGCGGCGCGCACCGCCTGCGGGTCCATCTCCCCCACCCGGGTCAGCAGCGCGGCCTGGGCCAGGCCGAGCTTCGCCTCGCTGTTGGTCGGGTCCTGTGCGAGCACGTCCTGGTACGCGCGCACCGCGCCGGGGAAGTCACCGGCGTCCAGCGCGCCGACCGCCGCCTCCAGCAGCGCGTCGTACGGACCGGCCGGCACGAAGTCCTCGGCCTCCACCGGGGCGCCGTCGGCGCCGGGGTCGACCTGGAGGCCGACGAGGCCGAAGCGCTCCTCGGCGACCTGGACCAGCTGGGCCAGGGTCTCGCGGATCTGCTGCTCGGGGGCGAGGCCCTGGAACAGCGGCAGCACCTGGCCGGCGACCACGGCGAAGACGGCCGGGATGCCCTGGATGCCGAACTGCTGCATCAGCGTCTGGTTGGCCTCGACGTCGACCTTGGCCAGTACGACGCGGCCGTTCGCCTCGACGGTCAGTCGCTCCAGGAGCGGGCTGAGCTGCTTGCACGGCTCGCACCACTCGGCCCAGAAGTCGAGGACGACCGGGACCTCGTTGGACAGCTGGATGACGTCGCTCTCGAAGCCGGCCTCGGTGACGTCGAAGACGAGGGCGGACGGCGGTACGGCGCCTCCGGGGGCACTGCCCGCGCCGCCGCCCTGTCGGGCCGCGTCCGCGCGGGCCTGCTCGGCCTTCGCCTTGGCCTCGCCGGCGGCCTTCACCGCGGCGAGGTCGACGACGCCGCTCATGGACATGTTTCTGGGCTGCATGCGTACATCCTCCCCCGAGTGCGCGCGCCGACGAAAAAGATCCCGAAAGATCGTCCGTGAAATGCCGTTGGACTTCGGTACGCGCCGTCGCGCACGGCCGCCGTCACCGACGGCCGTGTCGAACCGTCGTACCGATCTGCTGGGCGGCGCCGGGTCCCCACCCGACACCAGTAGCTCTTCGCGTGGTTGCCGCTCTTACGCTACGAGCCGTAGCGTAACTCGCCGGAGCCCCCGACGCCCAGTGATCTGAACCACACCGAAACGGCCCCCGACGGTTCCCCTACCGGCGGGTATGGTCTCGGCCATGCGCAACCCCTGCCCCGGCTCCAGCTCCCCGCACGGCCGCACCGGCCGGCCCCGCAGTGCCGCTGCGGACGCCGCGATCCTCGCGGCGACGCGGGACGCGCTGGTGGACCTGGGGTGGTCGAAGCTGACGATGGGCGACGTCTCGGCCCGCGCCGGCGTCGCCAAGACCACCCTGTACCGGCGCTGGGCCGGGAAGAACGAGCTGGTCGTGGACGCGGTCGCGGAACTCTTCGACGCGCTGGAACTCCCCGACCGCGGTTCGCTCGAAGCCGACATCGAGCACGTGGTGCTCCAGTTCGCGCAGCTGCTGCGCCGCCCCGAGGCCCGTACCGCGCTGATGGCGGTCGTGGCCGAATCCACCCGGGACGAGGCCCTGCGCGACCGGATCCGCTCGGCGATCGTGGACCGGCAGAAACGTCTCGTCGTACTGGGCCGCGAACGGGCGCAGGCCCGCGGGGAACTCCCCCACGAGGAGGACGAGTCCGTCGCGGGCCGCACCACGGACCTGATCTTCGACGTGATCGCGGGGACGGTGGTGCACCGGGCCCTGGTCAGCGCCGAACCGGTCGACGAGGTCTGGGTGACCTCCTTCACCACCCTGCTGATGCACGGCCTCCAGGGCGCGGGCCGGACCTGAGTCGGCGCCGACCTACGGGCACGGAAACGCGGACGCCGGCCGCGTCGCCCGGTGAGGGCGCCGCGACCGGCCGTGGCGCGCGGCCCGCAGGGGCCGGTCGCGGCGGGGTCAGAAGCCGGGGGGCTCGGTGTAGGTGCCCCACTCGTCGCGCAGGACGTTGCAGATCTCGCCCATCGTCGCCTCCGCGCGCACCGCGTCCAGCATGGCCGGGATCATGTTCGAGCCGTCGCGGGCGGCGTCCAGCATGGCGGCCAGCGAGGCCGTCACCTTGGCGTCGTCGCGGCCGGCCTTGCGCTCGGCCAACTCGCGCACCTGGACGGTCTCCACCTCGTGGCTGACCCGGAGGATCTCCAGGTCACCGGTGACCGATCCGTGGTGCACGTTGACGCCGACGACCCGCTTGTCGCCCTTCTCCAGGGACCGCTGGTACTGGAAGGCCGATTCGGCGATCTCCCCGGTGAACCAGCCGTCCTCGATGCCGCGCAGGATGCCCGAGGTGATCGGCCCGATGGGGTGCTGCCCGTTCGGGTGGGCGCGCAGACCGCGCTCCTTGATCTGCTCGAAGATCTTCTCGGCGTCCGCCTCGATGCGGTCGGTGAGCTGCTCGACGTACCAGGAACCGCCCAGCGGGTCGGCCACGTTGGCGACGCCGGTCTCCTCCATCAGCACCTGCTGCGTGCGCAGGGCGATCTCGGCGGCCTGCTCGCTCGGCAGCGCGAGGGTCTCGTCGAGGGCGTTGGTGTGCAGGGAGTTGGTGCCGCCGAGCACGGCCGCGAGGGCTTCGACGGCGGTGCGCACGACGTTGTTGTACGGCTGCTGCGCGGTGAGGGAGACCCCGGCCGTCTGGGTGTGGAAGCGCAGCCACATGGTCTTGTCGGACTTGGCCCCGTAGACCTCCTTCATCCAACGGGCCCAGATCCGGCGGGCCGCGCGGAACTTGGCGATCTCCTCGAAGAAGTCGAGGTGCGCGTCGAAGAAGAAGGACAGGCCGGAGGCGAAGTGGTCGACGTCCAGGCCCCGGGAGAGGCCGAGTTCCACGTACCCGAAGCCGTCGGCCAGGGTGTACGCGAGCTCCTGGGCGGCCGTCGCGCCGGCCTCGCGGATGTGGTAGCCGGAGACGGACAGCGGCTTGTAGGCCGGGATGCCGTTCGCGCAGTACTCCATGAGGTCGCCGATGAGGCGCAGGTGCGGCTCGGGTTCGAAGAGCCACTCCTTCTGGGCGATGTACTCCTTGAAGATGTCCGTCTGGAGCGTGCCGTTGAGCACCGCCGGGTCCACGCCCTGGCGCTCGGCGGCGACCAGGTACATGCAGAAGGCCGGGACGGCCGGCCCGCTGATGGTCATGGAGGTGGTGACGTCGCCGAGCGGGATGTCCTTGAACAGGACCTCCATGTCGGCGGCGGAGTCGATGGCGACGCCGCAGTGCCCGACCTCGCCCAGCGCCCGGGGGTCGTCCGAGTCGCGGCCCATGAGGGTGGGCATGTCGAAGGCGACGGAGAGCCCGCCGCCACCGGCGGCCAGGATCATCTTGTAGCGCTCGTTGGTCTGCTCGGCGTTGCCGAACCCGGCGAACTGGCGGATGGTCCAGGTCCGGCCGCGGTAGCCGGTGGCGTGCAGCCCGCGGGTGAAGGGGTACTCCCCCGGCCAGCCGATCCGCTCGAACCCCTCGTACGCGTCGCCGGGACGGGGCCCGTAGACGGGGTCGACGTCGTCTCCGGAGAGCGTCGTGAAATCGGCCTCGCGCTTGCGGGCCTTGTCGTACCGGGCCTGCCAGCGACGGCGGCCCTCCTCGATGACGTCAGCGTCCATACCCATGAATTTACTAGGACGTCCTAGTAAATGTCGATGGGAAACCCCCGGGGAGTCCCCGGGGGTCGGATTCCTTCGAGCCCGCAGCGGGCCGCGGCCCGGGCCTTCGCTAGGCCTTCGCGGTGGCGGGCGCGTCCACGAGCAGCGGCTCGACCTCGGCGCGGACCTTGCGCTCGACGAAGAAGGCGACCAGCGGGATTGTGCCGCTGACCAGCACCCAGAGCAGCTTGCCGAAGGGCCACCGGGCCTTGGAGCCCAGGTCGAAGGCGAAGACCAGGTAGATCATGAAGAGCACGCCGTGTGCCTGGGAGACCGCGAAGGTCAGGTCGGCACCGGTGTCGAAGCCGTACTTGGCCACCATGCAGGCGCAGAGGATCAGGAGCATGACCGCGGTCACGTAGGCCATGACGCGGTAGCGGGTCAGCACGCTTCGTTTCATGCCGACGAGCCTAACCGTCCCTTTTGCTCGATCTTGACGCGGGCCCCGGCTCCGGGCGCGACGATCGGGAGCGGGTCCCGGCCGTGCCTCCGACCGTGCCCCGGCCGCTCTCGCGACCGCCTATGCCTCGTCGAAGTCGGCGGCGGCCACCCGCAGCGGGCGGAGCAGCGCGAAGATCTCCGCGCACTCCTCCGCGTCGTAGGCGCCGAGCCCGAACTCGATCTCCATCAGGTCCTTCGTCGCCGCCTCGACGACCTCGCGGCCCTTCTCCGTGATGGAGGCGAGCGTGCCGCGCCCGTCGTGCGGGTTGGGGCGCTTGGCCACCAGTCCGGCCGTCACCAGCCGGTCCACGGTGTTGGTCACCGAGGTCGGGTGGACCATCAGGCGCTCGCCGATCTTCGACATCGTCAGCTCGCCGGCCTGGGAGAAGGTGAGGAGCACCAGCGCCTCGTAGCGCGCGAAGGTCAGTCCGTACGGCTTCACCACCGCGTCGACCTCGCCGAGCAGGATCTGGTGCGCGCGCATGATGGAGGTGATCGCGGCCATCGACGGCACCGGCCCCCAGCGCTGCTGCCAGAGTTCGTCGGCTCGGGCGATGGGGTCGAAGGGGAGACTGAGCGGCTTCGGCATCCACCAGACCCTACCGGGCGGTCATTTGGTGGCCGGCCCCGTCTCACCCCTCGGCCGCCCGGCCGCGCGCAGCGCGCCGAGGAGGAGCAGGACGACGGCCGTTCCGAGGAGCGCGGCGCCGGTGACGACGGCGTGCACAGGGAGGAACTCGGCCGCCAGGCCGGCCAGGGCCATGCCGACGCCCTGGCAGGTCATCATGCCGGTGGAGAGCAGGGTCATCGCCCGGCCGCGCACCTCGTCGGGAACGGCGTCGACGAACATCCGGTCGAGGCCGAGGGTGTAGGCGTGGGCCAGCCCGGTCAGGAGCAGTGCCCCGAGGACGACGGGTGCGGCGGGCCGCACCGCGTAGAGGAGGAGCGGCAGCGGGGCGAGGGCGGCCAGCGGCGCCACGATCCGCGAACGCGTTCGGGCGGTGAGCGCGGAGCCCGCCCAGACCTCGCCCGCGACGGTGCCGACGGGCAGCGCGCACATGAGGATGCCGAGGGCGACGGTGCCGGCGCCGATGTCGTGGGCGTACGGGGTCAGCAGCGCCTCCGGTACGACGACGAAGGCGGGCGGCAGCCAGAACAGCAGGGTGAGCGCGCGCAGTCTGCGGTCCCCGAACAGCACCCGCAGCCCGCCGGGCGGGGCGGCGCCGGCGGCCGGGGCCCGGGCGGGCCTGGCCCGCGTACCGAGGCGCAACAGCAGCGCGGAGGCCAGGAACCCGGCGGCGGTCAGGGCTATCGCCCCGCGCGGGGCGAGGACGGTGAGCAGCAGCCCGCCGAGGCCGAACCCGACGAGTTGGGCGCTCTGGGAGACCATGCGCAGCAGGGACCGGCCCAGGACGAAGGCCTCGCCGGAGCCGAGGATGTCGGCGAGGGAGGCGCTGCGGGCGCCCTGGAAGAGCGGTGCGACGAAGGCCATGGCGCAGCGCAGGACGAGCAGCGCGGCGACCGGGGTCGCCGGCCGGACCATGGCGGCGGCGCAGGCGGCGCACAGCAGGTCGCAGGTGACGAGCAGGCGGCGGGCGGGCAGCCGGTCGGCGAGCCCGGCGAGGAGGGTGCCGCCGAGGGCGTACGGCAGGAACCCGAGGGCGAAGGTGAGGGCGCTCATCAGGGGTGAGCCGGTGGCGCGGTGGACGAGGACGGTGAGGGCGATCTCGGCGACGACGACGCCGAGCAGGGACAGCAGGTGCGCGGCGAAGACCGTACGGAACTCCCGGACCCGGAAGACCTCCCGGTAGCCCGCGCCCGGCGGCGAGACGGGTGGGTCCGGGGTCGCGGCCCCGTCCGGGTCGAGGGACGTGGTTGTCATGGCGGCCACCCTGACCGGAACCTACGCTGCGACCCAGGGATTCGTTCCCGGCCGAATCCACGGGCGGGCGGGGCCACGTTCGACTGCCCGGTCGCCAACCGGTCGGGCCGTGGGGGGCTTTTCGGGGAGGGTGCGTCCATGGGGTTCCACTACCGCTTCGGGGCGGCGGACCTGCTGCGCTGCCGGTTCGCGATCTCGCCGCGCTGGGAGACCCAGGAGGCGGTACGGGTCCTGCTGCGGCCGGGCCGCCAGGCGTACCACCTGCCGTGGCTGAGCCGGATCCGGGACGCCGCGGCCGGGCTGGACCTGCGGCCGTTGTGGCTGCTGATGCCGCGCGCCGGGCACCACCCGGACGTGCTGAGCCCGCCGCCGCTCGGCCCGTCGGTGACGTTCGAGGAGGAGATGGCCCGGGTCCGGGCGGCCGACCCGGAGGTGGCCCGGGAGGACCTGCGCCGCTCGCTGGCCTGTACCCCGGGTGCGCGGGAGAGCGACATCGGGCGGCGGATGCTCGCCGATCCCGCGCGGGCGGTGCGGGAACTCGCCGATCTGACGGAGGCGGCCTGGCAGGCCCTCGTCGCCCCGCACTGGCCCCGGCTGCGGACCCTGCTGGAGGCGGACATCCTGTTCCACTCCCGGCGGCTGGCGGCGGGCGGGCTGGAGGCCCTGTTCGACGGCCTCCACCCCGACCTGCGGTGGGACGGCGGGCGTTCCACCCTGACCATCGAGCGCCCCGGCCACCACGACCGCGCGGCGGGCGGTCAAGGGCTGCTGCTGATGCCGAGCGCGTTCGTGTGGCCGGACGTGGTGGGTGGCTACGACCCGCCCTGGCAGCCGACCCTGGTCTATCCGGCGCGCGGCATCGGCGCACTGTGGACGGCCTCGGACGGTCCGACCCCGCAGGCGCTGGCCGGGCTGCTGGGGCGGGGCCGCGCGGACGTGCTGTGCGCGCTGCACGAGCCCGCCTCGACGCGGGCCCTCGCGCTGCGGCTCGGGCTGGCCCCCTCGACGGTGTCGGCACACCTCAAGGCCCTCCGGGCGGCGGGCCTGCTGATCCCGTCCCGCCACGGCCACCACGTCCTGTACGAACGCACCCCCCTGGCGATAGCCCTGACCGGCGGCACCGCTCCGTAGCCCGGATCCGGTGCGCGGTGTCGTACGGGGGGACGGATGTCCGTCATGTCACGATGTCCCGGTCCGCCGGGACCACCGGTCCAGCGGGGCGCCCCGTCCGCCGGGGCCTCCGCACCCCCGGCCCCGAACGGCCCGCGCCCTCCACCACCAGCCCCCCCACCCCCGCTCCCCCAGCACCCGCTCCCCCCACCGCCCGTTCCCCTGTCGCCCGTTCCCCTGTCGCCCGTTCCCCCGAGGAGCCGGATGTCCGTCGCCGTACGACGTCGCCCCGTCACCGCCCTCGGGCTCGCCCTGCTCCTCTCGGCCGCCACCGCCTGCGCCTCCGGACCCGCGCCCGCCGAGGGGCGACCCGGGGCGGCCGGCGCGGTCGCCGAGTCCGCGTTCTGGGTCGACCCGCGCAGCGCCGCCGCCCGGCAGGTCGCCGACTGGGAGGCGCGGGGGCGCCACAGTGACGCCCAGGTCCTGCGCCGGATCTCCGACCGACCGCTGGCCCTGTGGGTGCCGACCGGGAACCCCGTCCCGGAGGTCCGCCGGGCCCGCGCCGGCGCGAAGGCGGCGGGGCGGACCCTGGTGCTCGTCGCGCACAACATCCCGCACCGCGGCTGCGGCCCCACCGCGACCGGCGGCGCCGCGGACGCCCGCGCCTACCGCGCCTGGACCGGCGCGATCGCCGACGCCCTCGGGGACGCGAAGGCCCTCGTCGTCCTGGAACCGGAGGCCGTCCCGCACCTCATCGACGGCTGCACCCGCGCCGAACACCACGACGAGCGGCACCGGCTGCTCGCCGAGGCCGTCGACCGGCTCAAGCGGAACAAGAACACCAAGGTCTACCTGGACGCCGGCAACCCGGCCTGGATCCCGCACCCGGCGGACCTCGTCGCACCCCTGAAGAAGTCGGGCCTCGCCCGCGCCGACGGCTTCGCCCTGAACGTCTCCGGCTTCCAGGCCGAGGCCCCGAGCCGCGCGTACGGGGCCCGGCTCTCCAAGGCCACCGGCGGCAAGCACTTCGTCCTCGACACCGGCCGCAACGGCGCGGGCCCCCTGCCCGGCGACCGGAACGACGCCTGGTGCAACCCGCCCGGCCGGGCCCTGGGCACGCCGCCGAGCGACCGTACGGGCCATCCGTTGGTGGACGCGTACCTGTGGGTCAAGCGGCCCGGCGACTCCGACGGCGCCTGCCGCGGCGGCCCGCGGGCCGGCCGCTGGTGGCCGGACTACGCGCTCGGCCTGGCCCGCCGCGCCCGGAACTGACCCGGCGGCCGACGCCCCCCGGACGCGCGAGTGCCCCCCGGCCGGAGCCGGGGGGCACTTCGTCGTACGACGTACCCGGACCGTCGGTCACGGTCAGCCCCGCGCGAGGTGCCGTTCCACCGTCTCCACCTTGGAGGTCATCCCGTCACTGACCCCGGGCCGGATGTCGGCCTTGAGGATGAAGGACACCCGGGGCGCCCGCGCCTCGACGGCGGCCACCGCGCGCTTCACCACGTCCATGACCTCGTCCCAGTCACCTTCCACGGTCGTGAACATCGCGTCGGTGCGGTTCGGCAGTCCGGACTCGCGTACGACGCGGACCGCGTCGGCGACGTACTCCCCGACCTCTTCACCGACCCCCAACGGGGTCACCGAGAACGCGATGATCATGCCTGCGCCGCCTCGCGGGCGACGCGGGCGGCCACGACGCTGTCGGCCTCGTCGCGCTTGAGCAGCTTGTCGCCGTACAGGCCGCCGAAGGGCAGCACCGCGAGCAGGAAGAACAGGGCGACCTTCTTGACCGGCCACTTCGCCTTGTTCCAGACGTCGAGCAGGAAGACCGCGTAGATCGTGAACAGGAAGCCGTGCAGGATGCCGAGCGGCATCATCAGGTAGTCGATGTCCGAGACCCGACTCAGCAGCGAGCCGAAGATCAGCAGAGCCGGGAACGACAGGGCCTCCGGAACGGAGATGAGCCGCAGTCGGTGCAGGGCGGAAGCGGTCTTGATGTCCACGTGGAACCTTCGGGGGTGGCGGCCGGGGGTCCGTCCCAGTGTCTCAGCCGCTCCGGGAGATCTTTCCCCGGGTCCCGGCCGGGCCCGAGTGTGGCGCATATCGGCCACCGGGCCCTGTTCCGCCCCGCCCGCTGCGGATACCTTCTTTTGCGTGGCTCAGTTCCGACTCCAAGGCAGCAAGGTGCTCGCCGTCGACCTGACCGGTGACGCCGTGAAAGCGAAGAACGGCGCCATGGTCGCGTACGACGGCCAGATGGCCTTCAAGAAGATGACCGGCGGTGGCGAAGGCCTCCGCGGCATGGTGACCCGCCGGTTGACCGGCGAACAGATGACGGTGATGGAGGTGCAGGGACACGGCACCTGCTTCTTCGCCGACCGCGCGAGCGAGATCAACCTCGTCGAGCTGCGCGGCGAGAAGCTCTGGGTGGAGTCCAGCAACCTGCTGTGCGCCGACGCCGGCCTGCGCACCGGTACGTCCTTCACCGGCCTGCGGGGCGCCTCGACGGGCAACGGGCTCTTCACCACGACCGTCGAGGGCTCCGGCCGGGCGGCGATCACGTCCGACGGCCCGGCGGTGGTGCTGCGCGTCAGCGCCCAGTACCCGCTCTCGGTGGACCCGGGCGCGTACGTGGCGCACACCGGCGACCTCCGGCAGTCCTTCCAGTCCGGGGTGAACTTCCGCACCCTGATCGGCGAGGGCTCGGGCGAGGCGTTCCAGATCCGCTTCGAGGGCGAGGGCCTGGTCTACGTGCAGCCCAGCGAGCGCAACACGGTCGGGGGCGACGTCTGATGCCGTTCCGCGAGATCAACTCGAAGATGGTCGAGGCCCAGGTGGTCCCGGGCCGGAAGATGTACAGCCAGCGCGGCGCGATGCTCGCCTACCGCGGCGAGGTCTCCTTCACGCCCAGCCTGACCGGCGGTCAGGGCGGCGTGATGGGCATGATCGGACGCCGGGTGGCGAACGAGCAGACCCCGCTGATGGAGGTGGAGGGCAGCGGCACCGTGATGTTCGGCCACGGCGGCCACCACATCCAGGTGATCAACCTGTCCGGCGAGACGCTGTACGTGGAGGCCGACCGCCTCCTGGCCTTCGACGGCACGCTCCAGCAGGGCACCATGTTCATGGGCTCGCAGGGCGGCGTCATGGGCATGGTGCGCGGCCAGGTCAGCGGCCAGGGCCTGTTCACCACCACCCTCAAGGGCCACGGCGCGGTCGCCGTGATGGCCCACGGCGGGGTCATCGAACTCCCCATCACCCCCAACCGCCCGATCCACGTCGACCCGCAGGCGTACGTCGCCCACCACGGGGACGTCAGGAACAAGCTCTCCGCCGCGCTGGGCTGGCGCGACATGGTGGGGCGCGGCTCGGGCGAGGCGTTCCAGTTGGAGCTGTCCGGCCAGGGCGCGGTGTACGTACAGGCCTCGGAGGAGAAGCTGTGAACTTTGGTCCCGTGACCGGTGGGCCGGGCGGGCCCACCGTCTTCGACCCGTACACCCTGCCCTCCGACGACAACGTGAACCCGTACACCTTCTGCGTGGAGCTCAAGGGGAGCCAGTGGTTCCTGCAGAAGGGCAAGATGATCTCGTACTACGGGAGCATCGAGTTCAACGGCATCGGCCACGGTCGCTTCGACCGGCTGCTGCGCACCAGCTTCCACTCGCCGCTGCACGCGAGCGACTGGGTGGTGGCCGAGGGGCAGGGCAAGATGCTGCTCGCCGACCGGGCCTTCGACGTGAACTCGTTCGACCTGGAGAACGGCAACCTGACGATCCGCTCGGGGAACCTGCTGGCCTACCAGCCCACCCTCGCGCTGAAGCAGTCGATCGTCCCGGGTTTCCTGACGCTGATCGGAACCGGGAAGTTCGTGGCGGCGTCCAACGGACCGGTGGTGTTCATGGAGCCGCCGCTGCGTGTGGACCCGCAGGCACTGGTGGGCTGGGCCGACTGCCCCTCCCCGTGCCACCACTACGACCACGGCTACATGTCGGGCGTGATGGGCGGGCTCCGCTCGCTGACGGGCATCGGAGGCGCGTCGGGCGAGGAGCACCAGTTCGAGTTCGTGGGAGCCGGAACGGTGCTGTTGCAGTCCTCGGAGATGCTGATGGCGGAGCAGGCGGTCGGCACGGTCGGCGCCGGCGCGCACGCCGGCGACGCGCGGGGCGTGCCGGGCGCGGGCCAGGCTCCGCCGGGTTCCGTGGGCGTGCCGCGCATGCCGGGACAGCTGGGTGATCTGCAACGGCGCTTCGGACTGTGATCTTCCGCCGATCTCCGGGCAGCCGCAGATCCTCCCATTTTTGTACGTAATTCAACTTCTTAGGTAGAGTTCATTCATGGAGACCATGGAGACCGATACGGCCACCCGCTGGCTTACCGATGCCGAACAGTGCGCCTGGCGCACCCACCTGGACGTCAGCCGACTACTGATGCACCAGCTGGAAAAGGATCTCCAGCCCTTCGGACTCACCAACAACGACTACGAGATCCTCGTGAACCTCTCGGAGTCGGAGAACCACCGGCTGCGGATGAGCGACCTCGCCACCGCGACCCTCCAGTCCAAGAGCCGGCTCTCGCACCAGATCACCCGAATGGAGGCGGCCGGGCTGGTCCGCCGGGAGAACTGCGAGTCGGACCGCCGGGGCCTGTACGCGGTGCTGACGGACGAGGGCATGGAGACCATGCGCAAGGTGGCCCCGCACCACGTGGCGTCCGTGCGGGAGCACTTCATCGACCTGCTCACCCCGGCGAACCTGGCGGCCCTGCGCGAGTCCCTGGGACCGGTGGCGGAACACCTGCGGAGCAACCGCGGCAAGATCTGAGCCGCGGTCGCTCCGACGCGCCGTCCTCGACGGGCGGCCGGACAATGAGCGGTAATCGCTCACAGCCGGCCGTCCGCCGCGTGACCCCGGGCGCCAGGCCGGCCCGAGGAGGTCCAGCCCATGAAGCGCAATCTGTACGTTTCCGCCGCCGCGTCCGTCGTCCTGCTGGCCGGAGGTCCGGCGGTGGCCGCCGCCGCGACCGGCGCCGACACGGCGAGAACCGCTCCCGCCTCCGCCGTCGCGCGGGTCGACGTGGACGCGGGCGGAGCGGCGGCGGCAGCCCTCAAGCACTTCCCCGGTGTCGTCGAGTCCCTCGACCAGGACGGCGCCATCTGGCACGTCAACGTGATCGGCAAGGACGGCGTCACCAACTCCGAGCTGGAGGTCTCCACGACCGGCGCGGTGACGGAACGCAACAAGGACCGCGACGACAACGCGGCGGAGAACGCCCGCCTGGTCGGCGCGAAGATCACCGCCGCCGCGGCGATGAAGGCGGCCCTGGCCGCGCACCCGGGCACGGTCGTGTCCGTCGACTGGGACGACGATGACGAGAACGGCGCCGCCCCGCACTGGAGCATCGAGGTCAAGGCCGCCGACGGCAAGACGTCGAACTACGACGTGAGCGCCACGGACGGCAAGGTCACGGTGTCCTCGGACGACGGTGACGACGACGGCAGTGACAACGACAACAACTGACGGCCGTCGACGGCCGCACCCGAGGCCGTAGGGCCCGTACGACCGTCCGACCCGTACGCGAACGGCGGGGCGGGTCGGAGCGCCACGCGCGCCTCGACCCGCCCCGACCGGCGTTCAGCCCTCCGTCAGGCTGTCCAGCAGCGCGTCGGCGGCCGCGTACGGGTCCAGCTCGCCCTCCGCGACCCGGCGCGCGAGCGCGTCGAGCCGGGCGTCGCCGTGCAGGTCGGCGAGCCGGGCGCGGAGCGCGGTGATCGCGATCGTCTCGACCTCACGGGCGGCGCGGGCGGCCCGACGCTCGGCCAGCACCCCGCGCTCGTCCATCCACGCCCGGTGCTTCTCCAGCGCCTCGACCAGCTCGTCGATGCCCTGGCCGCGGGCCGCGACCGTCTTGACGATCGGCGGCCGCCAGTCGTCCCGGCCGCGGGCCTCGCCCAGGCCCAGCATGTGGTTGAGCTCCCGGGCCGTCGCGTCCGCGCCGTCCCGATCGGCCTTGTTCACCACGTACACGTCGCCGATCTCCAGGATCCCGGCCTTCGCGGCCTGGATCCCGTCGCCCATCCCGGGCGCCAGCAGCACCACCGAGGTGTCGGCCTGCGAGGCGATCTCCACCTCCGACTGCCCGACCCCGACCGTCTCGACCAGGATCACCTCGCAGCCGGCCGCGTCGAGCACCCGGATCGCCTGCGGGGCGGCCCAGGCCAGGCCGCCCAGGTGGCCCCGGGTGGCCATGGAGCGGATGTACACGCCGGGGTCGGAGGCGTGGTCCGACATCCTGACCCGGTCGCCGAGGAGCGCCCCGCCCGAGAAGGGCGAGGACGGGTCCACGGCGAGCACCCCGACCCGCTTGCCGGCCTTGCGGTAGGCCGACACGAGGGCCGAGGTCGACGTCGACTTGCCGACGCCGGGCGAACCGGTCAGGCCGACCACGTACGCTCCGCCGGTCAGCGGGGCCAGGGCGGCCATCACCTCGCGCAGGTGCGGCGACGCCCCCTCGACCAGTGAGATCAGCCGGGCCACCGCCCGCGGCCGGCCCTCGCGGGCCTGCGCGACCAGCGTGGGGACGTCCACCGTCGTCATACGGGCACCTACGCCTTCGGAACGCGGATCACGAGGGCGTCGCCCTGGCCGCCGCCACCGCACAGCGCGGCCGCGCCGACGCCGCCGCCGCGGCGCTTGAGCTCCAGGGCCAGGTGCAGCACGACGCGGGCGCCGGACATGCCGATCGGGTGGCCCAGGGCAATGGCGCCGCCGTTGACGTTCACCTTTTCCGGGGTCACGCCGAGGTCCTTCATCGACTGCACGGCGACCGCCGCGAAGGCCTCGTTGATCTCGATGAGGTCCAGGTCGGCGACCTCCAGGCCCTCCTTCTTCAGGGCGTGCGCGATCGCGTTCGAGGGCTGCGACTGGAGCGAGTTGTCCGGCCCGGCCACGTTGCCGTGGGCACCGATCTCGGCGATCCACTCCAGGCCGAGCTCCTCCGCCTTCGCCTTGCTCATCACGACCACGGCGGCGGCGCCGTCGCTGATCTGCGAGGAGGTGCCGGCGGTGATGGTGCCGTCCTTCGCGAAGGCCGGGCGCAGCTTGCCGAGGGACTCCGCCGTGGTCTCGGGGCGGATGCCCTCGTCGGAGGAGAACAGCACCGGGTCGCCCTTGCGCTGCGGGATCTCGACCGGGGTGATCTCGGCCTCGAAGATCCCGTTCTTCTGCGCGGCGGCGGCCCGCTGGTGCGAGGAGGCGGCGAACTCGTCCTGCGGGGCCCGCTCGATGCCCAGGCGGGTGTTGTGCTTCTCGGTGGACTCGCCCATCGCGATGTTCTCGAAGGCGTCGGTGAGGCCGTCGTAGGCCATCGCGTCGAGCATCTCGATGGCGCCGTACTTGAAGCCCTCGCGGGACTTCGGCAGCAGGTGCGGGGCGTTGGTCATCGACTCCTGGCCGCCGGCGACCACGACGTCGAACTCACCGGCGCGGATGAGCTGGTCGGCGAGCGCGATGGCGTCGAGGCCCGAGAGGCAGACCTTGTTGATGGTGAGCGCCGGGACGTTCATCGGAATGCCCGCCTTGACGGCGGCCTGGCGGGCGGGGATCTGGCCCGCGCCGGCCTGGAGCACCTGGCCCATGATCACGTACTGGACCTGGTCGCCGGAGATCCCGGCCCGCTCCAGCGCGGACTTGATGGCGAAACCGCCGAGGTCGGCTCCCGAGAAGGACTTCAGCGAGCCGAGCAGGCGTCCCATGGGCGTGCGGGCCCCGGCGACGATCACGGAAGTGGTGCTGTTCGATCCGGACATGAGGCGGATCCCCTTTCAACAAGGGAAGCTGAGGAGTGAACGAGGGTTTACCTGAATGTACTGAGCGGTACCCGCGCAGTCACCGGGCAGCAGGTGTGATCGCTGGCACGTTGCGTGACCACCCTCCTCGGCGGTGAAGTGTTCCCATGCTGACAAGAATCGACCACATCGGGATCGCCTGCTTCGACCTGGACAAGACCGTCGAGTTCTACCGTGCCACGTACGGCTTCGAGGTGTTCCACTCCGAGGTGAACGAGGAACAGGGCGTCCGCGAGGCCATGCTCAAGATCAACGAGACCTCCGACGGCGGCGCCTCGTACCTCCAGCTGCTGGAGCCGACCCGCGAGGACTCGGCCGTCGGCAAGTGGCTCGCCAAGAACGGCGAGGGCGTCCACCACATCGCCTTCGGCACCGCCGACGTCGACGGCGACGCCGAGGCCATCCGCGGCAAGGGCGTCCGCGTCCTGTACGACGAGCCCCGCATCGGCTCCATGGGCTCCCGGATCACCTTCCTGCACCCCAAGGACTGTCACGGGGTCCTGACCGAACTCGTCACCTCCAAGCCCGAGGACCCGACCGCCTCCCACTGACCCCACGAGCCCGGACGAACGCCGCGAACCTCGCATTCGGCTCCGCCCGCGGGAATCCTCCCGGGGCCCGGACGCGAGCACCTCGTGGAGAGCGCACTGATGTCCCGATTCCCCGGCCGGTAGAGTGGCCATGGCTCGGCCGGGGTTCGGTGCGGAGACGAGGTCGGGGCCTGTGACCCCTGCCCCGGTATCTGACACCATTCCCCCGGGGGCGTCGTTCAGCGGGCGAGCGATGCTCATTTGGGAATGAGCTTGCGACCAGGGGACGGATGGGACCGCGCTGTGCGGGGCTACGAAAGCCAGGAGAGCCACCAGGCCGAGGCCGACCACCTCTCGCGCTTCGAGGCCGAGATGGAGCGGCTGAAGAAGGAGCGCGGGAAGGCCGTCCAGCACGCGGAAGACCTGGGCTACCAGGTCGAGGTGCTGCGCGCCAAGCTCCATGAGGTACGCCGCAATCTCGCGTCCCGCCCTGCCTACGACGGCGCGGACATGGGTTACCAGGCGGAGCAGTTGCTCCGCAATGCCCAGATCCAGGCCGACCAGATGCGCTCCGACGCCGAGCGCGAGCTCCGCGACGCCCGGGCGCAGACCCAGCGCATCCTCCAGGAGCACGCCGAGCACCAGGCGCGCCTGCAGGCCGAGCTGCACTCCGAGGCCGTCAACCGCCGCCAACGGCTGGACCAGGAGCTCAACGAGCGCCGCCAGACCGTCGAGGCGCACGTCAACGAGAACGTCGCCTGGGCCGAGCAGCTGCGCGCCCGTACGGAGTCCCAGGCCCGCCGGCTCATGGACGAGTCCCGCGCCGAGGCCGAGCAGGCGCTGAACGCCGCCCGTGCCGAGGCCGCCCGGACCGTCGAGGAGGCCCGCCGCCGGCTCGCCGCCGACACCGAGACCGCCCGCGGCGAGGCCGAGTCCACGCTGCTGCGCGCCCGCAAGGAGGCCGAGCGGCTGCTGGCCGCCGCCTCCGCCCAGGCCCAGGAGGCCACCGAACACGCGGAGCGGCTGCGGAGCACCACCACCGCCGAGGCCGAGCAGACCCGCCAGCAGACCATGGACCTCGGCCGGGTGGCCGAGGCCCGGGTGCAGGAGGCCGACGGGGCGCTGCGCGCGGCCCGCTCGGAGGCCGAGACCCTCCTGTCGGACGCCAAGGAGAGCGCCGCCCGGCAGCTCGCCTCGGTGGAGTCCGTCAACGAGCAGCGCACCCGGACCGCCAAGGAGCAGGTCGCCCGGCTGGTCGGCGAGGCCACCAAGGAGGCCGAGGCCCTCAAGGCGGAGGCCGAGCAGGCGCTGGCCGACGTCCGCGCCGAGGCGGAGCGGCTGCGCACCGAGGCGGGCGAGCAGGCCCGGACGGCCGCCGCCGAGGACACCGCGGCGCAGCTGGCGAAGGCCGCGCGCACCGCGGAGGACGTACTGAACAAGGCCTCGGAGGACGCCCGGGCCACCACCCGCGCCGCGTCCGAGGAGGCCGAGCGGATCCGCCGCGAGGCGGAGGCCGAGGCGGACCGGCTGCGCCTTCAGGCGGCGACCACGGCCGATGAGCTCAAGGGCGCCGCGAAGGACGACACCGAGGAGTACCGGGCCCGTACGGTCGAACTCCAGGAGGAGGCCCGGCGGCTGCGCGGCGAGGCCGAACAGCTGCGCGCGGAGGCCGTCGCCGAGGGCGAGCGGATCCGCGGCGAGGCCCGCCGCGAGGCCGTCCAGCAGATCGAGGAGGCGGCCCGCACCGCCGAGGAGCTCCTCGGCAAGGCCAAGGCCGACGCGGACGAACTGCGCGGCGGGGCCACCGCCGAGAGCGAGCGGGTCCGCGCGGAGGCCGTGGAACGCGCCGGCACGCTGCGCCGGCAGGCCGAGGAGACCCTGGAGCGCACCCGCGCCGAGGCCGAGCGGCTGCGCGCCGAGGCCGAGGAGCAGGCGCAGGCCGTGGCCGCCGAGGCGGACGCGGCGGCCCGCGCCCGGCGCGAGGAGACCGAGCAGGCCCTCGCCGCGAAGCGCGAGGAGGCCGACGCGGAGCTCGTGCGGCTCCACACGGACGCCGAGTCCCGCCTGACGACGGCCGAGCAGACGCTGCGCGACGCCCGCGCGGCGGCGGAGGCCGTCCGCAAGGAGACCACCGAGGAGAACGACCGGCTGCGCGCCGAGTCGGCGGAGCGGATCCGTACCCTCCAGGCCCAGTCCCAGGCGGAGGCCGACCAGCTGCGCACCGACGCGGCGGACGACGCCGGGCGGATCCGCGCGGAGGCCGAGCAGGTCTCCGTACGGCTGCGCGGCGAGGCCGAGGTCGAGGCGGAGCGGCTGCGCACCGAGGCGCAGGAGACCGCGGACCGGCTGCGCGCCGAGGCCAAGGCGGCCGCCGAGCGGGTCGCGGCGGAGGCCGCCGAGGCCCTGTCGGCCGCCCAGGAGGAGGCCGCCCGGCGGCGCCGGGAGGCCGAGGAGACCCTGTCGGCGGCCCGGACGGACGCCGGCAACGAGCGGGCGCAGGCCCGCGAGCAGAGCGAGGAACTCCTCGCGCAAGCCCGCAAGCGCTCCGAGGAGGCCACGGCCGAGGCGGTCTGGCTGACCGAGGAGGCCGAGCGACGCGCGTCCGAGGTGGTCGCGGCGGCCGAGGCCACCGCCCAGCAGGTGCGCGACGCCGTGGCCGGGCTGCACGAGCAGGCCGAGGAGGAGATCGCCGGGCTGCGCAGCGCCGCCGAGCACGCGGCGGAGCGTACGCGCACCGAGGCGGAGGAGGAGTCGGACCGGGTCCGCGCCGACGCCCGCGCCGAGCGCGAGCGCGCGGCCGAGGACGCGGCCCGCGTCCGCGACCAGGCCCGGATCGAGACGGACGCGGCGAAGGCGCTGGCGGAACGCACCGTCGGCGACGCGATCGCCGAGTCCGAGCAACTGCGCGCCGACACCGCGGAGTACGCGCAGCGGGTGCGCACCGAGGCGACGGACGCCCTGGCGGCGTCGGAGCGCGACGCGGCGCGGACCCGGGCGGACGCCCGGGACGACGCGAACCGGATCCGCGGCGAGGCCGCGGAGGCCCTGGAGACCTCGCGCACCGAGGGCGGCCTGATCGTCGCCGCGGCGACGTCGGAGGCCGAGCGGATCACCGCGGAGACCCTGGCCGCGAACGCCCTCACCGTCGGCGAGGCCGCGGCGGAGGCGGAGCGGCTGACCGCGGAGGCGGTGGCCGCGGCGGACGCGACCCGCGCCGAGGCGGCGAACACCCTGGACGAGGCCCGTACGGAGGCCGGCCGGCTGCGTACGGAGGCCGCAGAGCAGGCGGACCGACTGGTCACGGGGGCGGCGGCCGAGGCCGAGCGCCTCACGGCGGAGACCCGGGCGGCCGGCGAGGCGACCGTCCGCGAGGCCACCGCGAAGGCGGAGCGGCTCACCGCGCAGGCGGCGCAGGCGCTGGCCGCGGCCGAGCGGGACTCGACGCGGATCCTGGTCGACGCGCGCACCGAGGGCGACCGGCTGGTCGAGGAGACCCGGGCGGCGAACGAGGCGACCGTCGGCGTGGCCGCGGCGGAGGCGGAGCGGCTGCTCGCCGAGGCGGCGAACACCCTGGACGAGGCCCGTACCGAGGGCGGCCGGATCATCGGCGAGGCCACGGCGGAGGCCGACCGCGTCACGGTCGCGGCGAACGAGACCCTGGCCGCGGCCGAGCGGGACGCCGAGCAGACGCTCGACGAGGCCCGTACGGAGGCCGGCCGGCTGCGTACGGAGGCCGCCGAGCAGGCGGACCGGCTCATCACCGAGGCCGTCTCGGAGTCGGAGAAGCTCACCGAGCAGACCCGCAAGGACAGCGAGCGCACGATCGGGGAAGCCCGCGACGAGGCCGAGCGGTTGCGCGCGGAGGCGGCGGAGTCGCTGTCCTCGGCGCAGGAGCACGCGACCCGTACCCGGTCGGAGGCCGAGCGGGTCAAGGCGGAGGCGGCGTCCGAGGCGGAGCGCATCCGCACGCGGGCCCGTCAGGAGTCCGAGCGGTTGCTGGACGAGGCCCGGGAGGCCGCCAACAAGCGGCGCAGCGAGGCCGCGGAGCAGGTCGACCGGCTCATCACGGAGGCCTCGGCGGAGGCGGACAAGCTCACCGCCGACGCGGGCCGGCAGGCCCTGGCCGCCACCACGGCGGCCGAGGAGCAGGCCGACGCGATGGTCGACGCGGCGCGCAAGGAGGCCGAGCGGATCACGGCGGAGGCGACCGTCGAGGGCAACTCCACGGTGGAGAAGGCCCGTACGGACGCCAACGAGCTCCTGGTCGGCGCGCGCACGGACGCGGCCGCCATAAGGGAGCGGGCGGAGGAGCTGCGTTCCCGGGTCGAGTCCGAGGTCGAGGAACTGCACGAGCGGGCCCGTCGGGAGTCGGCGGAGCAGATGAAGTCCGCGGGCGAGCGCGTGGACAAGCTGGTGCGGGCGGCCACCGAGCAGAGCGTCGAGGCCGAGACGAAGGCCAAGGCCCTGGTGTCGGACGCGAGCAGCGAGGCCGGGAAGGTCCGGATCGCGGCGGTGCGCAAGGCCGAGGCGTTGCTCAAGGAGGCCGAGACGAAGAAGGCCGAGCTGGTGCGGACCGCCGAGGCGGCGCTGGCGGAGGCCCGCGCCGAGGCGGAGCGACTGGTCGACGAGGGCCGGCGGGAGTTGGAGGTCCTGGTGCGCAGGCGCGAGGACATTCAGGCGGAGATCTCCCGTGTCCAGGACGTTCTTGAGGCGTTGGAATCATTCGAGGCACCTTCGGGTGGCGGAAAGCCCCTGTTGGGCGGCCAGGGCGCGGGGGGCGTGAAGGCCGGCGCGACGGCGGGTTCCACTCGTTCGGGTGGCAAGGCATCAGAGGGGTAGTTGCCACTCATGATGTGTGCTGCCGATGTGTGCTCCTGATGAAGGTTCAGGCGGACGAGTGACCAGCAATCTGTCGCCTTGCCACTCAAAAGGGGTGTCATTGTCCAGGGCAAACCCGGATTGACTCGATGACACGCCGCCCTGGCGCCTAGGATTCCCCTTAACACCTCACGTAGCACCTCATCGGTCTCATTCGACAGGAACCCCATGAGCGACTCTCACTCCCCCTTCGGCTTCGAGCTCGTGCGGCGTGGTTACGACCGCGGTCAGGTGGACGACCGCATTACCAAGCTGGTCTCCGACCGCGACAGCGCCCTAGGACGAATCAACTCTCTGGAAAAGCGGATCGAGGAGCTGCACCTCGAAACGCAGAACGCCCAGGCCCAGGTGAGCGACGCCGAGCCGTCGTACGCCGGTCTCGGCGCCCGGGTCGAGAAGATCCTGCGGTTGGCCGAGGAGGAGGCGAAGGACCTGCGCGAGGAGGCCCGTCGCGCGGCCGAGCAGCACCGGGAGCTGGCCGAGTCGGCGGCCCAGCAGGTGCGCAACGACGCCGAGTCGTTCGCGTCGGACCGCAAGACGAAGGCGGAGGACGAGGGCGTCCGCATCGTCGAGAAGGCCAAGGGTGACGCGTCCACCCTGCGTGCGGAGGCGCAGAAGGACGCGGCCTCCAAGCGCGAGGAGGCCGACGCGCTGTTCGAGGAGACCCGCGCCAAGGCCGCCCAGGCCGCCGCGGACTTCGAGACCAACCTGGCCAAGCGCCGCGAGCAGTCGGAGCGCGACCTGGCCTCGCGCCAGCAGAAGGCCGAGAAGCGCCTGGCGGAGATCGAGCACCGCGCCGAGCAGCTCCGCCTGGAGGCCGAGAAGCTCCGTACGGACGCCGAGCGTCGCGCCCGTCAGACCGTGGAGACCGCGCAGCGCCAGGCCGAGGACATCGTGGCCGACGCCAACGCCAAGGCCGACCGGATCCGCAGCGAGTCCGAGCGCGAGCTGGCGGCGCTCACCAACCGTCGCGACTCCATCAACGCGCAGCTGACCAACGTCCGCGAGATGCTGGCGACGCTGACGGGTGCGGCCGTCGCGGCCGCGGGTTCCCCGATCGACGACGAGCCGGTGACCCGTGGTGTTCCGGCTCAGCAGAGCCGCTAGGGCTTACTCCCGAAGGCAGTTGCCGCACGCCGGTGGCGAAACAGTGGTTCGTGGGCCGTATGTCACCCGTTTGAGGTGGCGTACGGCCCTTCGGCGTTCTAGCGTGTCGGCATGATCGAGCTTGAGGGCCTTACCAAACGATTCGGCGCGAAGACCGCCGTGGACCACCTCAGCTTCCAGGTCAAACCGGGGGTGGTCACCGGCTTCCTCGGCCCCAACGGGGCCGGGAAGTCCACGACCATGCGCATGATGCTCGACCTCGACAACCCCACCAGTGGGACGGTCAGGATCGACGGCAAGCACTACCGGGACCTGCCGGAGCCTTTGAAGTACATCGGAGCGCTGCTCGACGCGAAAGCCATGAACGGCGCGCGCAGCGCGTACAACAACCTTCTCTGCCTCGCCCAGTCGAACCGGATCCCCGAGAGCCGGGTGTCCGAGGTACTGGACCTGGTCGGGTTGACGGCCGTGGCCAAGAAGAAGTCGAAAGGATTTTCGCTCGGGATGGGGCAGCGGCTGGGAATCGCCGCCGCGCTACTCGGGGATCCGGAGATCCTCATGTTCGACGAACCCGTCAATGGTCTGGACCCGGAGGGAATTCTCTGGATCCGCAATCTCATGAAGGGCCTGGCCTCGGAAGGAAGGACGATCTTCGTCTCCTCCCACTTGATGAGCGAAATGGCTCTGACCGCGGACCATTTGGTGGTCATCGGGCAGGGCAGGTTGCTCGCCGACCTGTCGATGGCCGATTTCATCCAGCAGAACTCGCGGAGTTTCGTACGGCTGCGCTCACCCCAGCAGGAACGACTCAAGGACGTCCTGCACCAGGCCGGGATCGCCGCGGTCAGCGTGCCGGCCACCGGCGCGCTGGAGATCGACGGCGTGGGGTCGGAGCAGCTCGGCGAGCTCGCCGCCCAACACCAGATCGTCCTGCACGAACTCAGCCCGCAACGGGCTTCACTGGAAGAAGCGTTCATGCGCATGACGGCGGACTCCGTCGAGTACCACGCCCACGCGCCGGGCGCGTCCGGCCCACCGGTGGGGTCCGCCCCGGGTCCGGTGGACGCCCCCGCCTGGGGCGCCGGCTTCGACGCGACGCGCAAGGACGGCGAGTGATCATGGCTTTCTCCGCAGTCCTCCGGTCCGAGTGGACCAAGATCCGCACCGTCGCCTCCACCACGTGGACGCTGGCTTCCGCGCTCGTCGTCACCGTCGGCATCAGCGCCGCGCTGTGCGCGCTGTTCAACTCGACCTTCGACGACATGCCGAAGGAACAGCAGGTCACCTTCGACCCCACCCTCGCGAGCTTCGCGGGCATGACCCTCGGGCAGCTCGCGATGATCGTCTTCGGTGTCCTGGTGGTCGGCAGCGAGTACAACTCGGGCATGATCCGCACCTCGCTGGCCGCCGTGCCGGGCCGGGCGAGCTTCCTGTTCGGCAAGCTCACCGTCGCGACGGCGCTCGCGCTCGTCGTGGGCCTGCTGACCAGCTTCATCTCCTTCTTTCTGGGCCAGGCCATCCTGGGCGACCGCAGCATCGGCATCGGCGAGGACAACGTCCTGCGCGCGGTGATCGGCGCCGGCCTCTACATGGCGCTGATCTCGCTGTTCTCGATGGGCGTGACGGCCATCCTGCGCAGTCAGATGCTGGCGCTCGGCATCCTGATGCCGTTCTTCTTCCTGGTCTCGACCATCCTCGGAGCCGTCGAGACGACCCGGAAGGTGGCTCAGTACTTCCCGGACCAGGCCGGCTCCAAGATCATGCAGGTGGTGCCCGGCGCGATGGACAGCGGCGAGACGCCGTACGGGCCGTGGGGCGGCCTCGGGATCATGGTGCTGTGGACGCTCGCGGCCGTTCTCGGCGGCTACCTCGTCCTGAAGAAGCGCGACGCCTGACGCGGTCGTGAGGCGTGACGCCTGCCCGGGGCGGGCAGTGCGACGCCTGACCCGGGGTGTCCGTCGTGCGACGGACACCCCGGGTACTACGGGTCATCCCGGATCCGGATCTCAGGGGCAGCTCAGGGGTTCGGTCCGGGTGGGAACCGACGTAGGCTCGATACCCTCTTAAGGGTCATACGGACGAGAGCCCTCCGGGCCTGGCAAGGGGCAGCACGATGATCGAGGCAGTCGGCCTGACCAAGCGCTTCGGCGCGAAGACCGCCGTCGAGCAGCTGTCGTTCCAGGTCAGGCCGGGTCACGTCACCGGTTTCCTGGGGCCGAACGGCTCCGGCAAATCCACCACCATGCGCATGATCCTCGGCCTGGACCGGCCCACCGCCGGTCACGTCACGATCAACGGCTCCCCCTTCCGGGACCTGCCGAACGCCCAGCGCCACGTCGGCGCCCTCCTCGACGCCAAGGCCATGCACGGCGGCCGCAAGGCCCGTACCCACCTGCTGTCGATTGCCCAGCTCTCCGGGATCCCCGAGAAGCGGGTGGACGAGGTACTGGGCGTGGTCGGCCTCCAGGACGCCGCCCGGCAGCGCACCAAGGGCTTCTCCCTCGGCATGGGCCAGCGCCTCGGCATCGCGACCGCCCTCCTCGGTGACCCGCAGGTCCTCCTCTTCGACGAGCCGGTCAACGGACTCGACCCCGAGGGCATCCTCTGGGTGCGCAACCTGATGCGTCAGCTCGCCTCCGAGGGCCGCACCGTCTTCGTCTCCTCGCACCTGATGAGCGAGATGGCACTGACCGCCGACCACCTGATCGTGATCGGCCGGGGCCGACTGCTCGCCGACATGAGCGCCCACGACTTCATCACGCACAACTCGGCCGGATTCGCACGGGTCCGTCCCGCCGCGGACCGTCCCGACGGCCGGTCCGCGCTCGGCACGGCGCTCGTCAAGGCGGGCGCCCGCGTCCTCCAGGAGACGGACGGAGCGCTGCGCGTCACCGGACTGGACCTCCCCCGCATCAGCGACGTCGCCCACGAGAGCGGGGTGCGGCTGTGGGAGCTGTCCCCGCACCGGGCCTCGTTGGAGGAGGCGTACATGCGGATGACCCAGTCCTCCCTGGAGTACACCTCCACCGAGGACCCCCGCGCCGAGCTGTGGGAGCCCGAACCGCTGAGCGTCCCCGAGTGGGAGGAGGAGGCGCCCGTCGCGGAGGTCCCGACGGAGACCGCGGCGAGCTTCTTCGCTCCCCCACCCCCCGCGGCGGGTGGACAGCCCTTCCTGATGCCCGGCAGCGCCGCCGACCTCGCCCCCGCCGTAGGGCAGGGCGACCCGGCGCGGACGCCCGAGAACGCCCAGAGCACCTCCGAGGACCACAGATGACCGCCCGCCCCGCCCCGACCGCGAGCTACACCTCGCCGATGCCCACCCCGCGGCCGCACCTGGGCCACGCGCTGGCCTCGGAGTGGACCAAGCTGACCTCCGTGCGCTCCACCCTGTGGACGCTCGGCTCCCTGGTGGTCCTGGTCGTCGGCGTCGGCCTGTTGGCCATCGTCCAGACCCGGGGCGCGGACTACATGAAGACGCCCTACACGGGGCCGGCCCTCTTCGGCCTCATGGTCGGCCAGGTCGCCGTGATCGTCCTCGGCGTGCTGACGATCTGCTCCGAGTACGGCACCGGACTGATCCGCACCACCTTCACCGCGGCCCCCGAGCGGACGCGGGTGCTCACCGCCAAGTACCTCGTCTTCGGGGCCGTCTCCTTCGCCGTCATCGTGGGCTCGGTGGCGGTCGTCGGCCTGTCCGCCGCCCTGGTGCACAAGGCGTCGCCCGACGGATCCCGATGGGTCTCGGCATGGGCGGGCGCGCTGGGCGGCTGCTTCTACGTCACCCTGCTCGGGGTCCTCGCGCTGGCCGTCGGCGCGCTCGTACGGCATTCCGCGGGCGGCATCGCCGTGATGCTGGGCGTGGTGACCCTGCCGCCCGTGCTCGGCTCCATCCTGACCGCCTGGCCCTCGACGTCGGGGATCGGGGCGGCCGTCCTGCGCTACAACGCCCCGCTCGCGTTGGTCCAGTTCTTCGGGCTCCAGGACGAGGCGACGGTAGAGGGATCACCGGTCCCCGGGAACGGGGCCCAGTTGCTGCTGCTCCTCACGGTGACGGGGGCCGCGATGGCCGCCTCGTACGTCGTGGTCCGGCGCCGGGACGTCTGAGGCGCGGCCGGTCGGCCGGTCCGTCAGTATCTGGGCGCGTTGCGGGACCGTTGCACCTTCGTGGTGCGACGGTCCTTCGCGTTCCAGCAGGCCTTGTGCCAGTGCCGCCGGTCGTCCACGCCGCCGTACTCGGGCCAGGCCACCAGGTGCGGGGTGCCGGAGGGGATCTCCTGGTCGCAGCCGGGGCAGCGGTAGCGCTTGCCCGCCGCGGCCGCGCCCGCCACGTGCCGGACCTTCCACTCCTCGCCCCGGTACTCCTCGGTCCGCTCCAGCCCGAACCGGTCGAGGCCGGTGGCGGGTCGTTCGTCCGGGGTCTCGCCGCCCCTGGGGCGGTTGTGGCGCGGTGACACGTATACCTCACGGGAGGGCGGCGGGCAGTGACTTTCTCCCAGACTACGCGCAGCGAGCCGGGGTACCCGCAGGGTTGCCGGAGATGGCCGGACGGCGCCGGCGGACCGGCCCGACAATCTCAATAACTTTCCGGTGAGGCCGTGCCTTTGGCACGTGTCAGACGTTGTTGCCATCAGACGTTGATGTCATCAGCGGGTCGGTCCACCTGGGGGAGGCCGCGTCAGCCGCGAGGAGGATAAGGGCGATGCGCGTAGGAGCGTTTGTACTGGCGGCCCAGTTTCCGGGTCAGGGGCAGGGGGAGGCACTGCACCGGGCGGTGCGGACCGCCGAGGTGGCCGAGGAGGCCGGACTGGACTCGGTCTGGCTGGCCGAGCACCACTTCGTGCCGTACGGGGTCTGCCCGTCGGCGGTGACCCTGGCGGCGCTGCTGCTGGGGCGGACCCGGCGGCTGCGGGTGGGGACCGCGGTGAGCGTGCTGCCGAGCACGCATCCGGTGGCCCTCGGGGAACAGGCGGCCCTGTTGCACGTCACCTCCGGGGGCCGGTTCACCCTCGGGGTGGGTCGGGGCGGGCCCTGGGTGGACCTGGAGGTGTTCGGGGGCGGCCTGGAGGCGTACGAGAGCGGCTTCTGCGAGGACCTCGACCTGCTGCGGCGCTGGCTGACCGAGTCGCGCGTGGGGGCGGCCGGCGCCCGGCACTCCTTCCGCGAGGTGGCCGTCGTACCCCGCCCGGACGAGGCGCTGGACGGCGACGGGACGGGGCCGGAAGTGATCGTCGCGTGCACGTCCCCGGCGTCGGTCCGCACGGCCGCGCAGCGCGGACTGCCGATGCTGTTGGGCATGCACTGCGGTGACGAGGACAAGGCCGCGATGGTCGCCCTGTGGCGGCGGACCGCGCTGGCGGCCGGGCACCCGCCCGACGCGGTGCGGGCCGCCGGCCACGTCTCGGCGGGCGTCTGCCAGCTGGCGGACCGGACGGCGGACGCCCGCGAGACCCTGGTCAAGGCGATGCCGGGTTGGTTCCGTCAGGGGTTGGACGCGCACGTCACGGTCGACGGCCGGCAGCGCGCGATGCGCGACCCCGTCGCCTACACGGAACTGCTGTGCGCCCTGCATCCGGTCGGCACCCCGAGGGTGGCGGCGGACCGGCTCGCGGCGACCTCGGAACGCACCGGGATCACGCGCTTCGCCCTGCTCACGGAAGGCTCCGGCGACCTCGCCGCGACGGAGGAGAACGTACGGCGCCTCGGCTCCGAGGTGCTGCCGCGTCTGGACGCGGCCGGGGCCTGAGCGCCGGTGGACCGGGCCTGGGCTGCCGCTCCGGTGTCAGTCGCACCTCCCGCGACACGGAGCGGCAGCGCAGTACCGGTCCCGCTAGCAGTCCCGCATCTCCGGCGACTGGTTGAGCAGCTGGCCACGGATCGAGGTGAACCGGGCGTGCCTCTCGTCCGACGAGGAATCCAACGGGAAGACCGCCACGCGGTGGCAGTTCTGGAAGGCCAGGCGCACCCCGAAGTGCCGCTGCAGCGCACCACGTATCGCGTCACTCGCCAGCGCGCGCAGCAGTTGTCCGCGCGCCTGCTCGTCCGGCGGCGGCGTCTGGTTGTCGGCGAACTCTCCGCCCTCAACCTCCAGCTGGGCCGTCAACGAGCTGATCATCTCCCATGCGTAGGGCAGGGAGGTCCGGACGCAGTCGACGAAGGCGGCTTCGTCGACCTCGCCTCGCTCGGCCTGTTCGAGTAGGGCCGGTGAGACGTCGAGCGACATGGGTTCTCCTCTCGTGACCCCGGCCGTTGGGTTGCCGGAGCCTTACGGGCAGGGAAGGAGATCGCGACGCAGAGTGCACGTTCGACGACCTCCCGCTCACCACGGTAGGCGCCCTCCGGGTACCGCACCAGGAGAATGCGCATACAACGCGCCATCGGCGAACGGGGCTTTCAGGGGCGAATCGCGTGGAGGCGCATCCGTCGAGTAGCGTTGCCGACCATGCGTCTCGTCATTGCCCGCTGCTCCGTCGACTACGCGGGCCGGCTCACCGCCCATCTGCCCTCGGCACCCCGTCTGATCCTCGTGAAGGCCGACGGCAGTGTCTCGATCCACGCGGACGACCGGGCGTACAAACCGCTCAACTGGATGTCGCCCCCGTGCACCCTCAAGGAGGGGAGCGGCGACGACGCGGGCGTCTGGACCGTCGTCAACAAGGCGGGCGAGAAGCTCATCATCACCATGGAGGAAGTCCTCCACGACTCCTCCCACGAGCTGGGCACCGACCCCGGTCTCATCAAGGACGGCGTCGAGGCGCACCTCCAGGAGCTGCTCGCCGACCGGATCGACACGTTGGGCGAGGGCTGGACGCTGATCCGGCGCGAGTACATGACCGCGATCGGCCCCGTCGACATCCTGTGCCGGGACGCCTCCGGCGCGACGGTGGCGGTGGAGATCAAGCGCCGCGGCGAGATCGACGGCGTCGAACAGCTCACCCGCTACCTGGAGCTGCTGAACCGCGACCCACATCTGGCACCCGTCCGGGGCGTGTTCGCGGCGCAGGAGATCAAGCCGCAGGCGCGCGTGCTCGCGAACGACCGCGGCATGAACTGCGTGGTGCTCGACTACAACGCCATGCGCGGCATCGAGGACGACAAGCTCCGCCTGTTCTGACCCCCCTGATTTTGGCGCGCGGCCGTACGTCGGACGCGGCGAAGGCCCCCGGATCCGTTCCGGGGGCCTTCGCCGTGTCCGGGGCCGGGACGGCCGCCTCGCGGCGGGGACGCTCCGTCCTGGCGCGGACGCTACGTCGTGGTGGCCGTCGGGGACCGGTCGACGGCCGGGGCGCTGACGCTCGCGGGGTTCGTCGCCGGGGCGGTGGCGGTCCCCGTCGGCGTCTCGGGGACCGTCGGGGTGACGGTGGGCGTCGGGCTGCCCGGTCCGGGCTCGGGGTCCGGGCCCGGGGAGGCGGGGGGCGTCGGGGTGGGCGTCGGCTTGACCGGCGGGCGCGGGGTGGCCGGGGGCATCCCGGGGCGCTGCGGCGCGGTCGTGCGGGGCGCCGGGCCGGTGTGCGGGGCGTCGTCCCCGGCGCCGTCGGGGGCCTCCTCGGGGCCGGACGACTCCGAGGGCGGGGGCGTCGTACCCGGCTCGGGCGCGGGGTCGGTTCCGATCGTGCCCGGGACGGTCGGCGGATCCGTGGCCGCGGTGGTCGGGGTCGAGGACACCGCGGGCTTGGCCGGTGCCTGCGCCTCCCCCGAGGTCAGGGCCAGCCCGATCGCCGTGCCGAGCGCGGCCACCGTCAGCACCCCCGCGGCGGCCAGCAGCGCGGTCCTGCGCCGGGATCCCGGTTCGGCCCCCGGGGCGGGCACGGGTACGGGGACGGTGGCGGGAGCGGGCTCGGTGAGCGGCGGGAACGCGTCCCGGAAGCCGTCGGACAGGATCGCCGGGGCCGGTCCGGTGGCGGGGGCCGACCCACGGATGACGGGGATGACCTGCGTGCTCGCCTCCCCCCGGGCCGGCGCGACGGGCCGCGCGGCAGCCTGCGCGGCAGCGGCCTGCGCGGCGGCGGGCAGCGCGGCGGCGGGCAGTGCGGCAGCGGGCAGTGCGGCAGCGGGCAGTGCGGCAGCCGTGGCGGCGGCTCCGGAGGTCAGGGCCGCGCGGGGAGCCGGCGCCGACACCGCCTTCGGCGTCGGTGCGGCGAACGGGCTCGGCTTCGGGGCCGACCCGGTCCCGGGCAGGGCGACGCCGGCCGCGCCGGGCGGCGTAGCCGCCGGCGGCTCCAGTCGCAGCGGCGGCGAGGCCTGCGCCACGGCCGCCTCCCGGTCGGTGACCAGGGCCAGGGCCCGGCGTCCGGCCACCGTTCCGCGCTTGTCGGCCAGCGCCCCGCGCAGCCCGATGGAGGCCTCCAGCTCGGCGCGCGCCCGGTCGAGGCGACCCTCGCACAGCGCGAGCACGCCCAACTCGTGGTGGAAGTACGCCTGCTCGGCGACCTCTCCCGCCTTGCGGGCGGCCTCGGCGCCCGCGCGCAGCGCCCGTTCCCAGGCCTCCCAGTGCAGGGAGGCGGCGAGGGCCGGGGCCGCCGTACGGGCCAGGAGTACGGCGGCCACCACGTCGGCGCCCGCCAAGGCGGCGAGCACGGCGTCGGCCTCGGCGGCGACGCGCTCCGGGGTCACCGAGGCGTGCCCGGTCCACCAGGCGTAGTGCCGTGCGGCGGTCCGCGCCTCCTCGCCGGCGCTCTCCCCGTACCCGGCCTCCTCCAGCTGTCGGGCGACGCCCTCGGCGAGCCGGTACCGGGGCCCGACCGGGGTGATCAGCCCGCAGCCGAGGAGTTCCGCGACGGCGGAGTCCGCGTGGGTGTCCCCGACCAGGGCGGGGAGGTGGGCGTGGTGCGGCAGCTCGCCGCCGAGCGCGCAGGCCATCCGCAGGGCGGCCCGGGCGGACTCGCTGACCCGGGAGGCCAACAGTTCGGCGGGGGCGGCGGCCTCGGCGAGGGTGGGCAGCGGTACGTGGGCGGGGTCGCGGGGGCGTTCCTCGAAGACGCCGGGTTCCTCGTCGTCGTCCTCGGTGGTGGCCCGGTTCAGTTCGTCGCGCTGGCGCAGCAGGGCGGCCGCCTGGACGAAGCGCAGCGGGAGCCCTTCGGAGGCGAAGCGCAGGTCCCCGGCCCAGGTGGTCTCCTCCTCCGTCAGGGCCCGTCCGGTGGCGGCCTCCAGCAGCAGGACGCAGTCGGCCTTGCCGAGCCCGCCGAGGAAGACCTCCTCCAGGTGCGAGTCGTCGGAGGGGGCCTTGGTGTCGGGGGTCGCGGCGAGCAGGTAGGCGCATTCGGGGGTGGCGCGCAGCAGTTCGTCGAGGGCGGCGCCGCCCAGTTCCAGGTCGTCGAGGAGCACGATGGCGCCGATCTCCCCGACCCGCGCGAGGAGTTCCGTACGGTCGGGCCGTTCGTCGCCGGAGTCGTGGACGGCCCCGTACAGCGCGTGCAGCAGTTCGCCGGGCTGGTGGTGGCCGTGGCCGCTGAGCCGGACGACCCCGTCCGGGGCGAGGCCCGCGCAGGCGGTGGCGACGGAGTCGAGGAGCGCGGTACGGCCCGACCCGGCGGGCCCGGTCAGGCGTACGGAGCGGCCGCGGCCCAGCAGTCGTACGAGGCGCTCCCGTTCCTCGGCGCGCTCCAGGAGCGGCCGGGCGGGCAGGGGCGGTCCCGGCAGCGCGGGCGGGCGCCCGGCGGTGTCGCGGGCGGCCCGGTCGGCGGCGTCGCGCTTCGCGGGGCGGCCCTTGGCCGTGCCGGGGCGCAGGGGCTCGATCTCGCTGCCGTCGACGGGGTTGACGGTGAGGGAGAAGGTCCCGGCGGTCAGGGTGACGACCCGCGCGGCCGGTGTGGCGGCCGGCACGACGGCCGTGCCGGTGCCGCGGCCGTCGGGGGCCTGACGGGTGGGTTCCGCGGCCGGCTCTTCGGCCGGGGCCGCCGCCCGGCCGTCCCGATCGGGCTGCCCCTGAGTACGGTCCATGACCAAGTCCCCCGATCGCGTCGCGCGCGCCGTCGCCGTCGTGTCCACGCCCGGCCTTCGCTCGCCGCTGTCGCTACTGGTCCGGTTTCCGCCCGAACCCTAGACCGTGGCCCGCCGCGCGGGAACCGCCGGGGTGCCTTCACCACCGGACCGTTATGTTTCCCGGCGGGGCCGCCGGGGCCCGTCCGTCAGTCCTTCCGGCCGGTCAGGGCCACGGTGACGCCGAGGCCGATCATGGTGAGTCCGCCCGCGCCGCCCACCAGGGAGAGCCGCCGCGGCGAGCCCGCGAACCAGCCGCGGGCGCCGGCCGCGACCAGCCCCCAGGCGCTGTCGAGGACGATCGCGATCAGGTTGAAGAGCAGACCGAGGAACAGCATCTGCGCCGTCGGGTGACCTGCGGCGCGGTCCACGAACTGGGGCAGCACGGCGGCGAAGAACACCATCGTCTTGGGGTTGGCGACGCCGACGACGAACCCCTCCCCCAGGGTTCGCAGGCCGCCGCACGCCGGCGGTGCGCCGCCGGTGACGGCGGCGTGCAGGTCGCCGCGCCGGCGCCACGCCGTGACGCCGAGGTACACGAGGTAGCCGGCGCCGATCAGCTTGAGCGCCGTGAAGACGAGCACCGAGCGTTCGACGACGGCCCCGACGCCGAGGGCGACGGCCACGACGAGGACGCAGGAGCCCATCGTGTTGCCGAGGACCGTGGTGAGCGCGGCGCGGCGGCCCTGGGCCAGGGCCCGTCCGATGACGAAGAGCACACTGGGGCCGGGGATCACGATCAGGAGGAACGCCATGGCCGCGAAGGCCAACGCCCGGTCGGTGGACACCATGCGGCCATGAAAGCGGAGGGGGGCGCGGGGCGCAGCCCATTATTCCTCCGTGCGGCGGACGCCCGTGGGGCCCCGTCCGCGCCCCGGGTCAGACCCGGGGCAGGGACTCCGCTTCCAGCCCGCCCTCGATCGCGAGGATGCGGTGCAGTCGGGTCGCCACGAGGAGGCGTTGCATCTGGGCGGGGACCCCGCGCAGGACGAGGCGCCGCCCGGTCCGGCCGGCCCGCCGGTGGGCTCCCATGATCACGCCGAGTCCGGTCGCGTCCCAGGAGTCGAGTCCGGTCAGGTCGAGCACGAGGTCGCCGTGCCCGTCGTCCAGGGCACTGTGCAGGACCGTACGGGCGTCCGCCGCGCTGCGCACGTCGAGGCGACCCCCGACCGCGAGTTCGGCGTGGTCGCCCCTGATGTGCATGTGTACTCCCCGGCTGTGCCGCGTGCGTGTGGTCCGACTCCCGTGGTCGGCAACTCTCACTGCAACTGACTGCCTCGCGGGCAGGGAAGTTGCCGACCGTGAGCGAACCGATACCTAATTCACCCCGGAGGGTGAAGCCATTCGAACGGTGATGCTCAATGCTCCGGTGGTGCTCAGTGCTTGTAGAACCCCTGGCCGCTCTTGCGGCCGATGTCGCCCGCGTCGACCATCCGGCGCATCAGCTCCGGCGGCGCGAACTTCTCGTCCTGCGACTCGGTGTAGATGTTGCTGGTGGCGTGCAGCAGGATGTCGACGCCCGTGAGGTCGGCGGTGGCGAGGGGGCCCATGGCGTGGCCGAAGCCCAGCTTGCAGGCGATGTCGATGTCCTCGGCGGAGGCGACGCCCGACTCGTACAGCTTGGCGGCCTCGACGACCAGCGCGGAGATCAGACGGGTCGTCACGAAGCCGGCGACGTCGCGGTTGACGACGATGCAGGTCTTGCCGACGGATTCGGCGAACGCCCGGGTCGTGGCGAGGGTCTCGTCGCTGGTCTTGTAACCGCGCACCAGCTCGCACAGCTGCATCATCGGGACGGGCGAGAAGAAGTGCGCGCCGACGACCCGCTCCGGACGCTTCGTCACGGCCGCGATCTTGGTGATCGGGATGGCGGAGGTGTTGGAGGCGAGGACCGCGTCGTCGCGCACCAGCTCGTCGAGCGCGCGGAAGATCTCGTGCTTGACCTCCAGCTTCTCGAAGACGGCCTCGACGACGATGTCGGCGTCGGCGACCGCGCCGAGATCGGTGGTCGTGGTGATCCGGCCCAGGGCCGCCTCGGCGTCCTGCGCCGTCAGCTTGCCCTTGGCGACGAACCGGTCGTACGAGGCCTTGATCCCGTCCGTACCGCGGGTCAGCGCGGCGTCCGTGACGTCTCGCAGGACCACGTCCCAACCCGCCTGAGCGGAGACCTGCGCGATCCCGGAACCCATCAGTCCGGCACCGATGACGGCGAGCTTCCCAGCCACTGCACACCCCTTAGTTCTTCACGCGGCCCAGTCTCGTAGCCTCTTCGGCGGAGACTAGCGTCCGTGGAGGGCGGTGTGACCGCGAAGTAACACGCGTCACGTCTCAGATGACGGACATCACACCGGTACGGCCCAGCACCCCTGCACAGCCTTCCAGTTCACCCGGCCCGCCCCCGGAAGCAGCGCTTCGCCGGCTCCACCGGGCCGGTCTACCCTGGCCGCATGGTGAACCTCACGCGCATCTACACCCGTACCGGCGACAAGGGCACGACCGCCCTGGGCGACATGAGCCGGACGCGGAAGACCGACCTGCGGATCTCGGCGTACGCCGACGCGAACGAGGCCAACGCGGCCATCGGGACGGCGATCGCGCTGGGCGCGCTCCCGGACGAGGTGGTGAAGGTCCTGGTCCGCGTGCAGAACGACCTGTTCGACGTGGGCGCGGACCTGTGCACCCCGGTCGTGGAGGCGTCCGCTCTTTCGGAAGAAATGGGCCCGCCGCTGCGCGTCGAGCAGTTCTACGTCGACAAGCTGGAGGCGGACTGCGACCTGTTCCTGGAGCGGGTCGAGAAGCTGCGCAGCTTCATCCTGCCCGGCGGCACCCCCGGCGCGGCCCTGTTGCACCAGGCCTGCACGGTGGTCCGGCGCGCCGAGCGCTCCACGTGGGCGGCGCTGGAGGTGCACGGCGAGGTGATGAACCCGCTGACCGCCACCTACCTCAACCGCCTCTCCGACCTCCTGTTCATCCTGGCCCGGGTGGCCAACAAGGAGGTCGGGGACGTGCTGTGGGTGCCCGGTGGCGAGCGGTAGGTCCGCCCTCCCGGGTCCTGCCGGTCAGGCGAGGGGGCCGGTCTTCACGCGGTCGGGTTCGGTTCCGGCCGGGGCCTTCTTCGGCCAGATCGTGTAGCAGACGGCGATGACGCCGTGGATCCCGACGACGCGAAGGGCCGCGCCCTGGTAGCTCGTGAGCGAGCTGACGTCACCCGCGTCACCGACGTACCAAACGGCGGCCTGGAGCAGGACGATCGCGACGACCGCGGCGACGACGGTGCGGCCCCACAGCTTCCACTCGTGGACGGCCCGCGCCCTGCCGTAACCGGCGCCGGCCGGCTTCGGGCCGCCGGCCAGCCGGTGGGCCGCGTGGCCGTCGAGCCACTTCACCGTGTAGTGGCCGTAGGCGACGGTGTAGCCGAGGTAGAGGGCGGCCACCCCGTGCTTCCAGTCGGGGGTGGCGCCGTTCTTCAGGTCGAGGGTGGTCACGACCAGCAGGACGAGTTCCAGCAGGGGCTCGCACAACAGGACCGCGGCCCCCAGTCGGGGCATCCTCGCCAGGTAGCGCAGGCCCAGCCCCGCCGCCAGCAGCACCCAGAAACCGACCTCACACGCGATGATCATCGCGACGATCACGGCTCTCTCCGTTCCGCTCGTCCTCCGGGTTCTCCGGTTCTCCTCCAGGCTGGCTCCCGCGGCGGCCCGTTTCGTCGTCTCAGGTGACGAAAGCGCACTGCATCCTTCGATGTAGTGCGGGTTCCGTCCCGGTGTCGACGTGCGCGGCCGTGCCGGCGTGTTGGATGGGAACGTGACCCCGCAGCCGCCCCGCCCCCACCGCGACGATGTCCTGATCGCACTGGTCAGCGTGCTCGCGGGACTGCTCCTCTGGTCCCTCGGCGTGCACAGCAACACCCGCCCGCACTTCGCCCCCGCCTGGGCGGCCCTGGTACCGCTGTTGGTCATGGGCGGCCTGGAACTGCTGCGCCGCACCCACCCCCTGGTGACCCTGCCCGTCGGGACGGTCGCCCTGGTCGTCGACCAGTTCACGGTGGGAAACCTGGCCACGGTCCTCATGTACACGGACCTGATGTACGCGGCCGCCCTCTACGGAAAACCCGCCACGGCCCGCCGGCTCCCGGTCGCCACCGGGCTCCTCACCGTCGCCGTCACCATCGCCTCCGTGGCCTGGCTGCGCACCCCGCAGGCGCTGCTGATCGGGGTCATCGCGGGCATCGTCACCTTCGGCCCGGCCATGACCGGCGCCACCCTGCGCAACCACCGCGACGCCGCGAACGCCGCTCGGCTGCGCGCCGAGCAGACGGCCCTGTTGGCCGAAATGGACCGGTCCCAGGCGGTGGCCGCGGAGCGGGCCCGGATGGCCCGCGAGCTCCACGACATGGTGGCCAACCACCTCTCGGCGATCGCCATCCACTCGACCGCCGCGCTGTCCATCGACTCCCCCGCGACGAGCCGCGAGGCCCTCGGGGTGATCCGTGAGAACAGCGTGCAGGGGCTGGCCGAAATGCGTCGGCTCATCGGGCTGCTGCGCGACGCGGGCGCCGGGACGGACGCCGTGGCGGTGCCCACCCTCGACGGGCTGGAGGCGCTGCTGGCCCAGGCCCGGACGAACGGAGCCGCGAGCGGGCTGGAGTTCGCCCTGGACGACGGCCGCCCCGAGGCCGGGCCGCCGCTGCCGACCCCGGTGGAACTGGCGGCGTACCGGATCGTGCAGGAGTCGCTGACCAACGCCCTCAAGCACGCCGGCCCGGGCACCGTCACCGTCCGGGTGGCCTGCGCGGACGGCGTGCTGTCGGTGGCGGTCGACTCCCCCCGCGGCGGCCGGCACGACCCCCGGGCGCCCGGCTCCGGGGCGGGGCTGATCGGCATGCGCGAGCGGACGGACCTGCTCGGCGGAACGTTCACCGCGGGCCCGGCCGGGCCCGTCTGGCAGGTGCGGGCGACGCTGCCCGCCGACGAAGGAGCCGTACCGGCATGAACCAGCGGAACATCCGGGTGCTGGTCGCCGAGGACCAGAGCGCGGTGCGCGCGGGCCTCGTACTGATCCTGCGCAGCGCCGGGGACATCGAGGTGGTGGGCGAGGCCACCGACGGGGAGGAGGCGGTGCGCCTCGCCCGCGATCTTCGGCCGGATCTGGTCCTCATGGACGTGCAGATGCCGCGCCTGGACGGGGTGGCGGCCACCCGGCAGGTGGTCGCCGAGTCGCTGGCGGACGTCCTCGTCCTGACCACCTTCGACCTCGACGAGTACGTCTTCGGCGCCCTGCGGGCGGGCGCCTGCGGGTTCCTGCTGAAGGACGCCGACGCCGCGGAGTTGATCGCGGCCGTCCGTACGGTGGCGAGCGGCGAGGGGCTGATCGCGCCCGCGGTGACCCGGCGCCTGATCGCCGAGTTCGCGGCGCCCCGCGCGCGGCGGCCCTCCGTGGCGCCGGAGACGGCCGCGGCCGTGGAATCGCTGACGCGGCGCGAACGGGAGGTGCTCGGCGCCCTGGGCGGGGGGCTGTCGAACGCGGAGATCGCCGCCCGTCTGGACATGGCGGAGGCAACGGTGAAGACGCACGTCAGCCGTCTGCTGGGGAAGTTGGAGCTGCGCAGTCGGGTCCAAGCGGCGGTACTGGCGCAGGAGTTGGGGGATCTGGACGAGCGCTGGAGGTAAGGTCTGGACCTCTTGACGGTTGGTCCAGACCTTTCTAGTCTCACCGAAACACTGTGGTGAGCGTGCCATGACGACCGTCATGACGAGGCGTGCTCACGGGCGGCGCAGGTCCCACCCCCATGTGCCCGGTCGGCCCCACGACCGGCACGGACCTACGGAGGGGAACACCCTTGAGCACAGCACCCCCACTACGTACCCGTCTGTACAGAAGGTTGGCCGCCACGGTGGCCGTCTTCGCCCTGCCCATCGCCGGCCTCGTCGGCCTGGCCGGACCCGCACAGGCTGCCACCTCCGCGACGGCGACCTACACCAAGGCCTCCGACTGGGGCTCCGGTTTCGAGGGCAGGTGGACGGTCAAGAACACCGGCACCACCACGCTGTCCAGCTGGACCGTGGAGTGGGACTACCCCGCCGGCACCAGGGTCACCTCCGCCTGGGACGCCACCGTCACCAGCTCGGGCAACCGCTGGACCGCCAAGAACCTCGGCTGGAACGGCTCCCTCACCCCGGGCCAGAGCATCACCTTCGGGTTCAACGGCTCCGGCACCGGCGCCCCATCCGGCTGCAAGATCAACGGCGGCGCCTGTGACGGCGGCAGCCAGCCCGGCGACGCCGCCCCCTCGGCCCCCGGCACCCCCACGGCCTCCGGGGTCACCGAAACCGCCCTGACCCTGTCCTGGTCGGCGGCCACCGACGACAAGGGCATCAAGAACTACGACGTCTACCGCAACGGCGCCAAGGTCACCACGGTCACCGGCACCAGCTACGGCGACTCGGGCCTGACCAAGGGCACCTCGTACACGTACTCGGTCGTCGCCCGCGACACCGCGGACCAGACCGGCCCCTCCTCCGGCGAGCTCGCCCTCACCACCCCGGGCGGCGGCGGCACGGACCCGGGCGCCGGCACCAAGGTCAAGCTGGGCTACTTCACCAACTGGGGCGTCTACGGGCGCAACTACCACGTGAAGAACCTGGTCACCTCCGGCTCCGCGTCGAAGATCACGCACATCAACTACGCCTTCGGCAACGTGCAGGGCGGCAAGTGCACCATCGGTGACGCCTACGCGGACTACGACAAGGCCTACACCGCCGACCAGAGCGTCGACGGCAAGGCCGACACCTGGGACCAGCCGCTGCGCGGCAACTTCAACCAGCTCCGCAAGCTGAAGGCCCAGTACCCCCACATCAAGATCCTGTGGTCCTTCGGCGGCTGGACCTGGTCCGGCGGCTTCGGCCAGGCGGTGTCCAACCCGACCGCCTTCGCCCAGTCCTGCTACGACCTCGTGGAGGACCCGCGCTGGGCCGACGTCTTCGACGGCATCGACCTCGACTGGGAGTACCCGAACGCCTGCGGCCTGACCTGCGACACCAGCGGCGCCGCCTCACTCAAGAACATGATGCAGGCCATGCGCGCCAAGTTCGGCGCGAACAACCTGGTCACCGCGGCCATCTCCGCCGACGGCGCCAACGGCGGCAAGCTCGACGCGGCCGACTACGGCGGCGCGGCCCAGTACGTCGACTTCTACAACGTCATGACGTACGACTTCTTCGGCTCCTGGGCCGCCCAGGGCCCGACCGCCCCGCACTCCCCGCTCACCGCCTACCCGGGCATCCCGCAGGACGGCTTCAACTCCGAGGCCGCGATCACCAAGCTCAAGGGCAAGGGCATCCCCGGCTCGAAGCTCAACCTCGGCATCGGCTTCTACGGCCGCGGCTGGACCGGCGTCACCCAGGCCACGCCCGGCGGCACCGCCACCGGCCCGGCCCCGGGCACGTACGAGCCGGGCAACGAGGACTACAAGGTCCTCAAGGTCACCTGCCCGAGCACCGGCACCATCGCCGGCACGGCCTACGCCAAGTGCGGCAGCAACTGGTGGAGCTACGACACCCCCGCCACGGTCGCCACGAAGATGAACTGGACCAAGCAGCAGGGACTCCGCGGCGCCTTCTTCTGGGAGTTCAGCGGCGACACCACCAACGGCGAACTCGCCAACGCGATCCACACCGGGCTCCAGTAACCCCCACTGAACGAACCCGGTGACAGACGAAGCCGGGGAGTCGGGTCCGTCCCCCGCCTCCCCGGCTTCTCCACATCCGATGCGGCCCGGACCCCACGGCGGACCGTGGCGCCGGCCGGCCGCGGCCTCGGGCCACGTTCACCCTCCCCCCGGACCTCGTCCGTGGGGACCCCCTACCAGCGGGCGGGCATCACGCCACGTTCACCCGCTGGCCGGGAGGCGCCGCCTCCAGCCAGGCCAGGAATCCGGTCAGCGCGTCGTCGCTCATCGCCAGCTCCAGGCGGGTTCCCCGGTGGGAACAGCCGAGCACGACCGCGTCCGACAGCAGGGCAAGCTCCTCCTCGCCCTCGGGCGCGCGGCGGGCGAGCACCTCGATGGAGGAGCGCTCCAGCAGCCGACGCGGGCGCGGAGAGTACGAGAACACCCGGAACCACTCGATCCGGTCACCGCTGTAGCGGGCGACCCCGTAGACCCAGCCCTTGCCGGACACGTCCGACTCGTCGGCCACGTCCCAGCGCATGCTGCAGTCGAAGGTCCCGCCGGACCGCTGGATCAATCTGCGGCGCAGTCCGAACACAAACAGCCCGATCACCACCAGGGCTACGACCAGGCCGCTCACAAGCAGAGCGAGGAGCATCTTCACCGACCTCCTCGCTCATCGAAACACGTCACACGACCGAGCCCGTCACGGACCGGTCCGAGACGGACGTACATCGCCTCAGCCGCGACCCGGTCTGGAAAATTCCAGAACGGACCGCGGCTGAGGTCTGCCGGCGCCCGGAGGTCACCCTCCGGGTCCGACGGTTCGAACTCCGACGGGCTGTCAGCCCGTTACGGCGCGCAACCGGACATCGGCGCGACGTTCGGCGGCCGCGTCGGCCTCCGACTTCGCGCGCTCCAGTGCCCGCTCCGCCCGCTGGACGTCGATCTCGTCCGCGAGCTCGGCGATCTCGGCCAGCAGGGACAGCTTGTTGTCCGCGAACGAGATGAAACCGCCGTGCACCGCGGCGACGACAGTGCCGCCCTCGCTGGTACGAATGGTCACAGGGCCCGATTCCAGCACACCGAGAAGCGGCTGGTGACCGGGCATGACGCCGATGTCGCCGGACGTGGTGCGGGCGACAACAAGGGTGGCCTCGCCGGACCAGACATTGCGGTCCGCCGCGACCAGCTCGACGTGCAGCTCAGCAGCCAAGGTGGCTCCTCGGGTCACCACCCGGCGGGTCAGCCGGGTGTTGGTCAAATTCTAATGGGCGTGGGGAGAGGGACGGGACGTACCCCGCCCCTCTCCTTTCGTTCTTCGAAGACGCGCGTTCCGCAGAACGCGGCCGACTAGGAGACGCCCAGCTCCTTGGCGTTCGCCTTCAGGTCCTCGATGCCACCGCACAGGAAGAACGCCTGCTCGGGGAAGTGGTCGTAGTCACCGTCGCAGATCGCGTTGAACGCGGTGATCGACTCCTCCAGCGGAACGTCCGAACCGTCGACACCGGTGAACTGCTTGGCGACGTGGGTGTTCTGCGACAGGAAGCGCTCGACGCGACGGGCACGGTGGACAACGAGCTTGTCCTCCTCGCCCAGCTCGTCGATACCGAGGATCGCGATGATGTCCTGGAGGTCCTTGTACTTCTGCAGGATCCCCTTGACGCGCATCGCCGTGGCGTAGTGGTCCGCCGCGATGTACCGCGGGTCGAGGATGCGGGACGTCGAGTCCAGCGGGTCCACGGCCGGGTAGATGCCCTTCTCGGAGATCGGACGGGAAAGAACCGTCGTCGCGTCGAGGTGGGCGAAGGTGGTCGCCGGCGCCGGGTCGGTCAGGTCGTCCGCGGGGACGTAGATCGCCTGCATCGAGGTGATCGAGTGACCACGGGTCGAGGTGATGCGCTCCTGGAGGAGACCCATCTCGTCGGCCAGGTTCGGCTGGTAACCCACCGCGGAGGGCATGCGGCCGAGCAGCGTCGACACCTCGGAACCCGCCTGGGTGTACCGGAAGATGTTGTCGATGAAGAACAGCACGTCCTGCTTCTGCACATCGCGGAAGTACTCCGCCATGGTCAGACCGGCCAGGGCGACGCGCAGACGCGTGCCCGGCGGCTCGTCCATCTGGCCGAAGACGAGGGCCGTCTTGTCGATGACGCCGGACTCGGCCATCTCCTCGATGAGGTCGTTGCCCTCACGGGTACGCTCACCGACGCCCGCGAAGACCGACACACCGTCGTGGTTGTTGGCCACGCGGTAGATCATTTCCTGGATCAGAACGGTCTTGCCGACACCGGCACCACCGAACAGACCGATCTTTCCACCCTTGACGTACGGGGTGAGAAGGTCGATGACCTTGACGCCGGTCTCGAACATCTCGGTCTTCGACTCGAGCTCGTCGAAGCGGGGCGCCTTGCGGTGGATCGGCCAACGCTCGGTGACGTTGGCGTTCTCCTCCGGGTAGTTCAGCACCTCACCGAGGGTGTTGAACACCTTGCCCTTGGTGAAGTCACCGACGGGGACGGTGATGCCCTCGCCCGTGTCGGTCACCGGGGCCTGGCGGACCAGACCGTCGGTGGGCTGCATCGAGATCGCGCGGACCACGCCGTCACCCAGGTGCTGGGCGACTTCGAGGGTCAGCGTCTTGAGCTCGCCGTCCTGGGCCGGGTCGGCGACCTGGACCTTCAGCGCGTTGTAGATCTCGGGCATCGCGTCGACGGGGAACTCCACGTCGACGACCGGGCCGATGACCCGGGCGACGCGGCCCGTGGCGGCGGCCGTCTCAACAGAGGTCGTCATTACTTGTCACTCCCCGCGGTCGCGTCGGCCATGGCGCTGGCGCCACCGACGATCTCGCTGATTTCCTGGGTGATTTCGGCCTGGCGGGCCGCGTTGGCAAGCCGGGAAAGGCTCTTGATGAGATCCCCGGCGTTGTCGGTCGCCGACTTCATCGCGCGGCGGCGGGCGGCGTGCTCGGAAGCGGCCGACTGCAGCAGTGCGTTGTAGATGCGGCTCTCGACGTAGCGCGGCAGGAGGGCGTCGAGGACGTCCTCCGCCGACGGCTCGAAGTCGAACAGCGGAAGGATCTCGCCCTTCGCACCGGACTCTTCTTCGACCTTGTCGAGGCTGAGCGGCAGCATCCGGCCGTCGACCGCGTTCTGCGTCATCATCGACACGAATTCCGTGTAGACGATGTGCAGCTCGTCGACGCCACCCTCGGCCGTTTCCTTCTGGATGGCCTCGATCAGCGGCCCCGCGACGCGCTTGGCGTCGGAGTAGGCCGGGCTGTCGGTGAAGCCGGTCCACGACTCCGCGACCTTGCGCTCGCGGAAGCCGAAGTAGGCCAGACCCTTACGGCCGACGATGAACGTGTCGACCTCCTTGCCCTCGCCGCGCAGCCGCTCGGTGAGCCGCTCCGCCTGCTTGATGGCGTTGGAGGAGTAGCCGCCGGCCAGACCGCGGTCGCTCGTGATGAGCAGGACCGCGGCACGCGCCGGCGCCTCGACCTCGGTGGTCAGGGCGTGCTTGGTGTTCGAGCCGGTGGCCACCGCGGTCACCGCACGGGTGAGCTCGGTCGCGTACGGCATCGATGCCGCCACCTTGCGCTGCGCCTTGACGATGCGCGAGGCGGCGATCATTTCCATCGCCTTGGTGATCTTCTTGGTCGCCGTGACGGCACGGATGCGACGCTTGTAGACCCGGAGCTGCGCTCCCATGAGTCAGGTCCCTTCCGTCGTCACTTGGAGACGTTGACGGCCGGCGCGTCCTCGCCCAGGAGCTTGCCGTCCGAGGTCTCGAACTGCTGCTTGAAGCCGGCGATGGCGTCGGCGATGGACGTCAGGGTGTCGTCCGACATCTTGCCGCCGTCGGCGATGGAGGTGAGGAGGTCCTTGCGCTCGCGGCGCAGGTGCTCCAGCAGCTCCGACTCGAAGCGACGGATGTCGGCGACCGGGACGTCGTCCATCTTGCCGGTGGTACCGGCCCAGACGGAGACGACCTGCTCCTCGACGGGCATCGGCTGGTACTGGCCCTGCTTCAGCAGCTCGACCAGGCGCTTGCCGCGCTCCAGCGAAGCCTTCGAAGCGGCGTCCAGGTCGGAACCGAAGGCGGCGAACGCCTCGAGCTCGCGGTACTGGGCGAGGTCCAGGCGCAGACGGCCGGAAACCTGCTTCATGGCCTTGTGCTGGGCCGAGCCACCGACGCGGGAGACCGAGATGCCGACGTTCAGCGCCGGGCGCTGGCCCGCGTTGAACAGGTCGGACTCCAGGAAGCACTGGCCGTCGGTGATGGAGATGACGTTGGTCGGGATGAACGCCGACACGTCGTTCGCCTTGGTCTCGACGATCGGCAGACCGGTCATCGAACCGGCACCCATGTCGTCGGAGAGCTTCGCGCAGCGCTCCAGCAGACGGGAGTGCAAGTAGAAGACGTCGCCCGGGTAGGCCTCACGGCCCGGCGGGCGGCGCAGCAGCAGCGACACGGCGCGGTAGGCGTCGGCCTGCTTCGACAGGTCGTCGAAGATGATCAGGACGTGCTTGCCGGCGTACATCCAGTGCTGGCCGATGGCCGAACCGGTGTACGGCGCCAGGTACTTGAAGCCGGCCGGGTCGGACGCCGGGGCCGCGACGATCGTCGTGTACTCGAGCGCGCCGGCGTCTTCCAGGGCGCCGCGAACGGACGCGATGGTCGAGCCCTTCTGGCCGATGGCGACGTAGATGCAGCGAACCTGCTTGTTCACGTCGCCCGAGCGCCAGTTGTCGCGCTGGTTGATGATCGTGTCGACTGCCAGAGCGGTCTTGCCGGTCTGACGGTCACCGATGATCAGCTGACGCTGACCACGGCCGACGGGCACCATGGCGTCGATGGCCTTGTAGCCGGTCTGCATCGGCTCGTGCACCGACTTACGGACCATGACGCCCGGGGCCTGCAGCTCCAGGGCGCGACGGCCTTCGGTCGCGATCTCGCCGAGACCGTCGATCGGGTTGCCGAGCGGGTCGACGACGCGGCCGAGGTAACCCTCGCCCACGCCGACGGAGAGCACCTCACCGGTGCGCTGCACCGGCTGGCCCTCCTCGATACCGCTGAACTCGCCGAGGACGACGGCGCCGATCTCGCGCTCGTCGAGGTTGAGGGCGAGACCGAGGGTGCCGTCCTCGAACTTCAGCAGCTCGTTCGCCATGGCGGAGGGAAGACCCTCCACCTTCGCGATGCCGTCGCCGGCAACGCTGACCGTTCCGACCTCCTCGCGCGAGGCCGCGTCCGGCTGGTACGACTGGACAAAGTTCTCCAGTGCGTCCCGGATCTCCTCCGGCCGGATCGTGAGCTCCGCCATCTGGGTTCCCTGCTCTCCTTGTTGGGCCTGAAGCTTCTTAGGGGTCTGGGGGCGACCCCCAGGAATCTTCTGCAAGTTCTGCACGGCCCAACCGGGCCGCTAGGAATGCGTTGTTCTATTGGTGGCTGGTCAGCCGGCCATGCGGCGGGACGCCTCTGCGAGACGCTCCGCGATGGTGCCGTCGATGACCTCGTCCGCGACCCGCACCGTGATCCCGCCGAGGACCGTGGGGTCCACGTCGAGGTTGAGGTGCATCTGGCGGCCGTAGAGCTCGGCCAGCACCGCGCCGAGACGCTGCTTCTGCACGTCGCTGAGCGGAACCGCGCTGGTCACGGTGGCGACCATGCGGTTGCGGCGCTCGGCGGCGAGCGTGGAAAGGGATTCGAGTCCCGCTTCCAGGCTACGTCCACGCGGGTGCGTGACGAGTCGGGCGACCAGACGCTCGGTGACGGCGTTCGCCTTGCCGCCGAGCAGGCTGCGCAGCAGCTCGCTCTTGGCGGAGGCGGAGGCCGCACGGTCGGTCAGTGCCGCACGCAGCTCGGTGTTCGAGGAGACGATCCGGCCGAAGCGGAAGACCTCGTCCTCGACGTTGTCGAGCGCGCCGCCCTGCTGGGCCGCGGTGAGGTCGGCGGAAGCCGCCAGCCCCTCCAGCGCGTCCACCAGGTCACGGGACTGCGACCAGCGCGACCGCGCCATACCGGACACCAGGTCGAGGGTTTCCCCGCCCACCTGGCCGGCCAGCAGACGCCCGACCAGCTCGGCCTTGGCCTCGCCGGGCTGCGTCGGGTCCGTGATGACCCGACGCAGCGAGACCTCACGGTCGAGCAGCGCGGTGACGGCAGCCAGCTCACCGGCAAGCTTCGTCGCGTCGACGGACGTGTTGTCCGTCAGCGCGTCGAGACGCTCGCGCGCGGAGGCCAGTGCCTCGCGGCTCGCTCCGTTCATCGGGCAGCCCCAGTCGACGCGGCCTTCTCCTCAAGCTCGCTGAGGAAACGGTCGATGGTGCGGCTCTGCCGGGCGTGGTCCTCGAGGGACTCGCCGACGAGCTTTCCGGCCAGGTCCGTGGCGAGCTTGCCCACGTCCTGACGCAGTGCCTGCGACGCGGCCTTGCGGTCCGCGGCGATCTGGGCGTGACCGGCAGCGATGATCTCCTCACGCTGCCGCTGGCCCTCTGCGCGCAGTTCTTCCTTGAGCGCAGTGCCCTGCTCCAGCGCGTCCTGGCGCAGGCGAGCGGCCTCGTGCCGGGCTTCGGCGAGCTGGGCCTTGTACTGCTCCAGCGCGCTCTGAGCCTCGGCCTGAAGCGCTTCGGCCGTCTCGATGCCACCCTCGATGGCCGCGCGACGCTCGTCCAGAACCTTGTTGATGTTCGGGAGCAGCTTCTTCGCGAGGAAACCGAAGACGATGACAAAGGCGATCAGGCCGATGACAAGCTCGGGGATCGGCGGGATGAGGGGGTTTTCCGCCTCGGTGGCCGCGAGCTGAACCAGAGGGTTCACATCAGTGCCTTCCGTCTAAGGGGTCTGTTCGCTACCGGGATCAGGAGGTCGGGTAGACGAACGGCATGACCAGACCGATGAGGGCGAGCGCCTCACAGAAGGCGAAGCCGAGGATCTGGTTGGCGCGGATCAGGCCGGCGGCCTCGGGCTGGCGGGCCAGCGCCTGGGTGCCGTTACCGAAGATGATGCCGACGCCGACGCCGGGGCCGATGGCCGCGAGGCCGTAGCCGATGGAGCCGAGGTTGCCCTTGATTTCGACGCCAGCAGCGAGGGTCTGGAGAGCGGACATGCCGGTTCTTCCTTCTCTTTCATGGACCGGTGGGGGTTGGCCACCGGACGACTGATGGTTTGGGGGTGGGGCGGCGGTCAGTGGTGCTCGGCGACGGCGCCCTGGAGGAAGCTGCAGGCCAGCAGCACGAAGACGTAGGCCTGGACAGCCTGGATGAAGAGCTCGAACGCGGTCATCACGATGACCATCACGAAGGACACGCCGGCGTAGGCGATGCCGATCCCGTTCAGCAGGTACCAGCTGGCGATCGTGAAGAGCAGCAGCAGGGTGTGACCCGCGAACATGTTCGCGAAGAGACGGACCGCGTGCGTGAAGGGGCGGACGATCACGTTCGAGAAGAACTCGATCAGCATGACCAGCGGCAGGATCCCGCCGAGCGACTTGTCGTAGCCCGTGAGGTTCTTCAGACCGCCGACGAAGCCGTGGCGCTTGAAGGTGACCGACATCCACATGACGTAGATGACCAGGGCCAGACCGGCCGGGTACGCGATGACCGAGGTCACCGGGAACTGGGCGAGCGGAATGATCGACCAGAGGTTCAGGATCCAGACGAAGAAGAACGTCGCGACCATGAAGGGGACGTACTTCTCGCCCTCCTTCTTGCCCATCGTTTCGTAGACGATGCCGCGGCGCACGAAGTCGTAGCCGGCTTCGGCGACCATCTGGAGCTTCCCGGGAACGACCTTCGGCTTGGCGAAGGCGGCCCAGAAGAATCCGACGATGACGACGGTTCCGATCAGGGCCAGGAGCATCGTCTTGTTGAAGTAGACGGCTCCGTCCATGTCGCCGAAGATCGGCTCGAACAGGAACGAGTGCAGGCCGGGAGCCGGGAAGCCACAGCCGTCGAAGATGTGGCAATCGGTCTCGAAGGCGAGCACCTGCGTCGGGTCAGCACTCACCGCGGGCTCCTTCAGCGTGGCGCATAGGTACGGCAACCTCGTTGTGTCGGCGCGGCGCACAGCCGCGGTTCGGCACGGGACTGGTCTTACGGATGTGGGGGCGGCTTGCAGGCAGTGAGCCTCGCGATTGAGCGGGCGTCAGCTCAGCTGCCCGCGCCCGCGTTGCCGCAGTTGGCACCGGACGATAGCAGCATCTCGAACGCGCACTTATTCCGCCCCTACCGTTCACGACGAGGACCCCGTGTTCTTGGGCTTCTCACCCTTGTCACGCTTCGCGGACTCGGGCTCGACGTAAAGGATCTTGGCCTTCATGTGCGCGCGCGTCTGCGCGGCGATCCAAGCAAGGGTCGCCACGACGATGGTGATCGCGAATGCCCTGGGATTGAACAGCGTCGTGTTCTGGAACACGGCGACGAAGACGAAGAGCAGCAGGATCTGGGTCGTGTAGAGCGCCAGACCCATCATCTGGAAGAGATGCGGCAGCGATCGTGCCGTCCGCTGCAGGATGACGAATCCGATACCCATGAACAACATCACGACGATCGTGGCCGCGATCGCGCCGATCGCCCCCTTGCCGCCCGCGACCACGCCACTGACAACTGCGGCGATGACGCCGACGGCAGCGGTGGGCACAACGGTTTGCAGAAGGGATCGGGCGTCATCGGACAGCATGGCGCATGGCTCCGCGTGATGGTGGGGGTAACGGGACTCGTACGGGACGAGCGTAAGCCCGGGCCGAGTGAGAGCCTCGGGCCAATGGACCGTCGCACTACGGTCCTTCGGCTCTGTCGCCGGGTTTAGTGAACGGTATCACAAACTATTTGATGAGAGCTTTACCTGTTCGGTGTGCTGACTGTCACACATGAGAGTGACCCTGCGCGTGTGTGCAGGACATGACGGCAGGTTGTCTGGTAAAGGGGTTCCATGTCGGACATGTGCCCGACGGGTCAGCGCGCGGATCCGGCCTTACGCCGGTCGGGAAGGCGCGAACGGGGGCCTACGGCAGTCGCCCCGTTGACGCCCGAGACCCCCACGGCGACGGGCCGCGGAGCCGGCGGCTCCGCGCCCTCGTCCTCCCGTACGGCGGCCTCCGCCGCGGCCTCGGCGGCCCGGGCCGCGTGCCGGTAGCGCGGCGGGACCAGGCCCTCCGCCCAGCGCGGGGCGCGTGGCGTGAACCGCGGCAGCAGGAGCAGGACGAGTCCCAGGGCGCTCAGCGCCGCGATGGCCAGGACGATCCACATCGAGGTCGAGTGCACCGAGTAGGCCACGGCGCCGAAGGCGATCAGGCCCGACCAGAAGTACATGATGAGTACGGCGCGGCTGTGGGAATGCCCGAGTTCCAGCAGCCTGTGGTGCAGGTGCCCGCGGTCGGCGGCGAACGGCGACTGGCCGTTCCAGGTGCGCCGGACGATGGCCAGGACCAGGTCCGCCATCGGGATCGCGATGATCGTCAGTGGCAGCAGCAGCGGCATGAAGACCGGGAGCATCGCGTGCGTCGCGTTGCGCTCGCCGCCCGCGAAGAGGGCCATGGCGTCCGGGTCGACCTGACCTGTCATGGAGATGGCCGCGGCGGCCAGCACCAGGCCGATGAGCATCGAGCCGGAGTCGCCCATGAAGATCCGGGCCGGATGCATGTTGTGCGGTAGGAAGCCGATGCACATGCCCATCAGGATCGCCGCGAACAGCGTCGCCGGGGCGGCCGCCTCGATGCCGTAGCCGAACCAGATGCGGTAGCCGTAGAGGAAGAACGCCGTCGCCGCGATGCAGACCATGCCGGCGGCCAGGCCGTCGAGGCCGTCCACGAAGTTCACCGCGTTGATGGTGATCACCACGAGGGCCACGGTCAGCAGGTTGCCCTGCCACTGGGTGAGGGCGACCGTGCCGATGCCGGGGACGGGGATCCACAGGATCGTCAGACCCTGGATGACCATCACGCCCGCGGCGATCATCTGCGCGCCGAGCTTGATCAGGGCGTCGATCTCGAACTTGTCGTCCAGGACGCCGACCAGCCAGATCAACGCCGCTCCCGAGAGCAGCGCCCGCGGTTCGTTCGACAGCTCGAAGACGCCGTTGAGGTTGCGCAGGTGGTCGGCGGCGAGCAGGCCGGCGCACAGGCCACCGAACATGGCGATGCCGCCGAGCCGTGGTGTGGGCTCGCGGTGCACGTCGCGGGCGCGGATCTCCGGCATGGCCCCGGCCGCGATCGCGAACTTCCGCACGGGCCCGGTCAGCAGGTAGGTCACCGCGACCGTGACGCAAAGCGTCAGCAGGTATTCACGCACGGGCTGCCCCAGATGTATCGCCGGCCATCTCAGCCCCACACATTAGCCTCGATGTCACCGGTGAAGAGGACGCGGCAAGGACCCTCCCCGGTTGCGCTACGCCCTTCTTCTCCCGGTTACGCCCCGTACGGGGGAAATCCTCGGGTCAGGTCGGCGACCTCCGCCCGGATCCCCGCGCCGTCCCCGCGCAGCGCGGCGGCGAACAGGTCCGCGATCCGGGTCATCTCGGACTCCCCCATGCCCTGCGTGGTGACCGCGGCGGTACCGAGGCGGATCCCGCGCCGGTCCCCGTACGGAAGGGCGCAGGTGTCGAGGACGATCCCGGCGGCGGCGAGCCGGCCCCGCGCGGTCGGCCCGTCGGCGGCGAGCGGCGCCGGGTCGGCGGTGATCAGGTGGGTGTCGGTGCCGCCGGTGGTGACGGCGAAGCCGTGGTCCTCCAGGGCCCGGGCGAGGGTGCGGGCGTTGGCGACGACCCGGTGCGCGTAGCCGACGTAGGCCGGGTCGGCCGCCTCCCCGAACGCCACCGCCTTCGCGGCGATGGTGTGCATCTGGGCGCCGCCCTGGGTGAAGGGGAACACCGCCCGGTCGACGCGCTCGGCGAACTCGGCCCCGCACAGGATCATCCCGCCGCGCGGCCCCCGGAGCACCTTGTGCGTGGTGGCGCAGACGAGGTCGGCGTACGGGACGGGGCTGGGCGCCGCGCCGCCCGCGACGAGCCCGATCGGGTGCGCGGCGTCGGCGATGAGGAAGGCGCCCACCTCGTCGGCGATCTCGCGGAAGGCCGAGTACTCGGGGTGGCGGGGGTAGGAGATCGAGCCGCACACGATGGCCTTGGGGCGATGGGTTCGAGCCAGCTCCTGCACCTGCTCGTAGTCGATGAGCCCGGTTTCGCCGTCCACGCCGTACCCGACGAAGTCGAACCAGCGGCCGGAGAAGTTGGCGGGCGAACCGTGCGTCAGGTGCCCGCCGTACGCCAATCCCATGGCCAGCACCGTGTCGCCGGGTCGCAGCAGCGCGGCGTAGGCGGCCAGCACGGCGGAGGATCCGGAGTGCGGTTGCACGTTCGCGTGCTCGACGCCGAACAGGGCCTTGGCCCGGTCCACCGCGATGCCTTCGGCCAGGTCCGCGTACTCGCAGCCCCCGTGGTGGCGGGCGCCGGGATAACCCTCGGCGTACTTGTTGGCGAGCGCGGAGCCGAGCGCGGCGAGCACCGCGTCGGAGGTGAAGTTCTCGGCGGCGCTCAGCTGGAGCGTCTCGGCCTGGCGCCGGGCCTCCCCCGCGAGGACGTCGGCCATCTGCGGGTCCTGCTGCCGGAGCAGGTCCGTCGGCTGCGTGATGACGCTCATGGCAGGACTCCAGGGGTACCGGGGTACAGCCACTGTAGGCGCGCCCGGCCGACCTCGCCCCTCGCGCGCCCCGCACCGCCGGAGCCCCGCGCCCACCCGTTCACCGCGCGGAGTCGCCGGCCCGCCCTCACCCGCCTAACGGGCGGCGGTGACGCCCGTCAGGGCCGTGACCACGGGGTCCAGCGCCTGGTTGATCTCGTCGCCGATCGAGCGGAAGAAGGTGATGGGGGCGCCGTACGGGTCGTAGACCTCGTCCGCGTCGGGGGAAGGGGCCAGCAGCCAGCCGCGCAGCGCGGCGGCCGCCCGTACCAGGGCCCGGGCCCGCTCCGCCATGCCGTCGTCCAGCGGGGGCAGCGTGGCCGGGTCTATGGCCCGCACCAGCCGGGTGAACTCCTTCAGCGTGAAGGTCCGCAGCCCCGCCGAGTGCCCCATCGAAATGACCTGGGCCCGGTGGTCCCGGGTGGCGGTCAGCACCAGGTCGGCGCGTATGACGTGCTCGTCCAGCAGCTCGCGCCCGGTGAAACCGGAGGCGTCCGCCCCGAAGTCCGCGAGGACGGCGGCGGCGTTGGCCTCCATCGGCGCACCCTCGTGGCCCCACGTACCGGCGCTCTCCACGATGAGGTCACCGGCCGGGATGCCGCCCAGCCGGTGCGACAGGGCGTGCCGCGTCAGCCGCTCGGTGATGGGCGAGCGGCACACGTTGCCCGTGCTGACGTGGAGTATGCGGAAGGCCGAGCCCGAAGCCGCCGCCGGAAAGGGCCCGCTTGCTATGCCACGCCCCTGAGGGCTCACGGAGCTACCTCAAGGTCGGGTACGACCTCCCGGAGCTGCTCGGCGGTCAGGGCGCCCTCGCGCAGCAGGACGGGAACCTTCCCGGTGACGTCGACGATCGACGAGGGCAGCGTGCTCGGGGTCGGTCCGCCGTCCAGGTACACGGACACGGAGTCGCCGAGCATCTCGCGCGCCGCGTCGCAGTCCTCGGGCGCCGGGTGCCCGGACAGGTTCGCCGAGGACACCGCCATCGGACCGACCTCGGTCAGCAGCTCGATCGCGACGGGGTGCAGCGGCATGCGTACGGCGACCGTGCCGCGGGTCTCGCCGAGGTCCCACGCCAGCGACGGCTGGTGCTTGGCGACCAGGGTCAGCCCGCCCGGCCAGAAGGCGTCGACGAGCTCCCACGCCTGCTCGGAGAAGTCGGTGACCAGCCCGTGCAGGGTGTTCGGCGAGCCGATGAGCACGGGCGTGGGCATGTTGCGGCCCCGGCCCTTGGCGGCGAGCAGGTCACCGACGGCCTCCGCGCTGAAGGCGTCCGCACCGATCCCGTACAGGGTGTCGGTGGGCAGCACGACGAGCTCGCCGCGGCGCACGGCGGATGCGGCTTCGCGCAGGCCCGTCTTGCGGTCCGTCGCGTCGTTGCAGTCGTATCGCCGGGCCATCAGCGGGCCTCCTCGTGCAGCGGGGTGGTGTCGGGGGCGGGGGTGGTGCGGGTCACGGCAGGGCCTTGCGGGCGGTCGCGAAGCGCGGCCGGTTGTTCAGGTCGGGGTGGTCGGCCGAGTCGGCCCAGCCGCGCTCGTCGGCGAAGATCCACGGCACCTGGCCGCCCTGGGTGTCGGCGTGCTCGATCACCACGATCCCGCCGGGCCGCAGCAGCCGGTGGGCGGTGCGCTCGATGCCGCGGATGGTGTCGAGACCGTCCTCCCCGGAGAACAGCGCCATCTCGGGATCGTGGTCCCGGGCCTCGGGGGCGACGTACTCCCACTCGGTGAGCGGGATGTACGGCGGGTTGGAGATGACCAGGTCGACCTGCCCGTCCAGCTCGGGCAGCGCGGTCAGCGCGTCGCCCTGGTGGACGCTGACCCGGGAGCCCTCGGCGTTCTTGCGGGTCCAGCGCAGGGCGTCCTCGGACAGCTCGACGGCGTGCACGCGCGAGCGCGGCACCTCCTGGGCCATGGCCAGCGCGATGGCTCCGGAGCCGGTGCACAGGTCCACGATCAGCGGCTCGACGACGTCCATCGCCCGGACGGCCTGTATGGCCCAGTCCACGACCGACTCGGTCTCGGGCCGGGGCACGAACACCCCGGGTCCGACCTGGAGCTCCAGGTAGCGGAAGAAGGCGCGGCCGGTGATGTGCTGGAGCGGCTCGCGGGCCTCGCGGCGGGCGACGGCCTCCCAGTAGCGGGCGTCGAAGTCCGTGTCCTTGACGTGGTGCAGTTCCCCCCGCTTGACGCCGTGCACGAAGGCCGCGAGTTCCTCCGCGTCGAAGCGCGGTGAGGGCACGCCGGCGGCGGCCAGCCGCTGGGTGGCCTGGGCCACCTCGGCAAGCAGCAAGTTCACGCTGGTCCTCCGGGCTGCTGTCGTACGGGGGGTGGTGCGGGAATCAGGCGGTGATCAGTGCGCGGCGGCGAGCTTGGCGGCGGAATCCGTGTCGACACAGGCCTGGATGACCGAGTCGAGGTCGCCGTCGAGCACCTGGTCCAAGTTGTACGCCTTGAACCCGGTCCGGTGGTCCGAGATCCGGTTTTCCGGATAGTTGTACGTACGGATCTTCTCGGACCGGTCCACGCTGCGCACCTGGCTGCGGCGCACGTCGGACGCTTCCTGTTCGGCGGCTTCCTGGGCGGCGGCCAGCAGGCGCGACCGCAGGATGCGCATGGCCTGCTCCTTGTTCTGGAGCTGGCTCTTCTCGTTCTGGCAGGAGGCGACCACACCGGTCGGCAGGTGCGTGATGCGCACGGCCGAGTCGGTGGTGTTGACGGACTGGCCGCCGGGGCCGGAGGAGCGGTACACGTCGATGCGCAGGTCGCTCATGTTGACCTCGACCTCGACCTCCTCGGCCTCCGGGGTGACGAGCACGCCGGCGGCGGAGGTGTGGATGCGGCCCTGGGACTCGGTGGCCGGCACGCGCTGGACGCGGTGCACGCCGCCCTCGTACTTCAGCCGGGCCCACACGCCCTGGCCGGGCTCGGTCGCCCCGTTGCCGCCCTTGGTCCGAACGGAGACCTGGACGTCCTTGTAGCCGCCGAGCTCGGACTCGGTGGCGTCGATGATCTCGGTCTTCCAGCCCACGCGCTCGGCGTAGCGCAGGTACATGCGCAGCAGGTCGCCGGCGAAGAGGGCGGACTCGTCGCCGCCGGCTCCGGCCTTGACCTCCAGGAGCACGTCCTTGTCGTCACTGGGGTCGCGCGGAACGAGCAGCAGGCGGAGCTTCTCGGTGAGCTCCTCGCGCTGGGCGCTCAGTTCCTTGACCTCGGCGTGGAAGTCGGGGTCGTCGGCCGCGAACTCCTTGGCCGCCTCGATGTCCTCGTTCGACTGCTTCCAGGCGCGGAAGGTGGCCACGATCGGGGTCAGCTCCGCGTAGCGCTTGTTCAGCTTGCGCGCGTTGGCCTGATCGGAGTGGACCGACGGGTCGGCGAGCTTCTCCTCAAGGTCGGCGTGCTCGCCGATCAGTTCCTCGACCGCCTCGAACATCGGGGGCTCCTGTGGTGAAAGTCAAAAAAAGGGCTGGCGTGGGTGGGCGACGACAAAGGCGCCGGTCCGGCCGCCCCCGCGTGGACAGGGGGCGGCCGGAGACCGGCGCCTGGGTCGCGCTACTTCTTGGCCGCACCCTTGTTGCCGAAGCGGGCCTCGAAGCGGGCCACACGGCCACCGGTGTCGAGGATCTTCTGCTTGCCCGTGTAGAACGGGTGGCACTCGGAGCAGACCTCGGCACGGATGGTGCCCTCGGTGAGGGTGCTACGGGTGGTGAACGACGCGCCACAGGTGCAGCTGACCTGGGTCTCGACGTACTCGGGGTGAACTTCGCGCTTCAAGGTGTCTCCTAGTTTCGGGAGGGCGCCGGGTCGCAGGAGCCGAATTGCGCACTGCGTGAACCGGGGCCGACAGACCAGTCTGCCAGGACCGGGCCGCCTGTCAAAATTCTGAGGACGCTCCCCTCAACGGCACGGGGCCGGCATCTATTCCGGCCGACTCCGGGTCGGCTCCGGACAGCCTCCCGGCCGCTCGCCAACCGACCGCACGCGCCTCCCGCTACCGCCCCGCTAGCGCACGATCCCGGCCGCGCCGCCCTTGTCCCCCACGGACTCGGCGGTGGCCTCGGCCGGTATCGGCCGGTCCGCGAGCAGCGCGTCCCAGACCATCTTGGACTCCTTGGTGAGCGGCACGACCCGGTTCACGTCCCGCGGGTCCGTGGTCACCGGCAGGGTGATCATGTTCATGTCCTCGGAGTCGATGCCCTGGAGTCCCTGGGCGAAGCCCATGAGGGACTTCACGTCGCCGAGTGCCCGGTCGGTGGTGATCGCCTTGGTCGCGGAGTCGGCGAGGCCGAGCAGCCGCTTGGGGTTGTCGAACACCCCGATGCCCTTGACCTGCTTGATCAGCGCCTTCATGAAGGCCTGCTGGAGCTGTATTCGACCGAGGTCGCCGCCGTCGCCGACGCTCTTGCGGGTGCGGACCAGCCCGAGGGCCTGCTCCCCGTTGAGCTTGTTGGTGCCGGGCGGGAGGTCGAGGTGGCTGTAGTCGTCCTTGATGGGCTTCGTCGTCGTCACCTCGACGCCGCCGAGGTTGTCGACGATCTTCTTGAAGCCGGTGAAGTCGACCTCGATGTAGTGGTCCATGCGGATCCCCGACATCTTCTCGACGGTCTTCACCGCGCAGGCGGCCCCGCCGATGGTGAACGCCTCGTTGAACTGCGAGCGCGAACTACCCGGGTCGGTCTTCCCCTTGGCGGTGGCGCAGCTGGGGCGCGGGGCCATGGTGTCGCGCGGGATCGATATGACGCTCGCCTTCTGGTGGCCCTCGTAGAGGTGGACGATCATCGCTGTGTCGGAGCGCGCGGATCCGCCGTCGTCCTTGCCGTACTCGGCGTTGGCGCCGCCGCGGGAGTCGGAGCCGAGGACGAGGATGTCCATCGAGCCGTTGTCGACGTTGACCGGCCGGTCCGTGCCGAGGGCCTGGTCGATGTCGACGCTCTTCAGGTTGCCGTTGAACTTGAAGTAGACGTATCCGAGGCCGGTGCCGCCGAGCAGGACCACGCCGGCGGCGGTCCACGCGGCCACGGTGAGGCCCTTGCGCCGCGGCGGTTTGCGCCGCCGGGTCCCGGCCGGACGGCCGCGACCCCTGCTGTCCTCGCTCATGCTCTCCTCAGTCCCCTGGCTGCGGTACGCGCTCCGTACGGCGCGCCTTCCCGCTGTCCCTTCACTCAGACGGCGGAGCGGCCCCCAGGGTTCCACGGCCGGCGCCGGCGCCGAACCGCCCCGGCCGCCCGGGGGTCGTGGGGACATCTCCGGACGAACGGGATGTGACGTACCCCTTACCTGCGGTTTCCCTGGGGTCCGCTGGGCCGGTCCGATCGCCCGCCGGACGGCACGAATGTGGCGAAGGTCGCACGGGGTGACGTACGGGTCACGCACGGGACCACGCGCTCCCGCACCACGAACGCGGGACCGCCCCCACCGCTGTCGCGGTGGGGGCGGTCCCGTTGGTGCGGAGCCCGAAGGCGGCGGTCAGTCGTCGTTCTTGCCCGCCGGCGTGGTCTTCGCGATCTGCATCAGGAACTCGGCGTTCGACTTCGTCTGCTTCATCTTGTCGAGCAGCAGCTCGATCGCCTGCTGCGAGTCGAGCGCGTGCAGCACTCGGCGCAGCTTCCAGACGATGGCGAGCTCCTCCGCGTTGAGGAGGATCTCCTCCTTGCGGGTGCCCGACGGGTCGACGTCGACGGCCGGGAAGATGCGCTTGTCGGCGAGCTTGCGGTCGAGCTTGAGCTCCATGTTGCCGGTGCCCTTGAACTCCTCGAAGATCACCTCGTCCATGCGCGAGCCGGTGTCGACCAGCGCGGTGGCCAGGATGGTCAGCGAGCCGCCGTCCTCGATGTTGCGCGCGGCACCGAAGAAGCGCTTCGGCGGGTACAGCGCGGTCGAGTCGACACCACCGGACAGGATGCGGCCGGAGGCGGGGGCGGCGAGGTTGTACGCGCGGCCCAGACGGGTGATGGAGTCCAGCAGGACGACCACGTCGTGACCCAGCTCGACGAGGCGCTTCGCGCGCTCGATGGCCAGCTCGGCGACGGTGGTGTGGTCCTCGGCCGGACGGTCGAAGGTCGAGGAGATGACCTCGCCCTTGACCGACCGCTGCATGTCGGTGACCTCTTCCGGACGCTCGTCGACCAGGACGACCATCAGGTGGCACTCGGGGTTGTTGACGGTGATCGCGTTGGCGATCGCCTGCATGATCATGGTCTTGCCGGTCTTCGGCGGGGCCACGATCAGGCCTCGCTGGCCCTTACCGATCGGCGACACGAGGTCGATGATGCGGGTGGTCAGCACGCCCGGGTCGGTCTCCAGACGGAGCCGGTCCTGCGGGTACAGCGGCGTCAGCTTCTGGAACTCCGGCCGGCCGCGGCCGGATTCGGGCGCCATGCCGTTGACGGAGTCCAGGCGCACCAGCGCGTTGAACTTCTCGCGGCGCTCGCCGTCCTTGGGCTGGCGCACGGCACCGGTGGTGTGGTCACCCTTGCGCAGACCGGCCTTGCGGACCTGGGCGAGGGAGACGTACACGTCGTTGGGGCCGGGCAGGTAGCCCGAGGTCCGGATGAACGCGTAGTTGTCGAGGATGTCGAGGATGCCCGCGACGGGGATCAGGACGTCGTCGTCGGCTACCTGCGGCTCGGCCGGCGCGAACTCGTCGCGGCCACGACGGCCCCGGCGGTCGCGGTAGCGGCCACGACGGCCGCGACGACCGTCCTCACCGTCGAAGTCGTCCTGCGGACCGTTGTCCTGACGGTCCTGCCGGCCCTGCTGCTGGCCCTGGCCCTGGCCCTGGCCCTGGCCGCGGCCGCCCTGCTGCTGACGGTCGGCGCGGTCCGTACGGTCCTGGCGCTCGGCGCGGTCCTGACGACCACCGCCCTGACCCTGACCGCCCTGGCCCTGGCTCTGGGCCTGGCCCTGGTCGTCGGCCTTGGCGCCGCGCTCGCGACGGCCCTGCTGGCGGTCGCCGCGCTCGGCACGCTCGCCCCGCTCGCCGCGGTCACGACGGTCGCGGCGGGTACGGCCCTCGCCGGCCTCCGGGGACTGGCCCTGGGCGGCGACGGTGGCCGCCTCGGCCTTGGTCTCCGACTGCGCGGCCGGAGCCGTCTCGATCTTCTGCTCGACCTGCACGACGGCCGGGGCCGTCACCTCCGGGCTGCCGGAGGGCGCGGTGGCGCGACGCCGACGGCGCTCGCCGGCCGGTGCGTCCTCCGCCTCGCTCGCGCGGGAGGGGGCCCCCGCGGGCTGGCCGGGGATGTCGATCTGCGCCTGGACGGCGGGCTGGTCAGCCGCCTTCTCGGCGGGCGCCTGCACGGCGGTCTCACCCGTACGGGCCTTGCTGGTGGCGCGGCGCTTCGGCTTGGCCTCGGCGGCGTCGGCGGCGGGGGCCGCGGCCTTGGGGGCGCTGCCGCCGCCCTGGGTTTCCTTGATGACCTCGATCAGCTGGCTCTTGCGCATCCGCGCGGTGCCCCTGATGCCGAGGCCCGACGCGACCTGCTGAAGCTCGGCCAGGACCATGCCGTCCAGGCCGGTGCCGGAGCGGCGTCGCCGTCCCGGAGCAGCCGCGGCGCCCGCGGCGGGGGCACTGGTGTCGACGTTGGTGTCGGCAGCGCCCATCAGATCGGTGGTGTCGCTCACGAAGGGTCCTTCCCTGGAGCGGACGTCGGCCTGTCTGGCTCGGCGACCGGTTGTGCTGTCCGACAACGGACCAGGACCTGATGGGTCATGGGCCGCGGCCGGGGCGGTGGTCCGCCGATAGAGATACGGCGGAGAGAAACGTGCATGGGTGGTTCCGGCGAGAAGCCCCCGAGCTGGAAGCGTGGGAATGTCACGCCGATTCCGATTCCGGAGCGTGCTCGAAACTGCTGGCAGCGATCAAAGCAGTCGGGGAGGCTCCCGGAAGAAAGGTGGTCCCGAACGGGGACACTGAGCACCGAGCCATGGCGGCTTCGGATGCGCACTCGAGACTAACACTACCGGATCCAACAGATATTCCCCCTCTCAATCACCGGCTGTCACCCCGTCCGGAGCGGCCGGCCTGCCCTGGCCGCCCGCCCCGGAGGGCCGTGTCACCGGGACACGGACTGGACTCCCTGGGGGCCCAGCGGAAGGACGCTCGCGCCCGCGGCGTCGAGTGCGAGCCGGTTGGCCGCCCACCCCTCGCCGGCGAGCCGCGCGACCTTGTCGGCCGCGTCGTTGTCGACCAGCGCGAGGACCGTGGGGCCCGCGCCGGAGATGACCGCGGGGATGCCGTCCGCCCGCAGCCGGTTCACGAGTGCCACGCTCTCGGGCATCGCCGGAGCCCGGTACTCCTGGTGCAGCCGGTCCTCGGTGGCGGGCAGCAGGAACTCGGGACGCCTGGTCAGGGCCTCCACGAGCAGGCCCGCGCGGCCCGCGTTCGCCGCCGCGTCCACGTGCGGGACGCTGCGCGGCAGCAGTCCTCGCGCGGCCTCGGTCAGGACCGGCTTGGACGGGACGAAGACCACCGGAACGATGGAATCCGCAGGGTCCATACGGATCGCCTTGGCGCTGCCCCCGTCCATCCAGGCCAGGGTGAAGCCGCCGAGCAGACAGGCGGCGACGTTGTCGGGGTGTCCCTCGATCTCCGTGGCGAGCTCCAGCAGCGCCGCGTCGTCGAGCCGCGTCTCGCCGCCTATGGTCACGGCGCGGGCGGCGACGATGCCGGCGCAGATCGCGGCGGAGGAGGAACCGAGGCCGCGACCGTGCGGGATGCGGTTGGCGCAGACGACCTCGAGGCCGCGCGGCTGGCCGCCCAGCAGGTCGAAGGCGGTGCGCATGGAACGTACGAGGAGGTGGCTCTCGTCCCGCGGGAGGGTGTCGGCGCCCTCACCGGCGATGTCGATGTTCAGGCCGGAGTCGGCGACGCGGACGACCACGTCGTCGTAGAGCCCCAGAGCCAGGCCGAGGGCATCGAAGCCGGGGCCGAGGTTGGCACTACTGGCGGGGACGCGCACTCGTACGGCGGCGGCGCGGAACGCTGGACCTGCCATCGGTCGATGACACTCCTTGTGACTGTGCGAGATCTGGTGACGGTGCGGGATCTTCGCTGCGAATGTACTGGAGAACGTACGACACCCGAAGGCCCTTGGGGCAGCACCGCGTCATATGCGCGGTGGCGGATGTAAGTACAGCGTATCGAAGGAAGGTTCTCCCGCGACATAGGGCGCACAGGAGGCGCACGATGCGTGTCGCGTTCTTCCGCTGAATTCCGTTGACTTTTGGTGCCGTACGGGCCGAGTTGCCGGATTCCGGAAGCTTTCCGGAATCCGGCAACGTGGGCGTCGAGCGGGAGCTCGGGTCAGATCAGGCCGAGACGGACGGCCGCGGCCTCCGCGTCCACCGGAATGGTGACCGGCTGCGGGGCGCCGGCAACCGCCCAGTCGGGGTCCTTCAGGCCGTTGCCGGTGACGGTGCACACGATCTTCTGGCCCGGGTCGACCAGACCGGCGTCGACGGCCTTGAGCAGGCCCGCCACGGACGCGGCCGACGCGGGCTCGACAAAGACCCCCTCCTGCGCGGCCAACAGCCGGTAGGCGGCCAGGATCTGGCGGTCCGTCACCTCGTCGATGAACCCGCCGGACTCGTCCCGCGCGGCGAGCGCGTAGTCCCAGGAAGCCGGGTTGCCGATCCGGATCGCGGTGGCGATGGTGTGCGGCTCCTTGACGACCTCGCCGCGCACGATCGGCGCGGAGCCCGAGGCCTGGAAACCCCACACGCGGGGCGTACGGGAGGCCGGGCCGTCGGCCTTGTACTCCTTGAAGCCCTTCCAGTACGCGGTGATGTTGCCGGCGTTGCCGACGGGCAGCACGTGGATGTCGGGGGCGTCGCCGAGCGCGTCCACGATCTCGAACGCGGCCGTCTTCTGGCCCTCGATGCGCACCGGGTTGACGGAATTGACCAGCGCCACCGGGTAGTTGTCGGACAGCGCGCGGGCCAGGTCCAGGCAGTCGTCGAAGTTGCCGTCGACCTGCAGGATCTTGGCGCCGTGCACCAGGGCCTGACCCATCTTCCCCAGCGCGATCTTGCCGCGGGGCACGAGCACCGCGGACACCATGCCGGCGCGCACCGCGTACGCGGCGGCCGAGGCGGAGGTGTTGCCCGTGGAGGCGCAGATGACGGCCTTGGCGCCCTCTTCCTTCGCCCTGGTGATCGCCATGGTCATGCCGCGGTCCTTGAAGGACCCGGTGGGGTTCGCACCCTCCACCTTCAGGTGGACCTCGCAACCCGTGCGCTCGGACAGCAGCTGGGCGGGGACGAGGGGCGTGCCACCCTCGCGGAGGGTGACCACGGGGGTCGTGGCCGTGACCGGCAGGCGGTCCCGGTACTCCTCGATGATTCCGCGCCACTGGTGGGTTCGGTTGCTGCTCATGGGTCCTTACTCCCCTTCAACGCGCATGATGCTGGCGACACCTCGTACGGTGTCCAGCTTCCGCAGCGCCTCGACGGTCCCCGAGAGGGCGGCGTCGTGCGCGCGGTGGGTGACGACCACGAGGGAGGCTTCGTTGCCGACCCCGTCCGGACGTCCTTGCTGTCGTACCGTGTCGATCGACACGCCGTGCTCCGCGAAGGTCGTCGCCACCTGGGCGAGGACGCCCGGCTTGTCCGCCACGTCGAGGCTGATGTGGTAGCGGGTGACGACGTCGCCCATGGTGCTGACCGGCAGCTGGGTGTACGCCGACTCGCCGGGCCCCGTCGCTTCCGTGAGCTTGTTGCGGCAGACCGCGACGAGGTCACCGAGGACCGCGGACGCGGTCGGCGCGCCACCGGCGCCCGGACCGTAGAACATGAGCCGCCCGGCGGCCTCCGCCTCGACGAAGACGGCGTTGTACGCCTCGCGGACGGAAGCCAGCGGGTGGGTCAGCGGGATCATCGCCGGGTGCACGCGGGCCGTGACCGACAGGCCGTCGGCGGCGCGCTCCAGGATGGCGAGGAGCTTGATGGTGCAGCCCATGCGCTTGGCGGAGGCGAAGTCCGCGGCGCTGACCTCGGTCATGCCCTCGCGGTACACGTCGTCGAGACGGACCCGGGTGTGGAAGGCGATGCCGGCCAGGATCGCCGCCTTGGCGGCGGCGTCGAAGCCTTCGACGTCGGCGGTGGGATCGGCTTCCGCGTATCCGAGGGCGGTGGCCTCGTCCAGCGCTTCCTGGTAGCCGGCGCCCGTCGAGTCCATCTTGTCGAGGATGAAGTTCGTCGTGCCGTTCACGATGCCCATCACCCGGTTGATCTTGTCGCCGGCGAGCGACTCGCGCATCGGGCGGACCAGCGGGATGGCGCCGGCGACGGCGGCCTCGTAGTAGAGGTCCAGCCCGGCCGCGTCGGCGGCGGCGTGCAGCGCGGCGCCGTCCTGGGCGAGCAGCGCCTTGTTCGCCGACACGACGGACGCGCCGTTCTCGAACGCGGTGGTGATCAGGGTGCGGGCGGGCTCGATGCCACCGATGACCTCGATGACCACGTCGATGTCGCCCCGTTTGAGCAGGGCGGTCGCGTCGGTGGTGACGAGAGCGGGGTCGATCCCCTCACGGACCTTGGAGGGGCGGCGCACGGCGACACCGGCGAGCTCGACCGGCGCGCCGATCCTGGCCGTCAGGTCGTCGGCGTGCGTCGTCATGATGCGCGCCACCTCTGAGCCGACCACTCCACAGCCCAGCAGCGCCACCTTCAGCGGACGCGTACGCATCATTCGACCTACGCCTTTCGATCTTCCTGCATTCCCGGCGAGCGGTTTGCGCGCCAGGTGTGAACCAGTCTCACTCAATGGACATCAGTTTCCATCCTCGGTCCATTGAGTGAGACACCCATTTTCAGGATCTGAGGGCTTCCCCCAGAAACATGAGGGTCATCCGAGGTCGAGACGCAGGAGATCTTCCTCCGTCTCGCGGCGGACGATCACCCGCGCCTGCCCGTCGCGCACGGCGACGACCGGCGGGCGGAGCGCGTGGTTGTAGTTGCTGGCCATGGACCTGCAGTAGGCACCGGTGGCCGGCACGGCGAGCAGGTCGCCCGGCGCCAGGTCGGCCGGCAGGAACGCGTCCTTGACCACGATGTCACCGCTCTCGCAGTGCTTGCCGACGACACGGACGAGCATGGGCTCGGCGTCCGATACGCGGGAGACGAGATTGACCGAGTATTCGGCGTCGTAGAGCGCGGTGCGGATGTTGTCGGACATGCCACCGTCGACGCTGACGTACGTCCGCAGCCCTTCGAGGGGCTTGATGGTGCCGACCTCGTAAAGGGTGAAAGCGGTGGGGCCGACGATGGCCCGGCCCGGCTCGACGGAGATCCGCGGCGCCCGCAGGCCCGCGCTCTCGCATTCGCGGGCGACGATCTCGGTGAGCGCCTTGGCGATCTCCTGCGGCTCGCACGGGTCGTCGGCGGAGGTGTAGGCGATGCCCAGGCCGCCACCGAGGTCGATCTCGGGGAGCTCGACGCCGTGCTCGTCGCGTACGGCGGCCAGCAACCGGATCACCCGCTTGGCGGAGACCTCGAAGCCGGCCATGTCGAAGATCTGCGATCCGATGTGGGAGTGCACGCCGAGCAGGTCGAGGCTGTCGTGGCCCAGCGCCCGGCGGACGGCCTCGGCGGCGCTGCCGTCGGCGACGGCGATGCCGAACTTCTGGTCCTCGTGGGCGGTCGCGATGAACTCGTGGGTGTGCGCCTCGACGCCGACGGTGACGCGGATCTGCACGGGCTGGCGTACGCCCAGCTCACGGGCGACGTGCGCGACGCGGGCGATCTCCTGGAAGGAGTCGAGGACGATGCGCCCGACCCCGACCTCGACGGCCCGGCGGATCTCCGCCTCGGACTTGTTGTTGCCGTGGTAGGCGATCCGCTCGGCGGGCATCCCGCCGGCCAGCGCCGTGGACAGTTCGCCGCCGGAGCAGACGTCCAGGTTCAGGCCCTCTTCGCGCAGCCACTTCACGACGGCCTTGGACAGGAACGCCTTGCCCGCGTAGAAGACGTCGGCGTCCTTGCCGAAGGCGTTCGCCCAGGCGCGGCAGCGGGCGCGGAAGTCCTCCTCGTCGAGGAAGTAGGCGGGGGTGCCGAACTCCTCGGCGAGCCGGGTCACTTCGATGCCGCCGACGCGGGCGACGCCGTGGTCGTCGCGGGTGACGGTGCGGGCCCAGACCTTCTCGTCCAGCTTGTTCAGGTCGGCGGGCGGCGGCGCGTAGTGCCCTTCGGGCAGGACGTCGGCGTGGCGGGGCCCGGCGGGGTGCGCGGAACGGCTCATCGGAATCTCTCTTCGCGGGTCACAGGAAGTCGGGGGCGTCCAGGCCGAGCAGGGCGAGGCCACCGGCCAGCACCGTCCCGGCGGCTTCGGCGAGTGCCAGCCGGGCACGGTGGGCGGCCGAGGGTTTCTCGTCTCCGCGGGGCAGGACGTCGTACTGGAAGTCGAGCAGCGCGTCGGCGACGGTGACGAGGTGCCGCACGAGTCGCTCGGGCGCCCGGTGGTGCGCGGCGGCTTCGAGGACGAGGGGGTATTCGGCGAGGGCGGCCAGCAGGGCGGGCGCGTCGACGTCGCCCGGCTCGGACCGGTATCCGAGGTCGGCGGCGTTGCGGTGGAGCGCGCGGGCGCGGGCGTGGGCGTACCGGACGCGGAAGAGCTCGCTGGACTCGTCCTGTACGAGGAGTCCGGCGGTGAACGAGGGGGTCTCGCGCGCCGGGACGCCGAGCATGGCCCAGGCGGCGGCGTCCGTCCCGTACCCGGCGACGACGTCGCCGTCGCGGCGGGCGACGGGGGCGGTCCGGTTCCCCGCCGTGCTCGGGGCGCCGTCGGGGGCGGTCCGGTTCCCCGCCGCGCTCGGGGCGCCGTCGGGGGCGGCCGCCTGGCTGCGGCGGATCCGGGCGACGGCGTCGCCGACGACGCGGGCGCGCAGCTCGCCGTCGGGGGCGTACCCGTACCGGGTGCCGCGCGCCCTGACGTCCCGTACGAGGGCGGCGGCGGAGCGGGTGGCGAGGGTGAAGTTGAGGAACCCGGCGCCGGTGACCTCGACGTTCTCGATGCCGGGCTCGGCGGCGAGCCGGCCGGCGAGGACGCGTGCGACGTGGGCCGGAGCGGCGCCGGCGCCCTTGGCGACCTGGAAGGCGACGGGCGAGGCGTAGTCCCCCACACCCCCGGGCCGGGTCCGCTCGACGACGACGCGCGCGGGCACGGTCCCGCCCAGCTCCCCGTCCTCGACGGCACGGCGCACGGCGCGTACGACGGCACGAGAGAGGTCGGCGGGGATCACGACACCCAGCCTAGGGGAGAAGCCCGAGGGGCATGCATCGGGTTTCGGCATGTGAACAGGGGGCCGGGAACGGCGACGGGACGGCGGGGCGGAGGACGAGTGGAGGACGAGTGGACGATGAGCCGAGCAGGGGTCTCAGCCCCGCCCTCTCCCGGCCGGAGTCTCCTTCCGCTCGCGCCGGTCCCGGCGCTCGACGAGCCGCCGTACGACGCGGACCAGCTCGGCGGGCTCGAAGGGCTTGGCGACGAACGCGTCGACCCCGGCGGCGATCCCGGCCTCGACCTCGTACTGCGTGCAGGCGCTCACGATGGCGACGGGCAGATGCCGTGTCCGCGGATCGGCCCGCAACTGCGCGGCGGCGCCGAACCCGTCCAGGCGGGGCATGACCACATCGAGGGTGATCGCGTCGGGGTTCACCCGGTGGACGATGTCCAGGCACTCGACACCATCGTTCGCGGTCACGACCTCGAAGCCCTCCAGCTCGAGATTGACCTTGATCAGCTGCCGGATGACCTTGTTGTCGTCGACAACAAGCACCCGGCCCGAGGCGCCTGGCACAACTCGAGAGTAGGTTGCCCTAAGCCCCCGCGTCCGGGTTTTCGCCACTTCCACCCCCTCCGGGCAACGGACCTCCCCCTCCCACCCGAAACCGTTCCTGATCACCCCGGGGATGCTGGTAGTGTTCAACCCGTCGCCGCAAAGCGAACGACACGCCCCCGTAGCTCAGGGGATAGAGCAACGGCCTCCGGAGCCGTGTGCGCAGGTTCGAATCCTGCCGGGGGCACTTCGCAAGGAGTGCTAAAGAAGCCTCTGACCTGCAGAAATGCAAGTCAGAGGCTTTCTTGTTCATGCCAAAAGACACATGGCCTGTGTGACCGTTGCACCTTTCAGCATCCTGCCCCGCACGCGTCCCCGACCTGCGCTTTCACCTCGACACGTCGACGGGATCGGGCGTGCCCGACCTCGTGGCTCCCAACCGGCTCGCGCGGGAGAGTGCGTGGGACGCAAAAGGCCTACGCGGACCGCTTGATTCTCCGTGAGAATCATGACGGACCTTCAGTTGTACTCGTCCAGAAGCGCGTCGATGCGTTTGTTCGCGAGGGCCTGGCGCCCCTAAAGGCACTTCGCATACCGGGTTATGAGGACCTCTACGCTGTTCCCAACCCGTTCGGCGACTTCGGTGGGATCGACGCCGGCGTTCAGCCAGGTGGACAGGGCCGAGTGCCGCAGGTCGTAGGGGCGGGCGGCGAAGGTGGATGCCACCAGGCCCGGCGAAAGCGCGAGTTCGCGGGCCTCGTGCCAGGCACGGTCGTAGGTGGGGGATCCCACGATGCCGCCCTCCTCGTTCAAGAACAGCCGACCGTCGTCCGCGGTGCCGAGGGTGTCGACGCTCTCCCGCCACAGGCTGACGAGTTCGTGCGGGAGTGGCACCGTACGCGTGCCTCCCGGCGGTCGGCTCTTCAAGCCGCGCAGGTCGTGATTCTGTCCGCTGTCGGTCCACCTCTTGCCGACGGAGGGGCGGGTGGCCTGAAGGACCACGCTGCCCCACACCTCTGTCGACAGTTCGCAGTCCGGCAACGTAACCGCCACGGCTTCGGCCGGCCGCAGCCCCCGTAGTACATCCCGGCGAAGAGGCCGACCAGCCTCCGCCCCCGCGCCCGCCCGTAACCACCGACGTAGGAGACCGCACAGAGCGGGTTCCGGGCCTGCACGGGATTGACGACCACCCGGGGATCGGCCTGCTGAACGGTTTCGGTGCTGCGCCAGCTGATGTCGGCCAGCGGATCGGCACGGAGCTGACCTAGCTCGATCGCGTACCCCACCGCGTTCACGAACGTCATCCGCTTGCGCCGCTGCGTCGCGGCAGCCGCGACTGCCCGCCGCACCAACTCGTCATCCGGCCGGCCTCGCGTCCTTCGAAGCGTGGCCTCGGTGATCGAGCACAGAGCATCGTTGGTCTCGCTCCGGGTCTTTCGAGCGCGCAGTGCACCGCCTCCTGGCGGGTCACAGGGTCTCCGCCAACCGGGAGTTCTTCCGCGTCTCCCCGGATGTTGCCAAGAGAGCGATCCACCATTGCCAGCAAGTCGTGACCGGTATTGGCACGTGGGGGTCGCTGCCCGCCGTCCACCGGCTGCGGGCCGGCGATCGTGTTGCCCTACCGTTCCTCGACCGCGAGGGAACCGCCCACAACCGCCTACTCATGGGTCGAGAGCGCCTGGTCGCTGGAGACCGGCTGGTGTGGCTGTCGGATCGGGAGGGGCCGGACAACTGTCGGAGTGTCGTATTCGAAGCTAAAGGCTTCTGCCAGGTGACGTATACGCGACACGCCCTCAGCCTCCTGAGTACGACAACGGACGCGGCGAGCCCCCTGAACGGCCATGGTCAGCACTGATCGCACCCGTCCCCACCCTTGTCGCCCCGGTGCCTTGTGCGCCAGACGTGGGCACCGAAGGCGACGTCTGACGCGCGCCTCCTAGCCGGCCGCAGTAAGGGTGGCGGCCAGTAGGCGGGCGCTCGCGGGGGCGCCGCGACCCGGTTCACCGTAGGCAGCGTGAGCGTGGTCCAGGGTCGGCATGAGGGTCGGGGCGCGGTCGGTGGGGGCGCGGTCGAGGAGTGTGGTGCCCGTTTCGGCTTCCTGGGTGGGGGCGTAGCCGGCCGTGCGGAGGGCTGACAGCGTCTCCTCCGGCGGGGCTGTGGAGATCAGGACCGTGGGGGCGATCCGGCGGAGTCGGAGTTTGGCCAGGCCGCGGGCCTGGTCCACCTCGGCGATCAGGGCGATGTCGTCGGAGCGAATGCAGCAGGCCGCGCGGACCACCTTGAGTTGTCCGTGGGTGCGGGCGGTGTCCTTGATCGTGTAGGCCAGTGGTTGGGGGAGGGGGATGTCGCGCTCGCTTGCCGCCGTGAGGCGGTCGAGGAGTTCGTCCGCGCTCCAGCCGGCGTCCAGGGCCCGGCGGACGGAGGTTGCCGTGATGCGCCAGACCACCGCGTGGCCCTCGGACTCGATGTCCCCGACGGTGGAGAGCAGGTCGGCGAGGGCGGGTGCGGGCGCGCCGGTGACGGTGGCGGTCAGGTCGCTCTGGAACCGGGCCTTGTCGCTGGGCTCGGGCAGCGCTGCGTACAGCTCCTCGCGGAGGGTGGCCACCGCCTTCGCCAGGGTGGGGCGGAGGGCAAGGTCTTCGCCCAGGCCCTCCGAGCCGCGGGCGGACGGGTCGGCGCCCGCGCCGGGCACTGCCGGGTAGTGGTGTGCGGCGCCCGCCTCCAGCAGGCGGCACAGGGCCCGCCCGACGGGGGTGAGCGCGCCGTGGGCGACCACGCCGAGCAGGGCCGCCTCTGTCAGGGTGGCCGCCATGCGGTCGAGGACTCCGTCCAGGCCGGTCAGCTCCCCCGTGGCGTCTGCGGCCAGGTGAGTGCGCAGGGCGGGCTGGAACCATGCGGCCAGGGCGAGCAGTTCGGTGTATCCGCGCGCGTTCGCGGTCAGCCCGTGTCCGTCGGGGAGGAGGGCGAGCGCTCGTAGGACCCCCGCGCGGAGGGTCACGGCGTCCTCGTCCTGCGGGCTGATGAGCGCGACCGGGGTCTCGTCGGGGTCCGGCCAGTGGCTGAGAACTGCGGGGACCACGGCCCAGGCTGCCAGGAGCGGCAGCAGTTTGCCCGCGGGCGGAGCGGCGGCCCAGGCGTCGTAGCGGTCGCTCGGCAACAGCCGGGCGGAGGGTTTGGGGGCCTTGGGGTTCCGGCGGCCGCGGAAAGCGGGGGCCGGTTCGTCGTCCCGGGGCGCGGCCAGTCCGGCGTTCACCGCGAGGTCCAGCCACAGCCGGGTGCCGGCCTCATCGGCCCCGGCCGCCTTGGCCAGCCGCCGGGTGTCCCGTACGGCGATCCCGCCCGCCTTGCGAATCGCGACCGGCTCGGCGGCCAGCGCCCGCAGTACCAGTTCGGCCCGCCAGGCGGCCGCCGCGGCGGCCGTGCCACCCTCGCCCTCCCAGCCGGACGGCAGCGGCGCGGTGGCGGTGAACGGCTCTGGTTCCAGTCGGGGGCTGGGTGCCGCGCCCCCATCGCGGAGCGCACGGGCGACCTCGTAGGGAAGCTCCACCAGGTCGAGACCGACGGGGACCAGTAGTCCGCGCGCGGCCAGCCAGTCGGTGCCCTCGTCACCGCTGCCGCCCTCCCGGAAGACGTACTTGGAGTCCGGTCCCGCGTGCTGCTCCCCGTACCGGCCGGCGAAGCAGTGGGTACGCAGCAGCGGCGGGCCGGGTACCAGGTGGTCCAGCAGCTCCAGCGCCCGGGCCGGGGCATCCGCCACCAGTGCCCGCACCCGGGCGGGGTCGGCGAGCAGGGCGGTGATCAGCTCCTGGGCCTGGTCGCGGGTACGTGCTGCGCCCTCGCCGAGGAGGTTTGCGGCGATCCGCTTGACCTCGGGGGCGTTGTAAGCGGTGGTCAGCAGCCGGTCGGCCGTACGCCCGTAACCGTCGAACCCGGCGGCGCGGACGTGCAGCAGTGGTGGGAGCGCCAGTCGGCCCTTGGGCGCGGGGAGCAACAACGCGCGCTCCCGCAGTCGGGTGAGTGTGTGTTCCGCCCGCTGCCGCTTCTCCCCCGGCTCGAACCAGGACAGTACGTCCCCCTCGGGCACCAATCGGTCCGCGGGTTCCACCGGGGGAACGGGCTTCCGCTGTTGCCAGGGGTATCGGGGCCCATCCTCGTCCTCCCCACCGGCTGCGGGGCCGTGCCGCTCCAGAGCAAGGGCGGCGATGGAAGCGAGCAATTCCAGTTCTCCGGCGGTGCCCGCCAGCAGGCCCTGGCCCACCGACTCGTCGGTGAGCAAGTGTTCGGCGAGCTCGCGGACGGTGGTGATCCGTCGGTACCCGGCGGCGAGCGGCAGATCCCGCTCCTCCAGCAATGCGGTCAGCCGCTCGGGATCCAGGGTGCCCAGCCATTTCGCGAGGGCGGTACGCGCATTCACCCGGCCAGGCTAGCGCCGTCCGGTCACCCCGCGGGGGTGAACCGGCCGCGTCACCACCCTCGCGGTTTCCCTGACTACTGCCAGGCGCGAACAAGGTCCTCCGGACCCCAATGCGCCGCAAGGGGCAGATCGTCCTCAACACCACAGCGGGACACTGCCACCAGCGCCGTGTCCCGCTCGGCGCCGGGCACAGCGAGCACGTCTCGTACCAGGGCGTCGTACTCACGTCGGCCGAACGGCTGCGACTCCAGCCACTTCACCGAGCCGATGAAATGGACCTGACCTGCCACGGGTTCGCGGTCGGCTCCGATCAGGTCGATCTCCGGGTTGTTCTGCCGGTTCCACCAGCCCCCGACCGCCTCCGTCTGCGGCCACATCTCGTCGGGCAGCAGCCGCAGCAGCGACTCGCGGACGACCGGCTCCACGGCCCGGCCCCGCCATGTCGTCCACGACCGCTCGATGCGCTCCAGCGCCAGATCACCACGACCGCGCTCGATGAACGGGATCCCGCGTTGCAGGAAAGCAAGCCAGAACCGCAGGTACGGATCAGCGATGCGATAGCGCTTGTTCTTGCTGTCCGCCTTGATCGAGAGCGGCAGGTCAGCGGCCAGGACTCGCTTGGCAAGCAGCGTGTTCAGCAGCGGAGACAACGTGCCCGAGGGCAGTGCGCCGGCACCACCGGCTTGCGCGGCAATGGTGGAGAAGGTCCGCTCGCCACTGCCGACCGCTTCCAGGATCGCGCGCGAGTGGGACGCCTCGGGAAACTCCCCCAGCAGCGACAGCTCGCCCGCCACCAACAGCGGGGCAAGCGGGTTGGACACGGTCTCGCGCAGAAAGTCTCGGCGGCCCATCCCCGGCCGCCAGGACTGAACGATTTCCGGGAACCCTCCGGTGATCAGCAGCGCGTCCACCGCTTCCGCCGCGTCCAGACCGGTCATCGCCTGCACATCGGCCAGATGCAGCGGCCGTACGGTCATCTTGGACGCCCGGCCGAAGAACGGGCGGCCATAGGACTGCAGCGCCTCCATCACCGACATGTCACTGCCGACCAGGATCAGCAGGACGGGCTTGGCGGACAGGTGCCGGTCCCAGACCGTCTGCAGCGCCCCCTCGAACTCCCCGTCCTGCTCCACCAGCCACGGCACCTCGTCGAGCACCGCAATGCTCGGGACATCGTCCGGAATCGCGACCGCCAGGGAACGCAGCGCCTGGTTCCAGTCGGAGGCCTGCAGCCCGGCCACCAGCTCGGCCCCGGGAAGAGGGGAATGCGCCAGCGTCGAGGCGAAGTCCGCCCGCTCGGCCACCGCGTTGCGTCCCCGGGTCGCCTGGAAGACCACGTACGGAAGCCCGGAACGGTCGCAGAACTCCTGGACCAGACGAGACTTGCCCACCCGGCGCCGGCCCGTCACGGTCACGGCCTGACCACGCGTGGCGCCCGTACCGCTGACCACCAGGCCCAGCTGCCGAGCCAGCTGATCCAGGTCGGCAGACCTGCCCTTGAACTCCATCAGCGCCCATTCCTGGCATTCAGCAAACGTAGGTTCGATATTACGTAGATTGAATCTTACTTAGACCCTAGCTCGCTTCTGGCGCTCTCACCGGCAACCCCACCGAGGCGGAGGGGAAGGGATCGGCGCGCTCCGCGCCGGTCAGCGCGAAGGCCGGTGGCTCAGCCACAGGTGAGGGCGGTCGGGCGCCCGTGGTGGCCGGCCTGAAATCAGACGGACGAGGCCTCACCCTGGGTCTCCCGGTCAGTCGAATCCCTGCCGCAGCGCGCACGGTGGTAGCGGACGTGCGTTTCGCTGATGCGATGGGCGGGGTGCCGGCGGAGCTCACCGATGGGGCTGTCGTCCGAGGTCGTACGTACGGTTCCGTCGGGGTCGATGTAGATCGCGAATGTGTCGAACTGGACATGGTGGTTGGGGCACAGCACCAGCAAGTTGGAGAGTTCGTCGGGGCCGTCGTGAGGACGACCCAGGCCGCGGATGTGGGCGGCTTCGCTGTAGGTGCCGAAGCGCGTGGGCAGTTGCAGGCCGCAGACCTGACAACTGTCGCCGTGCAGCCCCTTTGCCTTGGCCGTCAGTGCAGTGTCCCGGACGATCCGGGAGTAGGAGCCTGTACGCCGTCCGGCGGGGCCTGTTCGCCCATCCGGGTTCTCTGCGAGATGCGTCGTGCCGCTCGCGGTTTCGTAGCCGCCCATGCCCAGTCGCGCCATCAGGGCATGCTGGTCGACATCGGCCAGGTGCATTTCGCACAGGACCGCAACCGCCTGAGACCGCACGAGGGGATCGCTCAATATCCGCGCGGCCCCATCGGTCAATCCCCCCTTGGGGTTGAGCCTGTCGAACACTGCTGCACGGGGCCCACCGGGCTCCTCGGCCGGGAGACCATGGACATCCCACAGGCGGCTTGTCCGAAGGTGCCAAAATGGATACTCAGGGGTCACGGAGGACTCGGGGAGACCGAACTCGGCGAGCAGTTCACTCGCCTCATCCCGGAACTGGTGCCACGGTGCCAGGTGATGCTGCCCCGTAGCCACCCTGGAAATTCCCCATAGGAGAGCCAAGGGCTTGTGCCTGCTCTGCCGGCCGTTTCTGCGGTGAACCTTGAGGCTGCGGAGCCTCGCCATGAGCATGTTCGCCGTCAGCTCTTCCAGGCGCCCTGATGCCGCCAGAGAGGCTGCGGCAGCCTTGTCCGCCTTACGGGGTGCGGGAAGGAGCGCCGACGGCGCGCGGACGTTCTCCGAAGCCGAACGCTCCGGGACCCCGGCGCCGGTGCACGGTACGGCCTGAAGCCGCATTTCGGGCAACACTGCATGTCCATGTTCCACCCACCTGCGCCAGGCGCGGGGAGCCAGCGCCAGTGCATCGGAGGCTGAGACCCCGGTGCTTCCCCGGGCTTCGATCCAGGACCAGTCGACCCGGTCATTCTCCGCACTCAGATCCAGGACGGAAAGGTCGTAGCGGTAGTTCGGGAAGGCTCTACCGTTTGCCTCTTGCTCGATCTGTTCGGCGTGCTCGATGACGGCCATGCCGCAGAACTTCACGTACCCCTTGCGTGACCCGTTGCGCGAGACGGCCTTGAATACCAACAAGGGCACGGCCAGCGCACGCCGCTCCGGAGTCGCTGCCCGGTGTTCCGCCAGCGCCTCCAGCAGAACGGTATTGCCCTGCGTGCTCCCCACCGGATCCGTGTGGTCGACCCTGTGGTCTCCGAAATAGCGCACTCGACCGTTGTCCAGGTCGAACACGTCGTGCCAGGGAGTATCGTCCGTCCCCGCCTTCCACGGGCTGGAACGGATGAGAACTGCCGGACGCCGCTGCCCGCCCAGCGCTTTGACCTTGGCCATCGGGTTGATGCCCTTGCTCAGCTGAATCTGGGCGAGAACCTGGGAGGCCGTGACGTGATGAATGTTCGGGTAGCCATCGATGAGTGGTGTGGAAGGATCTCGGTTCATACCGGACCGCAACACCTCGCCGAGACGCAACTGGCTCCCCATTGGCTCTCCCCCGATCCAAGTCGCTCTGCGCCTCCGATCTTGCCAGGTTCGAGTTCGAGGAGTCTTGCGTGCTCCCGGAGCGCTCCGGCGCGCCGGCAAGGGCAGTTGAAGACCGGCGCCACGCCGGCCTGCTCATCGCCGGACCGAGTCCGGGGGCAGGACCTCCACCGCCAGCAGGCAGGTGTCGTCCGCCAGTTGGTCTTCCTCGTACCAGGTCATCAGGGAGTCCAGGGTGGCGCGGGCGCCGAGGCCCGCGCAGGTGGACAGGCGGTGGCGGAGTTGCGCGATGCTGTCCGTGATGTCCTCGCCCCGGCGCTCGACGAGGCCGTCCGTGTAGAGGAGGACGAGGTCGCCCGTGGTCAGCGGCAGGTCGGCGGTCTCGTAGCGGCCCCCCGGCAGCATGCCCAGGAGCGGGCCGCGGTGCGAGGTGTCCAGCACGGTGGCTTCGGTGCCGCGGAGCAGGAGGGGCGGGGGGTGGCCGGCGCAGGCCCAGGTGAGGCGGCGCTCGGCGTCGATGTGTCCGATGACGGCGGTCGCCGTCTGCGCCGACGGGTCGGCGCAGAGCAGTTCGTTGAGCCAGGTGGTCAGGTCCGCGGCGTCCGTGCCCGGCGCGTGGGCGAGGCCCGCGAGGGCGTGGCGCTGCTGCGCCATCCGGGCGACGGCTCCCAGGCCGTGGCCGCAGGCGTCGCCGACGGCGAGCAGGATCCGGCCGTCCGGCAGGGCCCGGCACTTGTACCAGTCGCCGCCGATCGCGGCGTGCGGTTCCGCGGGCAGGTAGGCCGCGGCCACCGCGTACCCCAGGCCGGCGAGCTCCGTCGAGTGGGTCGGCAGGAGCGCCTCCCGCAAGGCGGAGGCCACGCGGCGTTCGGCGGCGACCTGCTGGCGGAGCCGTTCGCCTTCGCGGCGGGTCTGCGCGAGCCGGGTGCGGGAGCGGACCTGCGTGGTGAGGTCGCGCGCGATGAGGTGGAACGCCCAGGGCACGGAGTCCTCGTCGATCACCGGCCGGCCGAGGACGTGCAGCGTACGGATGTCGCCGCGCACGTTGAAGCGGATGTCCTGGCCCGGTGGCTCCTCGCCGTCGAACAGGGCCCGCAGCAGTCGTCCGAACGCGGGGACGTCACCGGGCGGCACGGTGTCGCACAGGTCGGTGAGCGTCATCGGGCGGCCGGGTTCGGTACGGAAGATCGCCGCGAGGCCGTCGGACCAGGTCGCGGCGCCGGACAGCAGGTCGAAGTAGGCCCAGCCCATGCCGGCGATGTGCTGCGCCTCCAGGGACAGCACTTCGGTGGGCTGGTGCGCGGGGCGCCACGTGGCGAGGACCTGGCCGCAGCAGGAGGCGGCGTCGTAGAGCAGCTTCGTGCGGTGGAGCCCGTCGGGGCGCCATTCGGTGTAGTCGACGGGGTGGGCCTTGAGGGCGCGACCCGTACGCAGGACCTCGCGCAGGGCGTCGAGCAGGCCCGCGCCCTCGGCGCCTGGTCGTACGTCGCCGAGGCGTTCGCCGACGAGCCGGTCGGGGGCGTCGAGCCAGGCGGAGGAACGGACGTGGTTGCCCGCGCGGACGCGGAAGTCGACGGTGCGGCCGCGGTCGTCGGTGACGGGCGCGAGCAGGGCGGCCGACACCGGGATCGCGGGCAGGGTGGCGCAGACGCAGGCCCAGGGGTCGTGCCCCTGCGCCGCGTCGCCGCAGCCGTGGCCGCGTGCGTCGCTGCCGCCGCACGGGCACTCCCGGTCGGCGGTCGGCGCCCGGGGGTCCGGGGCGGGGGGCTCGCGGCGTACTCCGGCGCGCCGGGCCGCCGCGGTCCGTAGGGATGCCACCTCGCCGGCGATGAGCTGCTTCAGTCCCTCAGGGTCCTGGGGAACGGCCGGGCCCATGGCTCGCCTGCTTTCTCGGTGCGCAGCGGCTCCCCGCCATCGGCCGGCGGTGAGCGTACGCCCATGCTGCGCACGCCTCGCGCGCCCGCGCACCTCGGGGGCGGGGGCCGGCAGGCCCGGCCGTCCGCCCCGCCGGGTCCGTACGCCGGGGGTGGCGGGGCCCCGGGTCAGGCGGCGAGCCAGGCCCTTCGGTGGCGGGCGACCGCGTACACGAGGTCGACCTGTTCAGGGGCGAGCCGTCCGGTGAGGGGACCGAGGGCGGCGACCTCCCTTTCCCGGTACACCCGGACCCGGGACCGGCCGGCCGCCCTCGGGATCTCCCGCGCCCCCACGAAGACGAGGACCGGCTCCACCTCCACGGGGAACGGGCAGTGCCGCTCCAGGACGCCACGGGCGAGCGCCGCCTCGGCCCGGCTCCGGGCCGGGTAGGGGTGCGCCGGCCCGTGGTCGACCTTGACCACGTCGTCGCCCACCCAGATCGACTTTCCGCCGAAGTTCTTGGTGTTGACGGTGAAGACCCCTCCCGGTCCGACGAGCAGGTGGTCGATGTCCCCGCCCCGGGTGAGGGGGATCGAGTGCAGGACCTTCCAGCCCTGGGACCTGAGGCGGTCGAGTTCGGCCCCGGCGATGCGCTCGCCGGCCAGTCCCTTGAACCAGGGGTCCCATTCGGTCTCGCGCCGCAGGAGCCGGTCCAGGGTGCGTCGGAAACGGCTCGGGCCCTTCGAGCGGAGCATCTCCTGTATGCCGGAGCCCGGCCGGTTGAGCGCGAGGTCGTCGGGCGCCCTCAGCGGCGGCAGGCTCCGGGTACCGGTGCGACCGCCGCGGGAGGCGGGCGCGGGTCGGGCGGGGGGCTGCGGGGCGGGGGCCGGCGGGGTGTGGGCCGGCGGGGCCAGGGGCGGCGGGGCGGGCTCGGGGCGGCGGGGATCGGCCGCGGGCTGCGGTGCGGGCGGCTCCGGGAGCTCCGCCAGGTGCCGTCCGAGCAGGGCGAGTGCCTCCTCGCGGTGTTCCTCGGCGAGGACCGTCACCCGGCCCGTCCGGCAGTCGGCCCAGGCGACGGCGGCGCCGTCCGGCAGGTTCACGTACAGCCGGTCATGACCGGACCTGCGCCACCGAGACACCTTCAGTCGCCCCACACCGCCCCCTGACCCGTCGCGCCGCCCCGTCCATGGGAACAGTCGGACCGCGCCCCCACAAGATGCCCTGCTCGCGGGCCGGACAACCCGGGACCGGCGGCGGCCCGTTCCGTAGGAGACGTGCGGGCGTGGCCGCCGTGTTCCCGAAGTGCCCTGCGCGTGTGCGTGTTTCGTCGCCGCCGTTCAAGCGGTACGGGCCGGGGGCGGGGTTCCGGTGGTCCGTACGAGGGGGTGGGGTGGGGTCTGTGGGATTCGGGGGGTGGGGTGCGGGTGGGGGCGTGCGTAGGGTGGTCGGCGAGGCCGCCTTGTGTCGTTGACCTGGCACTTTGCGGGTACGGAGCGCGTAGAGGATGGGGCGACGAGCATGCGTGAGCTGGCGGAGACGGCGCGGCAGTGGGTGTCCGAGGGGCGGGCCGGGTTCCTGGCGCGGCCGGTGACCGAGCAGGGGTTCGGGCCTCGGGATCCGTCCGGGGCGGTGCTCGTGGACGCGCGCGGGGAGTGCGTCGGGGCGCTGTACCGCGGGGTGTTCGACGCCGAACTCGTCGCCGAGGCGGGGGCGATGGCGCCGGGGCGCAGCGCCCGGGTGTGCGAGGTGTCGGTGGGCGCGGGCGAGGCCGTGGAGGCCCGGTTGACGTGCGGCGGGCAGGCCGAGGTGCTGCTCCAGCCGCTGACGGAGATCCCGGCCGAGTGGTGGGAGCTGCTCGGGACGGGCGCCGGCGTGGCCCTCGTGACGCGGCTGGACGAGAGCGCGGAGAACGCGGTGAGCCGGGTCGTACGGGTGGGCGGGACGCCGGCCGACGATGCCGAGCGGCGGGCCGGGGAGCTGCTGGGGACCCGGCGGCCGGGGCGTGACGCGCTGTACGGGGGGTCGGGGCTGGTGCTCGTCGAGGCGTACCCGTCCGCGCCGCACGTGGTGATCGGCGGGGGCGGGGAGCTCGCCGAGGTCATCGGGAAGCAGGCGGCGCTGCTGGGCTGGGAGTCGGTGACCGTGCACGCCGCCGCCGAGGCGGCGAAGGTGCTCGGCGACCACCGGGACGCCGCCTGTCTGGTGCTGCTCAGTCACGAGCCGGACTTCGACGTGCCGACCCTGAAGACGGCCCTGACGCTCGGGATCCCGTACGTGGGCGCCCTCGGCTCGCGGCGGACGACCGCCCGGCGGCGGGAGGGGCTGATCGCGGCGGGGGTCGGTGAGGAGGGGCTGGCGCTGGTGCACGGCCCGATCGGTCTGGACCTCGGCGCCAAGACCCCGGCCGAGACGGCCCTGGCCATCTGTGCCGAGATCCTCGGCGTGCTGGGTGGGCGCGGCGCGCGGGGGCTGCGGGACTCCGACGGCCCGCTGCGCTGACCGGCCGCCGGGGCCTGCCGGCGGGTGGCGGTGGGGGTTGCCGGGCGCCTGCCGCGGGCGTGCGGGGCGGGGGCTGCGGGTGGGCGGGACGGGGCTGCTCCGCTCGGCGGGGTTGGTTGGCCTGGGGGCGGAGCCTGCCCGCCGCGGGGGCCTGGGGTGTGGGCGGCGGGGGACGCGTCACCCGTACGGCCCATGCTGCCCGCGCGGGCGGGGCGGGGGGTCCGGCGGGGCGGTCCGTACGCCGTCGGGGGTGTTGCGGGGCGTCGGGTCGGCGGAGACGTTCGCGGATTGCTCGCACCACCCGCGTGAATTCGTAACAAATGCGGGGAAAATAGGATGTATGAACACGAGCCTGAACACCCTCGCGCTGAACACGGCGCTGAGCGACATCGCATGGTTCCTGCTCGTCGGGATCATCGTGGTCGGCTTCCTGCTCGGCGGTTTCATCCTGGGCAAGCGGGTCCGGAACCAGGAACCGGCACCCCCCAGCGCCGAGAGCCAGCCGCACCTGCCCGAGGGCGGGGCGGTCTACGAGGTCCGTGAGGAACGGGAGTCCGTGGAGATCCCGGAAGGCGGCCTGCGACCGCACGAAATGCAGGGCTACGGCAACTTCGGCTCCACCACCCACAGCCATCAGGACGAGGCCCGCGCCGAGCGGGAGTCCGGGTACGGGCACGTCGAGGGTCCCCACCCGCACGTCCAGCCCGGCGCCCCGCCGGACTCCGGACGCGGCGCACACGCCTGACGTCCGCACGCCCGATCTCGCACGCCTGACGTCACACGCCTGACGTCGCAAGTCCGACGTCCCGCGCCCGACGTCCCGACCCCGCCCCGTCCTCCCCGTCCGTTCCGACCCCCGACGCCCCGCCCTCTGACCCGCGCCTTCCGCGCGGGTCAGAGGTCCGTCCGGAGCCGGAGCACCTCGGGGGGCGGGTGGCGGGCCGAGCTGTGGCGGACCTCGGCGGCCAGCGGTGGGTCGAGCGGGCGGTACGGCACCTCGCCGAGCCCGATGGCGGTGACCGTGCCCCCGGCCGGCGCGGTCCGGGCGCGGGCGGCGATCGCGGCCGCCAGTTCCGTACGCGGCCCGGCCGACAGCGGGCTCGACACCAGCGGCGCCCCGTCCTCCTCCCCCGGCAGGACCAGTACCAGGGCCACCGGGCGGGCCGGGGTGCCGGTGTAGCCGACGGCCGCCGCGTCCCGTACGTCGGTGTGACGGAGCTTGCGCCAGGCGCGTCGGCCGGCCGGGTACGCCTGGTCCAGCCGTTTGACGACCAGGCCCTCGATGCCGCTGGCCGGCAGGGTTTCGTACCAGGTCTGGGCCAGCTCCGGATCGGTGGTCATCGGCACCGGTTGGAGCGGCGGCCCGAGCGGGAGCAGCAGGTCGACGAGGAGGGCTCGACGGCGTTCGTACGGGCGGCCGCGCACGTCGAGCCCGGCCAGTTCCAGTACGTCGAAGGCCGCGTACGAGGCGGGCAGGCTCTGCGCGAGCACCGCGGCCCGGGCGGCCGTGGGGGCCGCCGCGCGGCGCTGGACGAGCGCGAAGTCGGTGCGGCCCGCGTGCCAGACGACGACCTCCCCGTCCAGGACGGTTCCGGCGGGCAGCAGGCGGGCGGCGGCCGCCAGATCGGGGAAGGCCGCGGTCACGTTCCGGCCGGATCGGGCCTGGAGCAGCACGCCCGCGGCCGTGCGCACGACGACCATGCGGTGCCCGTCGAACTTCGGCTCGTACGCGAGGCCCGCCCCGCGCGGCAGGGTCCGTACGGCGGCGGCGAGCGCGACCCGTACGGGTCCGGCGGGCGCCGTCACGGCAGCCTCCCGGCCTGCGCGGGATCGAGCAGTGGGGCGAGGAGGTCTCCGTCGAGGGCGAGCCGGGGCGGGATGTCGTCGGCGAGGAACACCAGGTCGGAGCCGGTCCGGCAGGCGGCGACCTCCTCCCAGGAGACGGGCGCCGAGACGGTCGGCAGCTCCCGGGCGCGCAGCGTGTAGGGGGCCGCCGTGGTCTTGGCGGCGGCGTTCTGGCTGTGGTCGACGAAGACCTTGCCGGGGCGCAGCGCCTTGGCCATCCGGTGCACCACCAGGTCGGGGAGGGCCCGTTCGGCCTCCTGCGCGAGGCCCTTGGCGTACGCGGACACCTGCTCGGAGGGGGTCGGCTCCAGGGCGACGGCCAGGTGGAGGCCCTTGGAGCCCGAGGTCTTGGCATAGGCGTGCAGGCCGTCGGCGGCGAGGCGTTCGCGCAGCCAGAGGGCGGCGGCGCAGCACGCGACGACGTCGGCGGGGGGTCCGGGGTCCAGGTCGAGGACGATCCGGTCGGCGACGGCGGGCCGGTCGGCGCGCCACTGGGGGGTGTGGAGCTCGACGACCAGGTTGGCCGCCCACATGAGTGTGGGCAGGTCGTCGACGATCACCTGTTCGGCGGATTCGTCCTCGGAGCGCGGGACGCGGGCGGTGCGCACCCAGTCGGGTGTGCCGGGCGGCGGGTTCTTCGTGAAGAACCGCTGTCCGTCGGGACCGTCGGGATAGCGCAGGAAGGAGACGGGACGGTCGCGGACGTGCGGAAGGAGGGAGTTCGCGACGGTGGCGTAGTAGTGCAGCACCTCGCCCTTGGTGAACCCGGTCCGCGGGTACAGGACCTTGTCCAGGTTGCTGAGCGCGATGCGACGCCCCTCCACCATGGTGATCGGCGTCATACGATGAGATTGCCACGAATCTGGAGGAACCGTGCGATCCATTTGGAACGGGGCCATCTCCTTCGGCCTGGTCAGCATCCCGATCAAGCTCGTGAACGCGACCGAGAGCCATTCGATCTCCTTCCGTCAGATCCACCTCGCCGACGGCGGGCGGATCCGCTACCGCAAGGTGTGCGAGCTGGACGGCGAGGAGGTGTCGGGCGGCGACATCGGCAAGGGGTACGAGGAGGCGGACGGGGCGATCATCCCGATCACCGACGAGGACCTGGCGCAGTTGCCGATCGCGACCGCGCGGACGATCGAGATCATGTCGTTCGTCCCGGCGGAGGAGATCGATCCGTTGCAGATGGACGCCGCGTACTACCTCGCGGCGAACGGGCCGACGGCCGCGAAGCCGTACACGCTGCTGCGGGAGGCGCTGAAGCGGAGCCGGAAGGTGGCGATCGCCAAGTACGCGCTGCGGGGGCGGGAGCGGCTCGGCATGCTGCGGGTCGTCGACGACGTGATCGCGATGCACGGTCTGCTGTGGCCGGACGAGATCCGGGTCCCGGAGGGGGTTGCTCCGGAGGCGGACGTCTCGGTACGGGAGGCCGAACTCGACCTGGCGGACGCGTTGATGGCGACGCTCGGGGAGGTGGAGATGGCCTCGCTGCACGACGACTACCGGGAGGCCGTCGAGGCGATGATCGCGGCGAAGGCGGGCGGGGCGTTCGAGCCGTCGGAGGCGAGGGCGGAGCCGGCCGGAGGCCAGGTGATCGACCTGATGGCGGCGCTGGAGAAGAGCGTACGGGCGGCCAAGGCCTCGCGCGGCGAGGGGGGCTCCGCCGGTACGGGCGCGGGGTCGGAGTCGAGGTCGGAGTCGGACGACGGGGCCGGCGTCGGGCAGGTCCCGGCCGAGGTGACGCCGATCCGGCGGCGGGCGGCCGCGGCGCCGAAGGCGGTCGGCGGGAAGAAGTCGGCGGCGGGGGCGGGTGGGGCCGCCCGGAGCACGAAGACGGCGAGGTCGGTGAAGACGACCTCGGGAGCCGCCAAGACAGCCGGGTCCGCGAAGGCTTCGGGGACGGGCGGGGGGTCCAAGTCGACGGCGAAGAAGGCCACTTCGGCGGCGGGGAAGAAGACGGCGGCGAAGAAGACCACCGCCGCCACGACCGCGAAGGCCTCGTCCCGGACGGCCGCCAAGGCCACCACGAAGAGCGGCGGAACCGCGAAGGCCGGCACGCAGCAGGCTTCCCCCGCCCGCAAGAAGGCCTCGGCCTGACGCGGGTGGGCGGGGGCGGGCGGGGCCGCCCGGCGGGCCTCGGCCGGGTCGGGCGGTCGGCCGGTCCGCGTACGTCACCCGCGGCGGGGGCCGCGAGCCTGAAGGCTGCCGCGCGGGTTTCGGCCGGGTCGGGCGGTCGGCCGGTCCGCGTACGTCACCCGCGGCGGGGGCCGCGACGCTGAAGGCTGCCGCGCGGGTTTCGGCCGGGTCGGGCGGTCGGCCGGTCCGCGTACGTCACCGGCGGCGGGGGCCGCGCCAGGTGCTGAGGTCGCGGCCGAGGGTGAAGAGGGCTTCGACGTCCGGGAGTTTGAGGGTGACGGGGGCCGCCGCGAGGGCGCCGGCGGCGGTCGGGAGTTGGAGGACGCGGATGTCGCGCGGCGTCGGGGCCACCTCCAGGCGGGAGGCGTCCGCCACGACGAGGGCCGGGACGACCGGCACGGACAGGACCCGGGCCGCGCGGCCGGCCGCGTCGCGTAGCCACCGGGGATCCGGGCGGGGTTCGGAGCGGCCCACCGCGAGCAGCAGGTCACCGATGTGCACGCGCTGTCGGCGCCCCGCGACCGACAGGATCGCGAACACCCCCGGCGGGCCGATGAGCAGGTGGTCCAGCAGGCCGAGCCCCGGTATCGGAACGTCGTGCACGGCCCGCCAGTCCGCCGCCTCCAGCGCCTCCAGCTCCGCGCCGGTCCGTTGCCGCAGCTGGAGGTCCTGACGCACCCGGTGCCGGGCTCGGCTGCCCGGCGAGCCGTACGTCAGCTCGCCGATCAGGGTCTCCCCCGGGCGGTTCGGGGCCAGGTCCTCGTCCGGGGCGAGCACCAGGCGGCGCAGCTCGGCGGTGGTGGGTACCGGGGGCGGGCCCAGTGTCCAGTCGCCGGTCAGGTACGGGCCCAACGCCGCCAGTACCGCCTCGCGTTGGTCGTCCGACAGCAGGCTGACCCGGTTGGGTTGGCGGTCGTACCAGGCCACCGCCCGGCCGTCCGGCCCGTTGACGTACAGCCGGCCGCGGCCGGGCCGGCCGCTCGGCAGCACTCGCAGTCCCCGCATCGTCCTCACCCCCGCCTTCCATGGGAGCAGGCGACGGGCCGCGGGGCAATCCCTCGACTGTGTAACGACTCCGTCGGGACGCTGCAGCCTCGCTGTTACAAGAACACCGGCGTACCGCAACGGCCGCCGGCTACTTTGAGGTTCCCCGGACCCGCCGTACCGGCTGGATCCGATCTGCCCCGAAGGAATTCCGTGAACTCCGCCCGCCGCCGCACCCTCGTCCGCGTCGCCGTCGGGACCGCGTGCGCCGTCGGCCTGCCGGCCCTGACCTGCGTCGCCGCGGCCGCGGACCCGTTCGCCGACGCGGCGCCGGCCGCGTCCTCGACGCAGGGGACGCCGGTCAAGAGCGTCGCCCTGGCGGACGGCCGGTCGATCGCCCGGGTGTACCGGCTGGGGCCGGACGCGTACCAGGCGGACATCCTGCGCGCCGGGGTCACCGTCGCCACCTTGACCAGCCGGGACGGATTCACCGGCTTCGGCAGCACCGGCGAACTGCACGCCTCGCTGCGGCCCGACGGCGGGCTCACCACCTGGGTCGGCGATACCCGTCCCGGCGACGACGCCCGCGCGGTGGACGCCGCCGGGCACAAGACCGGGACCCGTAGCGGGCACGTGGTCCCCGCGTCGTCGCAGCGCGCGGGCGGGGCGGACGGGGCCGGTACGGGCGGGGCCGCCGGTACGGCCGAGGCGCTGCGGCTGAACACCCTGGCCGACGGGCCCGGCGAGGGCATGCTGCTGCTGGCCGCGGGCGGCGGGATCGCGGCCGTCGGCGCGGCGGGGCTGGGTTTCGCGATGCTGCGGCGGGGGCGGTCGGGGGGCTGACGGCCCGGGGAGGCTCCCGAGGCGGGTGCCGGGTCGCGTTCCGGCTTCCGTCCCGGTTCCGGGCCGGCTCCCCGGTGGGGCGTCGGTCGGGGGGTCGGGGGTCGATCCGGGGGTCGGGACGATCGACAAATGGGGCGTACCTCTGCATAAGGTGGCGGGGCATCGTCCGCCGTCGCCTTGTGAGAGGAGCCCCTGCCGCCGTGGCCGTTCCCGAGACCCCGGGCCGCTCGCGCACGCCGCGCACGCCGCTTCGCGGGGGCCGTTCGCTGCTCCTGTCGGCGCTCCTGCTGCCGTTGGCGGCGGGGTGCGGTGACACCGGCGGGCTGGTGCAGGCCGGGCCGACCCCGACGGCGAGCGGGCCCGTACACCTGTGGCCGGAGCGCAAGGGGGCCGACGTACCGCCCGCCGATCCGGGGGGCGCGCCGCCGGAGTACGTACCGGGGCTGGCGCCGGTCGCCGACCAGGACGTCCACGCCGTCGATCCGGTGGCCCTCGTCCAGGCCGAGCTGCGGGCGTACCCGAACAAGTCCGTCGGCCCCGACGGCATGTACCCGCAGACCGCCGCCGCGGTGCTGGCCTGCGGGACGGCGGGGGCGGACCCGGCGAAGTGCCCGGTGCTGGCGCCGTACTACCGGGACCTGACGGGGAACGGCAAGGACGAGCTCGTGATCGGCATCGAGTTCCCCGACCGGATGATGTCCGTACGGGTGTACACCGCCGATCCGGACGGCCGGCTCAACCGGATCATGGCGACCACGGAGACCGTCGTGGCCGTGGAACTGGCCGGTCGGGACGTCATCCTGCGGGTGCCCAGCGGGAACCCCGGGTACGAGCTGATCACCGCGTGGTCGTGGGACGAGAGGCAGCGGTCGATGCTGCCGACGCGGGAGCAGATCGTACGGGTGCCGGCGAAGCCGTCGGGGTCGGCCGGGCCGGCCGGCCCTTCGCGGGCGGGGGCGGGGGGTCGGTGAGGGTGCGGCTGCCCGCGTGGACGGCCACGCTGACCTGGAAGTCGGCGTGCTTCATCGTGGTGATGTGCTGCTCGCTGGCGGCGGTGCTGGGCGTGCTGGTGCACGTCGAGGTGACGCGCCAGACGGTGGCGACGGCGCGGGACAAGGCCCTCGGCAAGCTGCACGACGCCTCGCGGGCGTACGAGGCCGGCGAGGTCCTGCCGCCGGAGTCCGGGCTGGATCCGGTGGGGCTGCCGCCGGAGCTGCGGGAGCTCGCGCTGAGCGGCCGTCGGGGGACGCTGGTTGCCGACTACGAGGGGCGGGCCGTGATGTGGGCCGCCGCCCCGGCCGACGGGCGGGCGTTGGCCGCCGCGGTCGACTACAGCCAGAGCGCGCGGACGATCAGCGGGCTGGACAACGCGATCATCGGCTCGTCGGCGCTGGCGCTCGGGGGGACGCTGCTGGTGGGGGCGTTCGCGGTGACGCGGGTGACGCGGCGGCTGCACCAGACGGCGACGGTCGCGCGGCGCATCAGCCACGGTGACCTGGACGCGCGGGTCGACGACCCGCGCACGAAGGATCCCGGGCGGCGGCAGGACGAGGTGTCGACGGTGGCCGGGGCGTTGGACACGATGGCGGGCACGCTGCAGGACAAGTTGCTGCGGGAGCAGCGGTTCACGGCGGACGTCGCGCACGAGTTGCGGACGCCGTTGACGGGGTTGCAGGCGGCGTCCGAGTTGCTGCCGGAGGGGCGGCCGACGGAGTTGGTGCGGGAGCGGGTGCGGACGATGCGGCAGCTGACGGAGGACTTGCTGGAGATCTCGCGGCTGGACTCGCGGAGCGAGGTCGTGGAGACGGACCTGCACCAGTTGGAGCGGTTGGTACGGAGGGTGGTTCGGGGGGCGGTGGGGGTGGGGGTGACGGAGGTGGTGGTGCGGTGTGATGTGCACGTCGAGACGGATCGGCGGCGGTTGGAGCGGGTGCTCGGGAATCTGGTCGTGAACGCGCACAAGCACGGGCGGGGGCCCGTGGTGGTGACGGTGGACGGGCCGGTGGTGACGGTACGGGACCACGGGGACGGGTACCCGCAGTACCTGCTTGACGGGGGGCCGCAGCGGTTCCGGAGCGGGGGGCGGGGGCACGGGCTGGGGCTGACGATCGCGGCGGGGCAGGCGGAGGCGATCGGGGCGCGGTTGGTGTTCCGGCGGGCGGAGGGGGGTGGGGCGGAGGCGGTGCTGACGTTGCCGTTGCCCTGACCGGGCGGGGGGGGTGGGGGGGTGGGGGCTGCGGGTGGGGGCTGCGGGTGGGGTCGGGGCCGGTGCCGGGGTGGGGTGTCGTCCGGGACGGGCATGATTTATGGCGCCCTGTCCGGGGCTGCGTTGGCCGGGGGTACCGCGCGCCAACAAATCACGTTTTAGTCCCGGACGACACCCCACCCCGTCCCCGTCCCCGACCTGCGGGCCTGTTCCGTACCCGGCCTGCGGCCGGACGTCGTTCTGTGGCCCCGTTCCCGTCCTGCCCGGGCCTCGCGGCCCGCACCGGATCCGGGCCCCGCCCACTTCAGCCTCGCCGGCGGTCGTCCGTCCGTGCGGCCTCGCCGGCGGCCCGCCGATCCAGCCTCGCCGGCGTTTGAGGCGCGGGGGTCGGGGCGGAGCCCCCGGGGCGTCGCGAAACCCCGGTGCCGTCCATCGTGCTGCCCGTTCCAGCCTCGCCGGCGTTTGAGGCGCGGGGGTCGGGGCGGAGCCCCGGGGGCGTCGCGAAACCCCGGTGCCGTCCATCGTGCCGCCCCACTTCAGCCTCGCCGGCGTTTGAGGCGCGGGGTTCGGGGCGGAGCCCCGGGGGTTGCATCGGGACCCGGAGTGGGGGGCGCGTAAACGACCGGCCAGGTCAGGGGCGGGGGGGCTTGGTCCAGGGCCAGCGGGGTTTGGGTTTCGTGCCCGTCGGGGTGAAGGCGTACTTCCAGCCCTTCTGGAGGCCCAGGCGCTTCGAGTAGCCCGCCGGGACGCGTTCGTAGAGGAGGACCGTCGGGGGGCCGCCGGCCGCGTCGGGGACGGGGATCTCGTACCACTTCGGCGGGTGGCCGGTCGGGCCGACGAGGATCGGGAGGACCCGGCCGTCCATCGGGCCGCCCTCGAACGGGGTGGGTTCGCTTCTCACCCCTCCAGTGTCACAGCAGGTGGGCGGCCTCGGAGACCACGGGGATCACGCGGCGGGCGAGGAGCCCGACCGGGCCGTCCGCCGATTCGAGGGCGAGCGCGGCCCGCGCGGCGGCGGCGGTCTCCGGGTCGGTGGCGGCGGTGGCGGTGAGCAGGGCGATGAACTGGTCGACGAGCCAGTCGCGGAGGGTGTCGACCTCCGGCTGCTTGCCCTCGTCGATCCAGATGAGGGACGCGGCCTCGACGGCGGTGATCCAGGTGCGGACCATCATGCGCAGGCGCGGCCCGGGGTTCGGGACGGCGAGGTGGAGGAGGATCTGTTCGGCGGCGGCGCGCCGGATGCCGTCGACGGTGGCGGTGGTGCGGGAGGTTTCGACGACGCTGCCGCCCTGGAGGAGGGCGGCGAAGCCGGCGTCGTGTTCGTCGACGAAGGCGAGGTAGCGGTCCAGGGCGCGGGACAGGCGTTGGGTGAGCGGGCCGGCCTGGGGTTCGGCGAAGCAGAGTTGGAGGAGGTCGGCCGCCGAGCGCAGGGCGGCTTCGTAGAGCTGTTGCTTGCCGCCGGGGAAGTAGCGGTAGACGAGCGGGCGGGAGACCCCGGCGGCCTCGGCGACATCGTCGAGGGAGATCTCCTCCGGTGCCCGGTGCGCGAACAACGACAGGGCGGCGTCGAGGAGCTGGGCACGCCGCTCCTCGACGCTCAGTCTGCGGTAGGCGCGTACGGTCATGTCCGCAGCGTAGACGACACCCCTCAGGCCAGGAGGCCGGAGCTCTTCCACAGTTTCCGGCCGACTCCGCGCATCATGCCGATGTCGTCGAGGAAGTCGGTGAGCCGCTTGGCGCCGCTCTGCATGACCTCCCGGCGGTGTCCGCTGGCCTTGACCTGGGCGATGGCTTCGCGCCGGTCGAGGCCGATGTTGTCGTAGACGGCCGGGTTGACGAACGCGAGGGCGAAGGCGCGGGCGGCCTCGCCGCAGCTGATCCGGGTGAGTTCCTGTTCCCAGCGCGGGGCCGTGAGCATCTGGCGGCGCAGTTCCTCGCGGGCGTAACGGACGTGCCGGGCCTCCTCGATGACGTGGATGCGGGTCACGCCGCGCACGAGGGGCTGGATGCGCTCGTCCGGGAAGGTCAGGCGCTGCATCCAGTCGAGGATCTCCTCGCCGAGGAGGGTGCAGGCGAAGGAACCGGGGGTGGTGGAGACCGTCTTGAGGATCCGCGCCAGGTTGTGGTGGGTGCGGGACACCGGGTAGGCGGGGGCTCCGCCCGTCTGGATCATGCGGGCGAACATCATCGAGTGCCGGCATTCGTCGGCGATCTCGGTGAGGGCGTAGCGGACGTGGTTGCTGGTCAGCGACTTGTCGTAGATGTGTCGGACCAGCAGCTGCATGAGGATGATCTCGAACCAGATGCCGAGGGAGGCGAGCGCGGCGGCCTCGTGGCGGGAGAGTTCGATGCGCTGCTCCTCGCCCATCCGCTTCCACAGCGGGGTGTCGTAGAGGGAGAGCAGTTCGGGCGGCCAGTAGTACTTGCCGTCGACCATCGGGGCGTCCCAGTCGAGTTCCTTGTCGGGGTCGAAGGAGTGCTTGGCCGAGGATTCGAGCAGGCGCTCGGCGATCTGCTCACGGTCCTTCAGCTCGCCGAGGGCGTCCCTCAGCACGGCTCGCTGCGTCACGGTGGTCATGGCTTCGGGCACCTCGTGGTCGGGGGTTACCGGCGGTCTCCTCTTATGAGACTGCCTGTCAGCAAGGTCGTCAATCCCTCGCGCGCGACTTGTTGACCCCGCGTCTACCAACGTGTGACGCTGCCAACTGTCCGGTCCGGTACGGAAGTACGCGAGACGAGGAGGCGTCGTGTCGACGCACGAGCTCTACACGAAGGACCCGGGCGAGGGCGTCTGGCAGATCCCCGCCTCCGGTTCGGCCCGCTTCAGCTGGGAGTACGACAGCGGCCGGGAGCGGCTGCTCGCGCTCTACCAGAAGGGCAAGGACAAGCAGTGGGACGGCGCCAAGCGCATCGACTGGGACATCGAGGTGGACCCGTACGATCCGCTCGGCACCCCGGACGAGGTCCTCACCCTGTACGGCACCCGGCACTGGGCGAAGATGACCGACCGGGACAAGGGCGAACTGCGCCGGCACTACAGCGCCTGGAACTTCAGCCAGTTCCTGCACGGCGAGCAGGGCGCGATGGTGTGCGCGGCCCGCATCGTGGAATCGGTGCCGGACCTGGACGCGAAGTTCTACTCCGCCACCCAGACCATGGACGAGGCGCGGCACGCGGAGGTCTTCGGGCGCTTCCTCCACGAGAAGGTCGGGATGCTCTACCCGATCAACGACAGCCTTCAGGGGCTGCTCGGCGACACCCTGCGCGACTCCCGCTGGGACATGCCCTACCTGGGCATGCAGGTGCTCATCGAGGGGCTGGCGCTGGCCGCCTTCGGGATGATCCGCGACACGACGGACAAGCCGCTGCCCAAGCAGATCCTCGCGTACGTGATGCAGGACGAGGCCCGCCACGTCGCCTTCGGACGGATGGCCCTGCGCGACTACTACAAGCAGCTGACCGACGCCGAACTGCGCGAGCGCGAGGAGTTCGTGATCGAGGGCTGCTACCTGATGCGGGACCGGCTGCGCGGGGTGGAGGTGCTGGAGAACTTCGGCATACCGAGGCGCGAGGCGGAGGAGTTCAGCGAGCAGTCCGAGTTCCTGCACCTGTTCCGCAAGCTGCTGTTCAGCCGGATCGTGCCCTGCGTCAAGGACATCGGGCTGTGGGGCGAACGCCTCCAGAAAGCCTACCTCGACATGGGCGTCTTCGACATGGGCGACTCCAACCTCGACCTGCTGATGACCCAGGACGAGGAGATCGCCGAGGCCCTCGACCGCGAGCGCTTCGCCACCGAGGAACGCGAGCGGGTGGCGGAGGTCGAGGAGACCGTCCGGGAGGGCGCGGCGGAATAGGACGCGGGCGTACCGGCGCCCACGGCGACGGCCGGTGCCTCAGTTCGCCGCCGGCGCCGACAGGGCCGCCTCCATCACGGCCCGCGCGATCGGCGCCGCCGCGCCGTTGCCGCTGATGCCGCCGCGGTCCGCCGCCGCGTCCTCGACGACCACCGCGACCGCCACCGCCGGCTGCGGTGCCCCCTCGGCGCGGGCCCAGGCGATGAACCAGGCGTACGGGGTACCGGCGTTGCCGACGCCGTGCTGCGCCGTACCCGTCTTCCCGCCGACCCGCGCGCCGCGGATCGCCGCGTTGCGTCCGGTGCCGTCCTCCACCACCTTGACCATCAGCTCCTGCATCCGCAGCGCCGTGGACGGGCTCATCGCCCGGCCCAGCGAACGCGGATCACCGCGCCGGACCTGCGAGCCGTCGTCCTGCGTCGTGCGGTCCACCAGGTACGGGGACCTCAGCTCGCCCCCGTTGGCGACGGCCGCCGCCACCATCGCCATCTGCAACGGCGTCGCCCTCGTGTTGAACTGCCCGATCGAGGACAGCGCCAACTGGTCCTGGCTCATGTCCGTGTCGAAGTTCGACCGCGACACCCACGACGGCACCCGCAGCCCCGCGTCGTTGAACCCGAACCGGTCCGCCGCCCCGGCCATCCGCCGCAGCCCCACCTGCACCCCGATCTTGGCCATCACCGTGTTGCAGGACCACTGCACCGCCTCCGCCATCGACGCGTCCTCGCACCCCGTGCCCGCGTTCGGCAGCAGGGTGTGCGTCCCGGGCAGCGGGTACGGGTCCGGCGTCCGGGTCGGCGCGTCCACGTCGGTCACCACGCCCGCGTCCAGTGCGGCGGCCGCCGTCACGATCTTGAAGGTGGACCCGGGCGGGTACGTCTCGCGCAGCGCACGGTTGAGCATCGGCCGGGCCGGATCGGCGTTCAGCCGCGCCCAGGCCGCCTCCACCCTGCCGCCGGTGCCGGAGAGCAGGCCGGGATCGTACGAGGGGCTGCTGACCAGGGCGAGGATCTTGCCGGTCCCCGGTTCCAGCGCGGCCACCGCACCCCGCTTGCCCGCGAGGCCCCGGTACGCCGCCCGCTGGAGGGCGGCCCGGATGGTGGTGACCGCGTTGCCGCCGCCGGGGCGCCCGCGCGAGAGGTCGTACCAGAGCGGGAAGGCGGAGAGCCCCGGGTCGGTGCCCGACAGGAGCGGGTCCTCGGCGCGTTCGACGAAGCTCGTCCCGTACGTCTGGGAGGAGAAGCCCGTGACGGGCGCGAACAGCGGGCCTTCGGTGTAGGTCCGCTCGTAACGCAGCACCTGACCGCTGTCGCGGGAGCCGGTGACGGGCCGGCCGTCGACGATGATGTCCCCGCGCGGTTCGGCGTACCGGTCGATGGCGGGGCGCTTGTTGGCCGGGTTCGCGCCGTAGGCGGCGGCCTCCCAGACCTGCACCCGGCCGACGTTCACCAGCAGGGCGAGCAACAGCAGGGCGCAGAAGTACGCGCACCAGCGGATGTAGCGGATCACGCGAGGGCCTCCTGCGGCTCGGGCCTGCGGGCGCTGTCGCTGAGCCGGACCAGCAGGGCGACGATGATCCAGTTGGTGACGACGGAGGAGCCGCCCTGGGCGAGGAACGGCATGGCCATGCCGGTGAGCGGGATCAGCCCGGTGACCCCGCCCGCGATGACGAACACCTGGAGGGCGACGATCGAGGCGAGCCCGGTGGCGAGCAGCCGGCCGAACGGGTCACGCAGCGCCAGCCCGGCCCGGAAGCCCCGGGCGACGAGGAGCCCGTACAGGAGCAGGATCGCGGTCAGGCCGACGAACCCTAGCTCCTCCCCCGCCGTGGCGAGGACGAAGTCCGACTTGGCGGCGAAGCCGATGAGGAACGACTGCCCGTGCCCGAGGCCCGCCCCGAGCAGGCCGCCGGCGCCGAAGGCGAAGAGGGACTGGGCGAGCTGACCGGGGCCCTCGCCGCGCTCGATGGAGGCGAAAGGATTCAGCCAGTCCTCCACGCGGCTGTGCACGTGCGGTTCGAACGCGCCGACGGCGTAGGCGCCGAGCGCGGCCAGGAGCAGCCCGATGGCGATCCAGCCGATCCGCCCGGTCGCGGTGAACAGCATGATCACGAAAAGGCCGAAGAAGAGCAGCGAGGTACCGAGGTCCCGCTCCAGGACCAGCAGCCCCACGCTGAGCAGCCAGATCGTCAGGATCGGCCCCAACACCCGCCCCGGCAGCAGGCGCAGCTTCCAGAACAGGAGCCGACCGGTCAGCGCGAGGGCGGTGCGGTTGGCGGCGAGGTAGGCCGCGAAGAACACGGCGAGCAGGATCTTCGCGAACTCCCCGGGCTGGAAGGACAGCCCGGCGAACCGGATCCAGATGTGGGCGCCGTTGACGGCCGGGAAGAACACCGGGACGAGCATCAGCGCGAGGGCCGCGGTGACGGAGAGGTAGGCGTACCGCTGGAGCACCCGGTGGTCCCGGAGCACGAACACCACCAGGACGAAGAGCACCACCCCGAGCGCGGACCAGCGCAGCTGGTCGCCCGCGGCGGGCTCGCCGGGGGTGCTGAGGTCCAGCCGCTGGATCAGGACCAGCCCGAGGCCGTTGAGCAGCGCCGCGATCGGCAGCAGCAGCGGATCCGCGTACGGGGCCCTGAGCCGGACGGCGAGGTGCGCGAGCAGCGCGCCCCCGGCGAGGCCGGCCGCGTGGTGCCCGGCCGGCCGGGGGATCCGGCCGGTGGCCGCGAGCCCGACGGAGAGGTAGCCCAGCACCGAGATCAGGACCGCGCCGACGAGGAGGGTGAGCTCGATCCCCCTGCGCTTGGGGGCTCGGGCGTCGGGGGGCGGGGGCGGAACGGGTTCCGTCACCTTCGCCGTCAGGGCGGTCATACCAGGAAACGTAGCAAGGGAGCGGAGGGTATGTCCGCTTATGTCATAGTGTGCCGAAGAGTCGTCAGAAACGGTCAGGACGGCGTCAGTCAGGGAAGAGGGCCGCGACGCAATGGGACCAGTCGAATTCATCGTCCTCGCCTTCCCGGAGGAACAACTGCGGGTGAACGCCGTGGAGGCCGTCATGGGCCTGCGCAAGACCGGGGTGGTCCGACTGATCGACGGCCTCGTCGCCACCCGGACGGCCGCGGGCGAGGTCCTGGCCGCCGAGTTCGACGAGTACGTCGAACTCCGCGGCCTGCTGGCCGGCCGCGACGTGGCCCGACTGATCGGCCCGGAGGACGTACGGGAGGCCGCGGAACTCCTGGACCGGGGCAGCTGCGCGCTGCTCCTCGTGGTCGAGCACGTATGGGCCCAGGACGCCGCCGTCGCCGTACGGGCCGCCGGCGGCCGCATCGTGGGCTCGGTCCGCATCCCGGCGGAGCGGGTGGGGGCACCGGTGGCGGGGCGGACGGAGGGTCGGGCCGAGGGGCAGCCGGAGGGGCGGGCCGACGGACAGGTGGAGGTCGCGTGATGTTCATCCGTCCGGTGGGCCCCACGGTCACGGCGGCCACCCGCCCGCCGGGCCACCCCCTCCTACGAGGCCTCCTCCGCCGAGCGGCGGGCGCGGCGGAGTGGACGCAGGGCGAGGAACGGGAACGCGAGCGGGAGCGGGAGGAGTGGGAGCGCACGGGGTGGGGTGAGGAAGTGGCGTCGGGGGGCGCGGGGGCCGGTGGCGCCGGGGAAACCGGGCGAGCCGCCGACGCGCTTGCGGACCTGGAGGGGGACACGGAGGTCCGGGGAGCGGACGCACGGGAGAACGCGCCGGAGGGAGCTGCGGAGGGTCGGCCGCCGGAGGCGGCCGCCCACCCGGAAGCCGCCCGCCCAGCCGGACCGAACACCCCGGGGACCCCCGAACGGGCGCCGACCCCCCAGACGGGCCTCGCAGCCGAACTCACCCAACTGGCGGCCCTGGCAAGGGAAGGCCTACTGACCCCGCACGAGTTCACGACGGCCAAGTCGAAGCTGCTGAGGGGGTAACGGCCGGTCGGGGCCCGAGGGCGGGGTCCCGTCGATCCGGACCAGGGAGGGTTTGGGGGGTTCCGCCACCCTCCGACCCCGCCCCCAGAACCGACCCCGGCGCCCCGCCCCTCCCCCACCCCCGAACGGATGGCGCCCGCGACTCGGCCGACTCCGTTGGGGGATTCGTCATACCGGGCGTGGCAGCATCCGGGGAGTGGAGGTGATTTTGTGACAAAACGACTGGTTCGTCTCGGGTGCATCGCTGCGGTGTTGGTCGCCGTCGGGTCCCCGCCCAGCGCGCAGGCCGAGCCCGTCGGGGAGCTGCTCGTCCGGCTGCAGGGGCTGTACCAGAAGGCGGAAGAGGCCAGCGAGGCCTACAACGCCGCCGAGGTCGCCCTCAAGGCGCGGCAGGACGACGAGCGGCGGCTCGGCGTCGAGTTGGGGCGGACCCGGACCGCGCTCGGTGCCGAGAAGGCGGCCGCCGGGCGGCTGGCCCGGGAGCAGTACCAGGGCTCGCGGGAGTTCTCCCCGTACCTGCGGTTGCTGCTCTCCGGTGACCCCCAGCAGGCCGTCGACCAGCGGCGGCTGACCGCCCGTGAGGGGGCCAGGCGCGCCGGGGTCGTGGCGCGGCTGGAGCAGGGCGAGAAGCGGGCCGGGGCGCTGGCCGCCGAGGCGCGCAAGGCGTTGGAGGCGCAGCGGGTCCTGTCCGGGGAGCAGAAGCGGCACCGGGAGGACGTCGCGGCCCGCCTGAAGGAGGTCGAGCGGCTGCTGGCGGCGCTCACGCCCGAGGAGTTGGCCCGGCTGGGGGAGCGCGAGGAGGCGGTGACGGCCGGGGCGCAGCGGGACCTGGTCGGTTCGGGCCGGCTGCCCGACCGTACGGGTACGCCTACGGCGGCGGGTGGCGCCGCCCTGGGGTTCGCGACGGCACAGATCGGCAAGCCGTACGTGTGGGGTGCCGAGGGGCCGGGGTCGTTCGACTGTTCCGGGTTGACGTCGAAGGCCTGGGAGCACGCCGGGCGGTCGATCCCCCGTACCAGTCAGGAGCAGTGGGCGCGGCTGCCGAAGGTGCCGTTGGACCGGCTGCGGCCGGGGGACCTGGTGGTGTACTTCCCGAAGGCGACGCACGTGGCGCTGTACGTCGGTGACGGCAAGGTGATCCAGGCGCCGCGTCCGGGGGCAGCCGTGAAGGTGTCGCCGATCGCGGCGAACCCGCTGCTGGGGGCGGTGCGGCCGGATCCGGAGGGGACTCCGTTGGCGGAGTTCACCCCGCCGCCGCTGCCGGCGGCCGCGACGGCGGGGGGCGATGCCGGTTACTCGGCGGAGGAGGCTCCGGACGCGGTGGAGGAAGCCGAACCGGCGGCGGAGCCGGCGGCCGCGCCGACCTCGGCGAGGTAGTCGGCCGCGTCCTCGGGGTCGTAGAAGTAGCCGTCGAAGTCGGCCGGGTTGTCGAAGCCGTTGGCGAAGCGGTCCGCCACCGGCTGGAGCTGCCCGGCCGCACCGATCAGGTTCAGCACGTGCTCCGGGGGGACGCCCAGCATGGCGTTCGTCCACTGGGTCACCGGCTTGCCGGTGGTGAACCAGTACTTGTCGAACGTCGCCTTCATCCATGCCTCGTCGAACGGGTCGTCCCCGTGCATGAGGATCGAGGAGAGGTACGAGGCGGCGCACTTGGCGGCGGAGTTCGAGCCCTGTCCGGTGATCGGGTCGTTCGCGACGACCACGTCGGCGACGCCGAGGACGAGGCCGCCGCCGGGGAGCCGGCCGATCGGATTGCGGACCACCGGGGCGTACCGGCCGGCGAGGGTGCCGCCCGCGTCGGTCAGTTCGACCTCGGTCGCACGGGCGTGCTCCCAGGGCGTGTACGTCTTCATGAGGTCCAGCGTCAGCGCGAGGTGCTCCGAGGGGTCGTTCACGCCCTTGAAGACGTCGAGCGGGCCGCCGGGGACGCCCTCCCAGAAGAGGATGTCGGCGCGGCCGGAGGTGGTGAGGGTCGGCATGACGAAGAGTTCGCCGACGCCGGGCACCAGGTTGCAGCGGACCGCTTCGGTGTCCGGGTGTTCGGGGCGCGGGCCGAGTCCGTGCACGTAGGCGACGGCCAGGGCGCGCTGCGGGGCGTCGTAGGGGGAACGCGCCGGGTTGCGTCCGAACATCGAGACGAGTTCGCCCTTGCCGGCGGCGACGAGGACGAGGTCGTACGTGCGGGAGAAGTAGTCGAGGTCGGCGACGGACGCGCCGTGGATGACCAGCTGGCCGCCGCGCTGCGTGAACGTGTCGAGCCAGCCGGCCATCTTCACGCGCTGGTCGACGGACTGGGCGTGGCCCTTGAGGCGGCCGAGCCAGTCGATGGGGCGGGAGCCGTCGGGAGCGGCGACCGAGACGCCGAGCCCCTGGATCCTCGGGGCCTGCCGCTCCCAGAAGTTGATCCCGAGGTCCCGCTCGTGCTGCAGCGCGGTGTCGAACATGCACTGCGTGGACATGACCCGTCCGGTACGGATCTCGTCCGCCGTCCGGTTGGACATGAGGGTGACCTCGTAGTCCTTCGCCTGGAGGCCGAGGGCGAGCTGGAGGCCGGACTGGCCGGCTCCTACGACAAGTATCTTGCGCATCTCACGTTCTCAATTCGGGCTGTGGGGACCGTGCGGACGGGGACGGTATAGCACCGGACCGGCGGGGCCGTAAGGGCGTACGGGCCCGGCGTGGAACCGGACGGACGAACGGATCGGACGAACGGATCGGACGGGCGGCCGGACCGTACGAACGGACGGGACGGACCGGCCCCGCCCGACGACCCTATTCGGGCGTCTCGTCCAACGCGTGGCCCACCAGGGTCAGCAGGGACTCGACGACCGACTCCCGGCGCCGCGCGTCCATGATCAGAACGGGCACCCCGGGCGGGAGCGACAGCGCCTCGCGCACGTCCTCGGGCGCGTACGCGTGGGAGCCCTCGAAGTGGTTGACGGCGACGGCGTACGGCAGGCCGCAGCTCTCGAAGTAGTCGAGGGCCGGGAAGCAGTCGCGCAGGCGGCGCGTGTCGGCCAGCACGAGGCCGCCGATGGCGCCGCGCACCAGGTCGTCCCACATGAACCAGAAGCGTTCCTGGCCCGGCGTCCCGTACACGTACAGCACGAGGTCGTCGGCGAGGGTGACGCGGCCGAAGTCCATGGCGACGGTCGTGGTGCGCTTGTCCGGGGTTCCGGTCAGGTCGTCGGTGGGGCTGCCCGCCTCGGTCATGACCGCTTCGGTGCGCAGCGGGGTGATCTCGGAGAGGGAGGACACGAAGGTCGTCTTGCCGACGCCGAAGCCGCCGGCGACGAGCACCTTGACGGCGACGGGCGCGCGCGAGCGGTCGTACTGCCAGGGCCGTACGGGCTCGTCGTCCACGAGGGCGGCCGGGTCAGAGACGGCGAAGACCACTGAGCACCCTTTCGAGCAGTGCGCGTTCGGGACGGCCGGTGCCGTGCCCCGTGCCGTAGACGCGTACGCGACCCTGGTCGGCGAGGTCGCTGACCAGGACGCGGACGACGCCCAGCGGAAGTCCGAGCAGGGCGGATATCTCGGCGATGGTGCGCATGCGGCGGCACACCTCGACGATGGCGCGCATCTCCGGCGTGCGGTCGGTCGTCGCGGCCGTGTCGGTGTCCAGCGCGGCGACGAACGTCTCCACGAGCAGGACCTGCGTGAAGCGGGTGCGACCGCCCGTGAGGGAGTACGGGCGGACGCGGGCGGGGCGGCGGTCGGCGCCGCGTATCGGAAGCCGGTCGGAGGCCGTACTCCTCACGGTGTGTTCTCCATCGACTGGCGCAGCTCACTGCGGACTTCGGGGGTCAGGACGTGGCCGGCGCGGCCGACGAACAGGGCCATGTGGTAGGCGACGACGCTCATGTCGCAGTCGGGCGTGGCGTGCACGCCCAGCAGGGAGCCGTCGCTGATGGCCATGACGAAGACGGAGCCGTTCTCCATGGCCACCATGGTCTGCTTGACGGCGCCGAGCTCCATCAGGGCCGCGGCGCCGGTGGTGAGGCTGCCGAGTCCGGAGACGATGGTGGCGAGGTCGGCCGAGGCGCCGCGGGGGCCCCTGGGCCGGTCCTGCGGGGCCTCCGCGGGCTCGGAGGAGAGCAGCAGGAGGCCGTCGGAGGAGACGACGGCGACGGAGTTGACGCCGGGCACCTCCTCGACGAGGTCGGTCAGCAGCCACTGCAGGTTGCGGGCCTGGGTGCTCAGTCCGTACGTACTGGGCGCGGTCATGTGCGTGCCTCCTGTGCGGTGTCCCCCTGGTCGGTGCGCCCCTGCCCCTGGTCCTGCGTACCGTCCTGGTCCTGGTCCTGGTCCTGATCCTGATACTGGTCCTGGGCGAGTTCGGCGGCGACGACGCGCCGCCCGTCCTGGGCGCCCTGGTAGAAACCGCCGAGTCGGCGGCGCAGTTCCTCGGCGTCCACCCGGTGGGGTTCGGTGCGGGTCTCGGCGGTCCGGGTCTCGGCGGGGCGTGCCGGGCCGGCGGAGGCGCGCGGGGTGCGCTTGGGCAGTCCCTTGTCGGTGACGGCCTCGGTGACGGGGCGCCTGGGGGCGCTCTCGTGCCCGGGGTGGCTGCCTTGACGCGGGACGAAGTGCTCCTCGGCGTCGGCCCGCCGGTGCGCGCCCTGTTCGGCGTCGGGGGCGGGGACGGTGTAGGGCTGTGCGAGGAGCGACAGTCCTTCGTCCGGTACGGAGACCCGCGCGGCGGCGTCGGCGTCCGGACCGGGGCCCTGCGGGTCGGGGTCCGCCACCGTGAAGGCGTCCGCGTCGGCGTCGGCGACGACCCGCGCGAGGAGTTCCTCGCCCGCTCCGGGCGCGTCCGGCGCCTCGGCGGCCGGGGCGGGCACCGTGAAGACCTGCTCGGCGGGCGGCAGCTCCGCGGGCTCGTCGGCGTCGAAGGCCTCGGCCAGCGGGACCACCCGTACGGGGGTGTCCGCGTCGGCCCGCTCGCCCGGCGCGGGCTGCGGGGCGGAGGCCGTGAAGACCTGCTCGGCGGGGGGCAGTTCCCCGGCGTCGAAGCCCGCGAAGCCCTCACCGGCGTCGGTGGCGTGGCCGGCGTCCGCGTCGGTCAGGGCCCGGGCGGTCGGCTCCGTGTCGGCGAACACCGGCTCGGCGAACGCGGCGTCGAAAGCCGTGGTGTCGAAGGCCGTGGTGTCGAAGGCGCCGCTCTCGGCGGCCTCCGTACCGCCGGTCTCCGCTTCGACCGTCTCCGTACCGGTGCTCTCCGTAGCGGTGCTCTCCGTACCGGCGGGCTCCGTGTCGAAGGCCTCGGCGAGCGGGACCACCCGGGCGGGCGCCTCCACGGCGCCCGCCGGGTCGGGGTCGGTCAGTTGGGCGGGCGCGGCGGTCTCCGCGCCGTCGTGCCGGGGCCGCAGCCGCGGCCGCAGGGTGTTCTCGTTGGCTTCGGCGACCACTCCGGGCAGCTGGAACGCGGGCAGGCCCGGTTCGGCCAGGCTGTGGACGGCGGTGGCCGGGGCGCCGGCGGGCAGCAGCCCCCGCGGCACGACGACCAGGGCCTCGGTGCCGCCGTGGCGGGCGGCGCGCAGCTCGGCCGTGACGCCGTGGCGGGCGGCGAGTCGGCCGGCGACGTACAGTCCGAGGCCGAGGCCGTGTTCGGCCTCCGGTTCCTCGTCGTAGGCCTCGGGGCTGGCCAGCCGGGCGTTGAGGGACTCCAGGCGGTCCTCGGTGACCCCGATGCCGCAGTCCACGACGGACAGGACCACTTCGCCGGAGTCCTGGAGCCGGCCGGAGACCTTCACCTTGGCGTCCGGAGGCGAGAACGTCGTCGCGTTCTCCAGGAGTTCGGCCAGGACGTGCGAGATGTCGTCGGCGGCGTGCCCGGCGACCTGCGTGTACGAGGGCAGGGCGGCCAACTCGACGCGTTCGTAGCGTTCGATCTCGCTGACGGCCGCCCGCATGACGTCGACGAGTGGCACGGGCAGGCTCTGGCCGTGGCCGTGTTCCTGTCCGGCGAGGACCAGCAGGTTCTCGTTGTGGCGGCGCATCACCGTCGCGAGGTGGTCCAGCTTGAAGAGGGTGGCGAGCCGGTCCGGGTCGCCCTCCTTGGACTCCAGCTCCTCGATGACGGCGAGCTGCCGCTCCACCAGGCCCAGGGTCCGCAGCGACAGGGAGACCGAGGTGGTCGACATGTTGCGGCGGTGCTCTTCGAGGCCGGCGCGCAGCTCGGCGAGTTCCTTCTCCACTGCCTCGCGGCCCGAGGCGAGGGCCTCGTTGCGGCCGATGAGGCGGCGGCGGTCGGCGTCGAGTCCGGCGATCCGGGTGTGCAGGGAGACCGTCTGGTCGCGCACCGCGTTGAGGTGGCGGACGACCTCGGCGAACTCGTCGTTGCGGCCGGTGAAGCGCACCGGCTCCACCGAGCCCTCCGCGGTCGCCAGCCGTTCCGCGCCGCGGCGCAGGACGGACAGCGGCCGGGTGAGGGAGCGGGCGATGGCGGTGGAGAAGCCGATGACGAAGAGGAACAGCACGCCGAGTACGGCGACGACGAGTTCCAGGCGGGTCACGTCGTCGTCGCGCTGGGTGGCGAGGGCGGTGGCGCGGGTGCCCGCGAGGGTGGATTCCACGGACCGCATGCGGTCGATGCGGGCGGTGAGCGCGGCGCCGACGGCGCCTGCGTCGACCTTGCGGTCGGCGGGGGTCAGCGTGGGCCGGTCGGTGAGCCGCTTGAGGAAGTCGTCGGCGGTCTTGACCTCGGGGCCGGTGACGGTGACGGCGAGCGTCTCCCGTACGTCGGGCCGGGCCGTGCGCGCGAAGTCGTCGAGGGCGGCCTGTTCCCGGACGCGGGAGCGCTGCGCGGAGGTGGTGAGTTCGTCCACGACCGCGGCGTTGGGGGGCTGCTCGCCGCGGGGGACGGCCAGCGCGGCGAGCAGCAGTCCACGGGTGGCCGAGGCCTGTTCCACGGCGCGGCCGAGGGGGACCAGGGGGCGCGTGGTGGCCAGGGCGGCCTCGGCGCGCGGCGGGGTGAGTTCGACGAGCCGGTCGCCGGGGGCGAGGAGTTCGGCGAGGACGGCCGCGTAGGCCTGGTGGGCGGCGAGGGCGGTGCCCTTGCCGTCGACGGCCTCGGCGCGGACGGCCCGGACCTTGCCGAGGGCGCGCGCGAGTTCCTCGTCGGCCTCGGTCCGGACCTCGGCGAGTTGCCGGTCGGTGCGGGCGGTGCGCTCGTCGACGGAACCCTTGCCGGCGCCGGGCCGGCCCTTGGCCACGTACTCGACGACGGCGTCGCGCTCGTCGCCCAGGAGGTGGGTGAGGGTGAGGGTGTGCCCGGTCTGCTCCGCGAGGGTGACCAGGCGTTGTGAGTCGTTCAGTTCCCTCGTGGCGGAGACGACGGCGGGTGCGCCGGCCGCGAGGACGGTGAGTCCGGCGACTGCCACACCGATGACCAGCCTGCGGCGGACGCGTACGCGCCGTCCTGCCTTGGCGGGTCCGTCGGCGCTGGCGGTGCCGTTCTTCCGAGACCGCTTCTTCTGCACCGGTGCTCGCAATCCTGTACGTGTGCTCGTGCTCGTCTACTCGTGTGGCCGAGGTAACGGCCGGTCAACAAGTAAACGCCCCCTGCCTCCTCGTACCGCCTCAGACCTTTGCAGTGTGATGCGAAGAGAGCCGCACATCGCCCACCCGGCCACTCGAAGGAGTGAACATCAAGGAGGACTGGCCGACCAACTCGGGCACCCCGTGCCAGGGGACGCCCGTGGACAGGTGGTTGAAAGATCGAGCCGGGCTTTGGCACTATGCCCGCCCACATCGCGCGGACCCGCCGACGGGTGGGCCGTCGATGGCGGGCGCCCCTCCCTCGCATTGGTACGGACCTCTTGGCGCACGGGGGCTCACGCCGGGGTCCCGCGGCGGCCCCGGCGGGCAGAATGCCCCCATGCGCATCGACCTCGCCACGGCCCCCGGCGACCCGGAACGCCCCAATGAGGACTGGCTGTCGGCCTCGGCGCCCGCTTCGGGCGGCGGCGTCCTGGTGGTGCTGGACGGGGTCACCCCGCCGGGCGGCGGCGACGGGTGCGTGCACGGCGTGCCGTGGTTCTCGGCGCGACTCGGCGGCCGATTGACCGAACTGTCCGGATCGCGGCGGGACATGCCGCTGGACCGGATCCTGGCGCGGGCCATCGCCGACACCGCCGACGCCCACCGGGAATCCTGTGACCTTTCTCACGTACGGACCCCCCAGGCGACGGTCGTGATGGCCCGCTGGGACGGGTCCTGGGTGGAACACCTCGTGCTGTCGGACTCGGTGCTCCTGCTCCGCGGGGCGGACGGCGGGGTCGCGGCGGTGCTCGACGACCGGCTGGACCGGATCCCGCGCGAGGTCCTGGCGTCGGTCGCGGCGACGGACGCGCTGCGCAACGCCGAGGGCGGCTTCTGGACGGCGGCCGCGGACCCGGCGGCCGCCGGCCGGGCCGTCACCGGGCGCACCCCGCGCGAGGAGGTCGTGGCGGTGGCCGCGCTCACGGACGGGGCGAGCCGCTGGACGGACACGTTCGGGGAGGGCGATTGGGCGGCCTGCCTGGACGTGCTGCGCAAGGAGGGCGCCGAAGGACTGATCGGGCGGGTACGGGAGATCGAGTCCGATCCGCTGCGCCCGACAGCCCGGTACAAGCGGCACGACGACGCCTCGGCGGTCTACGCGGAGCTGTAGCGGGGCGGGGCCGGCCGGGCGGGCGCGCCGTCCGTCGGGGTCGGGTGCGGGGGGTGCGCGGGGTGCACGGCGTGCGCGGGGTGCACGGCGTGCGCGAGGGTGGACGGCCTGCGCGGGGGTGCGCGGCGGGCGGGGCTACTCCTCACCGGAGTTGAGCTGGCGCAGGAGTCGGGCCAGCTCCGCGACCTCGCCCCGGTCCCAGTCCGCCAGCTTGCGCATGTACTGCTCGCGGCGGGCGCCGCGGACCCGCAGGAAGCGCTCCCGGCCCTCCTCGGTGAGTCCGACGAGGAAGGCGCGGCCGTCGGCGGGGTCCGGCTCGCGGGCGACCAGGCCCAGGACCTCCAGGGCGCGCAGCTGGCGGCTCATGGTGGCCTTGCCGACCCCGAAGTAGGCGGCGAGTTCGGTGGCCCGCTGCCGGCCGGCCGCCTCCAGCCGGACGAGGAGTCCGTAGGCGGCCGGCTCCAGCTCCGGGTGCAGGGCGCGGGCCATCTCCCCGGAGGAGGATCGGGCGCGCCGGAGGAAGACGGACAGCTCCCGCTCCAGGGCGAGGAACTCCTGGTCTTCGCTTCCGTGCACGTCCGCTCCCATCGGTGGTGTGTGGCATTTCTGTAGCTGGGCCCGTGGGCGCCGCCGGGGCGCCGCCGACCCCTTGTTCGAGACCCGCGGCGCGGGGCCCCAGTATTTCGTAGCGGACGCGGCGAGGGCCCGGGGCCCCGCCGGAGCGGTTCCCGGGCCCTCGGTCGGGCGGCCGGCAGAAGGGTCGGTCGGGCCCTCGGTCGGGCGGCCGGTCAGGCGGCCTTGGTGAAGGAGACCTCCGCGGGCGCGAGGGCCAGTTCCAGGACCTGGCGTACGTCCGTCACCGGGTGCACCTCCAGCCCCTCCAGTACCTCGGCCGGGACGTCGTCCAGGTCGGCCTCGTTCCGCTTCGGGATGATCACCGTGGTCAATCCGGCCCGGTGCGCGGCCAGCAGCTTCTGCTTGACCCCGCCGATGGGCAGGACCCGTCCGGTCAGGGAGACCTCGCCGGTCATCGCCACGTCGGTGCGGACCTGCCGGCCGGACAGCAGCGAGGCGAGGGCCGTCGTCATGGTGATGCCGGCGCTGGGGCCGTCCTTGGGCACCGCGCCCGCCGGGAAGTGGATGTGGACGCCCCGGTCCTTCAGGTCGGCGACGGGCAGTTCCAGTTCGGCGCCGTGCGAGCGCAGGAAGCTGAGCGCGATCTGCGCCGATTCCTTCATGACGTCGCCGAGCTGGCCGGTCAGGGTGAGCCCGGCGGCCCCGGTCTCGGGGTCGGCGAGCGAGGCCTCGACGAACAGCACGTCCCCGCCGGCCCCGGTCACGGCGAGGCCGGTGGCCACGCCGGGTACGGCGGTGCGCCGCTCGGCCGGGTCCTGCGCGGACTCGGGGACGTGGTGCGGCCGGCCGATGAGCCCCCGCAGGTCGTCGGGGCCCACGGTGAGCGGCAGGTCCCGCTCCCCCAGTTCGTTCTGGGCGGCCACCTTGCGCAGCAGCCGGGCCAGGGACCGCTCCAGGGTGCGCACGCCGGCCTCGCGGGTGTACTCGCCGGCGAGCCGGCGCAGCGCCGCGTCCTCCAGGGCGACCTCGTCGGCGGCGAGTCCGGCCCGCTCCAGCTGGCGGGGCAGGAGGTGGTCGCGGGCGATGACGACCTTCTCGTCCTCGGTGTACCCGTCGAGGCGGACGATTTCCATCCGGTCGGCCAGCGCCTCCGGGACGGCCTCCAGGACGTTGGCGGTGGCCAGGAAGACCACGTCGCTCAGGTCCAGTTCCACCTCCAGGTAGTGGTCGCGGAAGGTGTGGTTCTGCGCCGGGTCGAGGACTTCGAGGAGGGCCGCGGCCGGGTCGCCGCGGAAGTCGGAGCCGACCTTGTCGATCTCGTCGAGGAGGACGACGGGGTTCATCGACCCGGCCTCCTTGATGGCGCGGACGATCCGGCCGGGCAGCGCGCCGACGTAGGTCCGGCGGTGGCCGCGGATCTCGGCCTCGTCCCGTACGCCGCCGAGGGCGACGCGGACGAACTCGCGGCCCATGGCGTGCGCGACGCTCTGGCCGAGCGAGGTCTTTCCGACACCGGGCGGCCCGACGAGGGCCAGTACGGCCCCGCCGCGGCGGCCGCCGATGACGCCCAGGCCGCGCTCGCCGCGGCGCTTGCGCACGGCGAGGTACTCGGTGATGCGGTCCTTCACGTCGCTCAGCCCGGCGTGCTCGGCGTCGAGGACCGCGCGGGCGCCGCGGATGTCGTAGGCGTCCTCGGTGCGCTCGTTCCAGGGCAGTTCGAGGACGGTGTCGAGCCAGGTCCGGATCCAGGAGCCCTCCGGGCTCTGGTCGCTGGACCGTTCGAGCTTCTCGACCTCCTTGAGCGCGGCCTCGCGGACCTTCTCGGGCAGGTCGGCGGCCTCGACGCGGGCCCGGTAGTCGTCGGTCTCCTCGCCGTCCTTCCCGCCGTTCTCCCCGTTGAGTTCGCGCAGTTCCTTGCGGACCGCGTCCAGCTGGCGGCGCAGGAGGAACTCGCGCTGCTGCTTGTCGACCCCGTCCTGCACGTCCTTGGCGATGGACTCGGCGACGTCCTGTTCGGCGAGGTGGTCGCTGAGCCGGCGGACGGCGAGGCGGAGCCGGGCGACCGGGTCGACGGTCTCCAACAGCTCGACCTTCTGGGCCACGGTCAGGAACGGCGAGTAGCCGGAGTTGTCGGCGAGCGCGGAGACGCCCTCGATCTGCTGCACCCGGTCGACGACCTGCCAGGCGCCGCGCTTCTTGAGCCAACTGGTGGCGAGCGCCTTGTACTCGGTGACCAGTTCGGCGACGGCGCCGGGCAGCGGCTCGGGCTCCTGCTCGTCGACGCTCTCGCCCTCGACCCACAGGGCGGCGCCCGGCCCGGTGGTCCCGGCGCCGATGCGGACGCGGCCCCGGCCCCGGATCAGGGCGCCGGGGTCCCCGTCGGAGAGCCGACCGACCTGCTCGACGGTGCCGAGCACGCCGGTGCCCGCGTACGTCCCGTCGATCCTGGGCACCAGCAGCACCCGGGGCTTGCCGCTCCCCGACCCGGCCGCGGCCTGCGCGGCCTCCACGGCGGCGCGCACCTCGGCGTCGGACAGGTCCAGCGGAACGACCATCCCGGGCAGCACGACTTCGTCGTCCAGCGGCAGCACGGGCAGGGTGAGCGATACGGACGTCGAAGCCATGATGTTCCCTCCGGCAGTGAACTTGAGCTATGCCGACTCAATGCACGTGAGCCCCCCAATGTTCCCCACCCCCCGTTCGCCGGGGGCGAACGGACGTCCGGGTGTCGGGTCCGGGCGCTGCCCCGCTCGGTGGGTCGGCCCCGGAGCCTCAGGTCAGGGCGGAGGCCTCGATGTCGCCCGATGTCGTTTCGAGGCGCAGCCGGGAGGGCGCGGCGGGGGCGTGGGGCAGGGTGATGTCGCGGTCGCCGGAGGTGCTGGAGCCGGAGAGTTGGTACGGGGCACGCGGGACGCGCAGCGTGACGTCGCCCGAGGTGGTGACGGCGCTCACCGAGACCGGGACGGCCCTGAAGCCCAGACGGGCGTCGCCGGATTCGGAGCGGACGTCGGCCTCCGGGCCGGCCAGGTCGGCGGCGTTGATCGAGCCGGAGGACGTACGGACCTTCAACGGGCCCGCGATCCGATCGGCCCGCACGTCCCCGGAATCCGAGGTCAGCTCCGCGGCCGCGACGCCCGTCACCGTGATGCGGCCGCTGCTGCTGCCGACCTTGACCTTCGCGGCGGCGGGAACCTCCAGGCGGTAGTCGACCCAGCAGGTCTCCGAACAACCGGTGGTGAAGGTGAGGACCCCGTCCGTCACCCGCTGCCCCGGCACGGGCGCGGTGTCCCCGCGGTAGTGCACGGTCCGGTGGACGACGACCCCGGGCCCGGCGCCGGCCGTCACCTCGACGGAACCGCTCCGCCCGTCGGCGACCTCGACGGCCGTGACCGCCTCGGTGACGGTGGCGTCGGCGGCGACGGACTTGGTGGACGTCTTCACCCCGATGTCGTCGAGGGAGCACCCCGCGAGCAGGAGCAGCACGGCGGCGGCCGTGGCGCCGACCGTCTTACGGGCGAGCAGGGCTGATGCGGTGTCGGATGCCATGCGCCAAGTCTGTCGACCGCCCCCGCCCACCACGCTGGTGCCGGTACCCGGGCCGGGGGTGGGGCTATCCCCCCGGGGGGCGGACGGGACCGTGGCGGGCCGCTTCGGCAGCGGGCCCGGGACCGGGAGCCGGGGTCCCCGAGGCAGGGCCGGCCCCGCCGCCGGACACCCGGCAGCGGGCGCACCGCCTCCCATCCTCGGAGCCCGGACGCTCCCCCGCATCCGCCGGCGGGCGCGTCCCCGAGGGGCGGGGCCACCGCCGGTGCGCACGGCTTCGGGGCGGTGGGGGCGGGTTCGGGTGCGGGGGCGGGGTGCACGTTCGCGGGCTCGGTCAGCCGGTCGGTGGGGTGGCGGGTGCCACCGGACGGCCACCGGCGGGGTCGCCCCACTCGCTCCACGAGCCGTCGTACACCGCCAGGTCCCGGTACCCGGCCAGCGAGGCGCCGAGGGCGAGGACGCAGGCCGTGACCCCGGATCCGCAGCTGAAGTAGAGCCGCTCGGCGCTCCCGGTCAGCGGCGCGAAGGCGGCGCGGAGTTCGGCCTCGGGGAGCATCAGCCCGTCGGGGCGCTGGAGTTCCCCGAAGGGGAGGTTCACCGCTCCCGGCATGTGGCCGCCGCGCAGGCCCGCGCGCGGCTCGGGGGCGGTTCCGGCGAAGCGGCCCCGGGTGCGGGCGTCGAACACCGTCGCGGCGGGGTCGGTCAGGGCCTTCGCGACGGTGTCGGCGTCCACCACCAGCCCGGGGCGCGGCCGGGGGGTGAAGGAGCCGGGCGGGCCGTCGTACGCGGGCGCCGTCTCCTCGACGGGCAGGCCGGCGGCCGTCCAGGCGGGTAGGCCGCCGTCCAGGACGGCGACCCGGTCGAAGCCCATCGCGCGCAGCATCCACCAGGCGCGGGCGCTGGAGTAGATCCCGGCGCCGTCGTAGACGACCACGGTGTCGGTGTCGTCCACGCCGAGGCCGCGCATCGCCGCGGCGAACTCCTCGGGGCCGGGCATCGTGTGCGGGGCGGCGCCGGTGTGGTCGGACAGGGCACCGTCGAGGTCGAAGGGCCGCGCTCCCGGAATCCGACGCTCCGCTCCCCGGTGGGCCCCGACGGAGGCGTCGAGGAGCACCAGCCCGCTCCCACCGAGCCGCTCCTCGACCCATCCCGCCCCGACGAGGGGCCCGGGCAACGCGTCGACGCCGGTCCGGGCGGCGGGAGGGGTGGGCACGGGTTCCGCTGACGGCGGCATGGGCAACTCCGAAGGCTCGGCGGGACACGGCGACGGAACAGGGCCGCCGCACGGCATGACCGGGTCATCCTCGCGCCCAACGCCCGCCCGGTCGCGCAGTTTTCCGCCGTCTCCGCACCCTCTCCCCCTCCCCCCACCCACACCACCCCACCCCGGCGCCACCACCGCCGACCGCACCGGCCGGCGGCAACCCCGAGCACCGGTGCTCCGCGCCCCCACCCCGCCCGGACGGGCCCCCGCCTTCGAACCGGGCCCCGACCGCCCGGAGTCGGCCCGACCGCCCGGAGTCGGCCCGGGCGGCCGGCGCCGTACCGCCGCCCCGCGGCGCGGGCCCGGGGACGCACGGGTGGCGCCGCCCCGGGTTCCGCCGGGCCGAGTCGGGGGTGGCCTCCTCGGCCCGGCCCGGGACGCGCGCGCCCCCCGCAGACACCCTCCCCGGCCCGGACGGCCACCCCACGGAGCCGCCCCGACTCCGCACGGGTGGCGCCGCCCGGGGCGCCCGCCCCCGCCGGCACGGCCCGGCTGCCGCGGCCACCCGCCCCCCTCCGGCGCGCCCCGCGCCCCCGCGCCCCTGGTTCAGTCGCAGCTGCCCGGGTGGGCGTACACCGCGATGCGGGCGCCGCGGACCGGGGTCATCGAGCACAGGGTGAAGGAGGACGCCAGGGTTTCGCGCTTGGCGGCTTCGTGCGGGTAGGGGTCCAGGGGCTGGCCGGCCGGGTCCAGCAAGGCGATCACCCGGGGGGAGGCGGCCAGCGCGGCGCGGACGGCGGCCGCGGTGCGCTCGGTGCCCTGGAGGCTGCGCGAGTCGGCCGGGCCGCGGTCCAGGGCCACGTCGCGCAGGCCCTCGTACGCGTCGGGCGAGGACAGCAGCCACTCCCGCCGCCGGGACGGCATGAACAGGACGGCGTCCCCCGGCCGGGCCCGCTCCCGGACGGCGGCGGCAACCGCGAGGACGTCGTCCTTGCGGCTGTCCGGGGTCCGCAGCCACGCCGACCACGTCCCGAACGGCACGGCCAGCACGGCCACCAGCAGCCACGGCACCACCCCCCGCGGCCGCGCGAGCCGCGCCCCGGCGAGCAGGGCGAGGCCGGTCAGGGAGTAGAGGACGTACCGGTCGACGTACCAGGGGTGGACGAGCGAGACGGCCATCAGCAGCCCGGGCGGGAGCAGCGCGAGCGGCACGGCGACCCGTACGAGGTCCCGTTCGCCCGCCGGGGCCTTCCGCGCGAGCAGCAGCACGGCGGCCGTGAGGACCCCGTACGCCGCCCAGTCCTGCCACGACGGCCGGCCGAGCCAGCCCAGTTGCTGCTGCGCCTGCCGGGCGCTGACCACCGCGAGCGGCAGCAGGCCGGCGAGGACGGCGGCGGCGCTCCACCGCCAGCCGCGCGCGTGCCGGGCGACCGGGGCGTGGGCGAGCAGCGCGAGGACGGCGAACTCGTGCAGCCAGCAGCCGAGGAGCAGCACGACCGCGTACGCGGTCCACCGCCCGCGCAGCATCAGGTGGGTCGCCCAGATCACGGCGGCCGCGACGAGCGCGTACGAGCGCCCCTCCTGCGCGTACATCTGCACGGGCGGCAGAACGGCGTAGGCGGTTCCGGCCCACAGCGCGGCCCGCTCGCCCGCCGCCCGGTGAGCGACCGCGGCCACTCCGGCGGCGGCGAGGGCCGTGCCGGCGACCGAGGGCAGCCGCAGCGCCCACGGGCCGCCGTCCCCGAGGGCGAACACCCCGTGCATCAGCAGGTAGTACAGGCCGTGGACGGCGTCGACCTGCCCGAGGAGTTCCCACAGGCCGGTCAGGGGCCGGTGGGCCACCTGCCAGGTGACGGATTCGTCGCGCCACATGCTGCCGCCGCCGGGGCCGCGCCGCAGTCCCCACAGGCCGAGGAGCAGGGCCACGGTCGCGGGGACCACGCGCCAGGGGGCGATGCGGCGGATGACGGCCTCCGGATGCTTTCGGACGGGGCGGTGGGCACTCCATACTCGGGGTCGGGGCCGAGACCCGCGGAGGTGGGTGTGCGAGCGTTCCGAAGGACGAGGCCACCGGCACGACCGGCGCGCACCGCGTCGCCGTCGCCGGCGCCGCTGGTGCGGGTGCGGGTGCTGGTGCTGGTGCTGGGAGCAGCGGCCCTCGCCGGCTGTGCCTCGGGCGCGGACCCGGATCCGGGCGCCGTCCCCGACCCGAAGCCCGCCGCGAGCGCCCCGGCCGCCCCCACCGCCGGCCGGGCACCTTCCCCGAGCAGCGTCCCGCCCCCCGCCACCGCGACCCTGCTGCGGGTCTCCCGTACCGGCGGCTACGCCGGCCGGACCCACACGCTGGTCGTCGAGGGCGACGGCTCCTGGGCCCGCCAGGACGGGCAGGGCCGCCCCGAGGGAGCCGGGAAGCTGGCGCCGGCCGCGCTGGAGGCGTTGCGCGGCGCGCTCCGGGAGGCCGATCTGCCGCGGCTGCCCCGGGTCGCGACGGCCGACCGGCCCGTCTACGACGGCTTCGTGTACGCCTTCGTCCACGGTCGCACGGAGGTCAGCTCCGACCAGTCCTCGCTGACCCCGGGCCTGACGACGGTCCTGGACCGACTGCCGCCCTTCGAGCCGTCACCCTGACGCACGGCCCCGCCCGGTGAGAGGTACGTCACCGGCGGCCGGCCGCCGGGCGGGACCCCCGGGGCCCGGGAAGGGCCGCGCGCACGGCCCCCGCCTCCCCCGCGACGGGCCGCGGCGGTGGTCGCGTCCCGGTGCTCCCTGTCCGAACCGTGCATAGCCGCAGGCCGGTGGCTCCTCTACGCTGCACCCCATCACGCGGGATCTTCAGGGGCGGGACATGGAACAGACACACACCACCCACACGGGCGCCGCGGCCACCCCGGGCGCCCAACGGCGCGTGCTCGTGGTCGAGGACGACCGCACCATCGCCGACGCCATCTCGGCCCGGCTGCGCGCCGAGGGCTTCCAGGTGCAGACGGCGTACGACGGTCCGGCGGCGGTCGCCGCGGCCGAGAGCTGGCTGCCCGAGCTGCTGGTCCTGGACGTCATGCTGCCCGGCTTCGACGGGCTGGAGGTGTGCCGCCGGGTCCAGGCGCAGCGGCCGGTTCCGGTGCTGATGCTGACCGCCCGGGACGACGAGACCGACATGTTGGTGGGCCTCGGGGTCGGGGCCGACGACTACATGACGAAGCCGTTCTCCATGCGGGAGCTGGCGGCGCGGGTCCACGTACTGCTGCGGCGGGTGGAGCGGGCCACGCTGGCCGCGCACGCCCCGCGCGGGGCGACCCTGCGCCTGGGCGACCTGGAGATCGACCACGCGCAGCGCCGGGTCCGGGTGCAGGCGGAGGACGTGCACCTGACGCCGACGGAGTTCGACCTGCTGGTGTGCCTGGCGGGGACCCCGCGGGCGGTGCTGTCCCGGGAGCAGTTGCTGGCCGAGGTGTGGGACTGGGCCGACGCGTCCGGGACCCGTACGGTCGACAGTCACATCAAGGCGCTGCGCCGCAAGATCGGGGCGGAGCGGATCCGTACGGTCCACGGCGTCGGGTACGCCCTGGAGACCCCGGCCCAGGCATGAGCGGCGGCACCTCGCAGCGTCGGCCGGGCGGCCGCCGGCCCGGTACGCGGGCTCCGGCCGGGCGGTCGGCGGGCGGGCTGCGGCCGTACTCGCCGTTCTCCATCAAGACGAAGCTGGGCACGCTCGTCGTGGTCTCGGTGTTCATCACGACGGGGCTGCTGCTGGTGGCGCTGCGCACCGACACCGAGCTGCGGTTCATCACGGTGTTCTCGGTGATCGCCTCGATGCTGATCACGCAGTTCGTGGCGCACGGCCTGACGGCGCCGCTGGACGACATGACGCGGGTGGCGCGGGCGATCTCCCAGGGGGACTACACGCGCCGGGTGCGCGGGGCGGGCCGCCGGGACGAGCTGGGCGACCTGGCCACCACGATCAACCTGATGGCCGACGACCTGGAGGCGGTGGACCGGCACCGCAAGGAGCTGGTCGCGAACGTCTCGCACGAGCTGCGGACGCCGATCGCGGCGCTGCGGGCGGTGCTGGAGAACGTGGTGGACGGGGTTTCGGCCGCCGATCCGGAGACCATGCGGACGATGCTGAAGCAGACGGAGCGCCTGGGCCGGTTGGTGGAGACGCTGCTGGACCTGTCCCGGGTCGACAACGGGGTGGTGCCGTTGCGGGCGCGCCGTTTCGAGGTGTGGCCGTACCTGTCGGGGGTGTTGAAGGAGTCGGGGTTGGCGGCCGCCGGGCGGCCGGGGCTGACGACCGGGTCGGGCGGGCACACCCGTAATGACGTGCACCTGCACCTGGACGTGTTCCCGCCGGTGCTGACGGCGTACGCGGACGCGGAGCGGCTGCACCAGGTGGTGGCGAACCTGATCGACAACGCGGTCAAGCACAGTCCGCCGCACGGCCGGGTCACGGTGCGGGCGCGGGCCGGGGAGGAGCCGGGGAGCCTGGAGCTGGAGGTCGTGGACGAGGGTCCGGGCATACCGGAGGCCGAGCGGCACCGGGTCTTCGAGCGCTTCAACCGGGGGGCCGCCCGGAGCGGCGACGGCGGCACCGGGTTGGGGCTGGCGATCGCCCAGTGGGCCGTGGGCCTGCACGGCGGCGCGATCGGCGTGGCCGAATCGTCACGAGGTTGCCGAATCCTTGTCACTCTTCCGGGCAGCTCACCGGCGGCGTCTTGACGTAGGGTTCGAGTGGGAAGGACATGATCTCGGCCACATGTGCCCGGGGTCGTCAGGGGTGCGAAGCCACGGAGGCCGCAACCTGGTTGTCGGCTACCCGAACCGCGCTTGTTTCCCGCCATTCCAAGCGGCGAAACCCGCCGTTCGATGTGACCTGCACGACGGAAGTCCCGCCCGGCCTGCATTGGGTGGCCGGGGAGGCGTAGCCTTTATCACCGCTGTCCATACCTTGTGAAGCGGAAGAGGGCGGTTGCCGCCGTGTCGCCACAGTCCCCCAGTAACCCGAGCACCACGACCGAAACAGCAGAGCGTGGGAAGACCCCTGCCTCAGGCTTCGGTGCGAATGAGTGGCTCGTCGACGAGATCTATCAGCAGTACCTCCAGGACCCGAACTCTGTCGACCGGGCCTGGTGGGACTTCTTCGCCGACTACAAGCCCGGGGGCGCAGTCGCTCCGGTGAAGTCGGACAGTCCCGAGAAGCCCACGACGACGGACGGCGCCTCCGCACAGGCCGCCGCTCCCGCCGCCCGGGGCCCGCAGGCCGCCGACGCCGCCACGGGGGCGGCGGGCGCCGCCGCCCCGGTCTCCGCCGCGCCCACGCCCGCGTCAGCTCCTGCCCCTGCTCCTGCCACCCCCTCTGGTGCCCCTGCTGTGACTGTCACCTCCCAGGCCCCGGCCGCCGCACCGGCCGCGCCCTCCCCTCAGGCCCCGGCAGCTCCGGCTGCCGCTCCCGCCGCCCAGAAGGCCGCGCCCTCCGCCGAGGCCCCCACGGGCCCCGAGCTGGTGACGCTCCGCGGCCCGGCCGCGGCCGTCGCCAAGAACATGAACGCCTCCCTCGACGTGCCGACGGCCACTTCCGTCCGCGCCGTCCCGGTGAAGCTGCTGTTCGACAACCGCATCGTCATCAACAACCACCTCAAGCGCGCCCGGGGCGGGAAGATCTCCTTCACGCACCTCATCGGCTACGCGATGGTGCAGGCGATCAAGGCCATGCCGGTCATGAACCACTCCTTCGCGGAGAAGGACGGCAAGCCGACCCTGGTCAAGCCGGAGCACATCAACTTCGGTCTCGCGATCGACCTGGTGAAGCCCAACGGCGACCGCCAGCTCGTCGTCGCCGGCATCAAGAAGGCCGAAACCCTCAACTTCTTCGAGTTCTGGATGGCCTACGAGGACATCGTCCGTCGGGCCCGCATCGGCAAGCTGACGATGGACGACTTCACGGGCGTCACCGTCTCGCTGACCAACCCCGGCGGCCTGGGCACCGTGCACTCCGTGCCCCGCCTGATGCCCGGACAGTCGGTCATCATGGGCGTCGGCTCCATGGACTACCCCGCCGAGTTCCAGGGCACCTCGCAGGACACCCTGAACAAGCTGGGCATCTCCAAGGTCATGACCCTGACCTCGACCTACGACCACCGGGTCATCCAGGGCGCGGCCTCCGGCGAGTTCCTGCGCATCGTCGCGAACCTGCTGCTGGGCGAGAGCGGCTTCTACGACGACGTCTTCGAGGCGCTGCGGATCCCGTACGAGCCGGTCCGCTGGAACCGGGACATCGACGCCTCGCACGACGACGACGTCACGAAGGCCGCCCGCGTCTTCGAGCTGATCCACTCCTACCGGGTCCGCGGCCACGTCATGGCCGACACCGACCCGCTGGAGTACAAGCAGCGCAAGCACCCCGACCTCGACATCACCGAGCACGGCCTCACCCTGTGGGACCTGGAGCGCGAGTTCGCGGTCGGCGGCTTCTCCGGCAAGTCGATGATGAAGCTCCGCGACATCCTCGGTGTGCTGCGCGACTCGTACTGCCGCACCACCGGCGTCGAGTTCATGCACATCCAGGACCCGAAGCAGCGTCGCTGGATCCAGGACCGCATCGAGCGTCCGCACTCCAAGCCGGAGCGCGAGGAGCAGCTGCGGATCCTGCGCCGGCTGAACGCGGCGGAGGCCTTCGAGACCTTCCTGCAGACGAAGTACGTCGGCCAGAAGCGGTTCTCGCTGGAGGGCGGCGAGTCCGTCATCCCGCTGCTCGACGCCGTCATCGACTCGGCCGCCGAGGCCCGCCTCGAAGAGGTCGTCATCGGCATGGCCCACCGCGGCCGGCTGAACGTGCTCGCGAACATCGTCGGCAAGTCGTACGCGCAGATCTTCCGCGAGTTCGAGGGCAACCTCGACCCGAAGTCGATGCACGGCTCCGGCGACGTCAAGTACCACCTGGGCGCCGAGGGCACCTTCACGGGCCTGGACGGGGAGCAGATCAAGGTCTCGCTCGTCGCGAACCCCTCGCACCTGGAGGCGGTGGACCCGGTCCTGGAGGGTGTCGCCCGCGCCAAGCAGGACGTCATCAACAAGGGCGGTACGGACTTCACCGTCCTGCCGCTGGCGCTGCACGGCGACGCGGCCTTCGCGGGCCAGGGCGTGGTCGCCGAGACGCTGAACATGTCGCAGCTGCGCGGCTACCGCACCGGCGGCACCGTCCACGTCGTGATCAACAACCAGGTCGGTTTCACCGCCGCCCCGGAGTCCTCGCGTTCGTCGATGTACGCGACCGACGTGGCCCGCATGATCGAGGCGCCGATCTTCCACGTGAACGGTGACGACCCGGAGGCCGTGGTCCGCATCGCGCGGCTCGCCTTCGAGTTCCGTCAGGCGTTCAACAAGGACGTCGTCATCGACCTCATCTGCTACCGCCGTCGCGGTCACAACGAGTCGGACAACCCGGCGTTCACGCAGCCGCTGATGTACGACCTGATCGACAAGAAGCGCTCGGTGCGCAAGCTGTACACCGAGTCCCTCATCGGTCGCGGCGACATCACGCTGGAAGAGGCGGAGCAGGCGCTCCAGGACTTCCAGGGCCAGCTGGAGAAGGTCTTCGCGGAGGTCCGCGAGGCCGCCACGGCTCCGGCCGTCGGCGCCCCGGTGACGCCGGCGCAGACCGCGCAGGAGTTCCCGGTCGAGGTGAACACCGCGATCTCGCAGGACGTGGTGAAGCGGATCGCCGAGTCCCAGGTCAACATCCCGGACAACGTCACCGTCCACCCGCGTCTGCTGCCGCAGCTGCAGCGCCGCGCGTCGATGATCGACGAGGGCACCATCGACTGGGGCATGGGCGAGACCCTCGCCTTCGGTTCGCTGCTGATGGAGGGCACCCCGGTCCGCCTGTCGGGCCAGGACTCCCGCCGCGGCACGTTCGGCCAGCGCCACGCGGTCCTCATCGACCGGGAGACCGGCGAGGACTACACCCCGCTGCTCTACCTGTCGGACGACCAGGCCCGCTACAACGTCTACGACTCGCTGCTCTCCGAGTACGCGGCGATGGGCTTCGAGTACGGCTACTCGCTGGCCCGTCCGGACGCGCTGGTCCTCTGGGAGGCCCAGTTCGGTGACTTCGTCAACGGCGCGCAGACCGTCGTCGACGAGTTCATCTCCTCGGCCGAGCAGAAGTGGGGCCAGACCTCCGGCGTCACGCTGCTGCTGCCGCACGGCTACGAGGGCCAGGGCCCGGACCACTCGTCCGCGCGTCCCGAGCGCTTCCTCCAGATGTGCGCGCAGGACAACATGACGGTCGCGATGCCGACCCTGCCGTCGAACTACTTCCACCTGCTGCGCTGGCAGGTCCACAACCCGCACCACAAGCCGCTCATCATCTTCACGCCGAAGTCGATGCTGCGTCTGAAGGCGGCGGCGTCGAAGGCGGAGGAGTTCACGACCGGTTCGTTCCGTCCGGTCATCGGTGACGCCACCGTGGACCCGAACGCGGTCCGCAAGGTCGTCTTCTGCGCGGGCAAGGTCTACTACGACCTGGAGGCCGAGCGGGAGAAGCGCGGCATCACCGACACGGCGATCATCCGCATCGAGCGGCTGTACCCGCTGGCGGGCGCGGAGCTCCAGGCGGAGATCGCCAAGTTCCCGAACGCGGCGAAGTACATCTGGGCGCAGGAGGAGCCGGCGAACCAGGGTGCGTGGCCGTTCATCGCGCTGAACCTGATCGACCACCTCGACCTGGCGGTCGGCGCGGAGGTCCCGGCGGGCGAGCGGCTGCGGCGGATCTCCCGTCCGCACGGTTCGTCCCCGGCGGTCGGTTCCGCGAAGCGTCACCAGGCGGAGCAGCAGCTCCTGCTGAACGAGGTCTTCGAGGCGTAGTCGGCCCGGAGCGTCGAAGCGTGGAAGGCCCGGCCGAGGAGCGGTCCGGCCGCGCCGAGCACGCCGAAGCCGGCGCTGACGACACCCATCCGGCGGGCGGTCCCCGCGAGGGCGACGGCGG